>DATGWP010000206.1:0-65249 GCA_035299425.1 Chitinophagales bacterium | reverse complement strand
TAACCCTGTTCGTCATTGCGAAGAGTCCGTGCTTTGACGGGGGACGAAGCAATCTTCGGAAACAGGCTCTACTCAAAAGTATAGGTCTTCTTATTGCACCACACCTTGGTCTGGTAGGGCATTATAGAGTAGGTAACGGCCTCATTATACAGGTTATACTTCTTTACAATCTGGTCGCTTACCTGCATCTGCTCGCCAAAGTAAAATGCCTTTAATCTTCCGTCTAGGTCCTGGTAAATAATAATATCGTTATCCACCACATAGCTAAGAGGTATGTAGCGTTCCAGCCAGTATTTTTTACCCTTGTACCAGCACCAGAAATTTTTGCCTTTATCGGTATATACTACCAGGTTTTCTTTTACGGTTAGGTCCACCGGCTTGTCGTTCATCAACGTAATCTCCTCACCGTTATAATACACTACCAACTGCTTCAACTGGCTGATGTAAGCAGCAAAGCCTTCACCCACCCAGTATTCGTAGGGCATTATAGTTTGTGTTTCGTGGCTTTGGCCAAACTGGTAATACTTAATGTTGCCATACCAGTCTACATACACCAGCATATCCCGCTCTACCAGAAAATTAAGCGGCTCATAAGTCTCAACGGTTTTTATCTCGCCGTGGTAAAACACCTTAAAAGTTCCATTTCGTTCTACATAGGCAAAAATATTATCGCCTGCTTTGGCGCGGGTTATTTCGGTGCGCTCCAGTAATTGCGTTTTGCCATTGTAAAATATGTTTAGCTCGTTCATTACGTTGGTCCATAGTATCAGGCTATCGCTGTAGTAAAGCGAATCTGTTCCCGGCCTGAAAAAATTTTCCAGCGTTTTAAATTCATTGTCATACAATACCTTTATCTGGTTAAAGTTATTGTACAGCATCCAGTTATCGGTTACATAGTAAGCAGGGTCGCCATCGTTTACGGTATATACCTTCCCTTTGTAATAAACCTTCAGCCGGTTGTTTTGGCCTATGTAACCCATTACACCGCTACGGCCCACTTTAAACGAACGCAGGGGCAGGTTCTCTATATACTTCGATTCGCCGCCATCAAATACATACACAAAGTTGTTGATGTCCTGAAACGGCGCTACGCATTGAGACGATGCTGCAAGGCAGGAGAGGAGCAAACCGGTAAACAAGACAATACGATACATGAATAATTTTAAGTTCAAAAGCCAAATTTGCACCCAATATTCGGTAAAACAAGTAAGTATTAGCAAACTTTAGCGATATACTTCCTGGTTTAAACTGTTTCAACGAATGATGAAGTACTTTAGTATTTTCGGGCAATAGCTAAACCGTAGGTATGAACAGAATTTTTACTCTTTGCATCGCTTTATTACTTGCTGTTGCCTCGCAGGCGCAATGTACCATTGACAGCACCATCCAATCATGGGGCTTTCACCCCGATACAGGTACTGTATTGAAACATGCCTGCCTGGGTTCGCAATATGAAGAGGTGATACAGATTTTTGCTCCTGAATCGGTTACGGTTCAGCTGGGTACTTTCCCGGTTAACTATGTACAGTTAGATTCTATGCAGGGTCTACCGGCATCGCTTTCGTATTCTACCAATCCGATATCGGGTTATATGGCCGGTGGCGAACGTGGGTGCATTAGTATATTTGGTCTGGCCGATGCTCCCGTAGGACTTTATGAGTTCACCATACACTATACAGCTAATTTTACTTTTTTAGGTGTTCCTCAAAGCCTGAATTTTCAGGCACCTTACAAAATTCAGATAGACTCTGGTGTGGCTACTTTTGGCGAGTTTAGTGATACTGCTTGCAGCAACAACCCTTATTTATTCAATGGCCAGTGGCTTTCAACTGCCGGCGATTATACCGATACAATTGCCAATCAGGCCGGTTGCGATTCGGTAATTACCCTGCACTTAACCGTCCAGGATATGGATACAGCAATTACGGTATCCGGCGATACCATAACCGCAGCGCCTGGCTTTCAGGGCTATTCTTTGGTTGATTGCAATACCAATAATATTATAGCTAACGGCAGCGACAACGTATTTGTATTTGCCGATACTGGCAGCGTATATGTTACAATCAGCACCGGCGAATGCTTTGCCAACTCGCGTTGTGTGCAGTTTGTAAATAGTGAAGACACCACGGTAATCTCTGCTATAAAGGAGTATCCAAGTACAGTTTACTTTAAACTGTATCCTACGGTTGCCTCACAAATTGTTACAGTTGAAACTGCTTATCCTGCTGGGCTACTTAGAATATATAACCAAACAGGCCAGCTTGTAGCCCAAAAGCCAATTAATAGAAGCAAACAGATAGTAGATCTTACTGCGCTATCACATGGTGTATATATAGCAGAGCTGCATTCAGGTGGTCAGGTGCAGCGCTTACGTTTCATAAAAGTGGAGGGTAATTAAGTGCGTGTAGAGGTAACTTTCTGCTCTTTGATTGCTGCTTGGCTTAGTTAAAAGTGTAAGCAACTTCTTTTTCAGTGTCAAATCTGCTAAGCATTCCCGAAACGTTATTTTTAATTGGCGATTCGGGCACTGGTACAGCAATTGGTTGCCGCCCGGTTTCTACCATATTTACCCATTCTTCGCAATATCTGCAGGTTGCTTTCTGCGTGTCAGTATAGCTGCATTGTTGGTTACAACTGTAGCATTGGTAATTGATAATAAACAGAGGTTTTTTCTTTAGCATGGCTTTGCCTTTTTAATAAAACGCTTACTTGCCGGTTATTCAATAGCCGGTAATTTGCTATTGCGTGTGGGCTGCTTTTAATATAAGGCTGAGAAATAAAAATGTCAAGTGCAGGTGCTATTGTATTAATAGCTAAGAAATGAAACGCTGCATGGATTTGTTTATGCACTTTTTACAAAATACATCTTCAGTTTACCTTTATTCTTTGCCTCAATCTCGCCGCGGTATTCAAATTTGCACTTGCTATTGGTGCATAGCAGGTTATAGGTAGCCTCGCTTACATTTATCTTACCCGGTTCGCTGTTTTGCTCCATACGGGCGGCAGTGTTTACTGCATCACCCCATATATCGTAGGCAAACTTCTTTACACCCACTATACCGGCCACTACACTGCCGCTATGTATACCAATACGCACATCAAAGGCCTGCCTGGCACCAAAGGTAGCTTCGGCTTTGCGCTGCTGCATAAAAGCAGAAATTTCTATTGCAGCTTTCACTACGTTTTGCGCATGGTTATTATCGGGTACTGGCAAACCAGCAACCGCCAGGTAGGCATCACCCACGGTTTTTATTTTTTCAATGTTGTATTTGCCACATATTTCATCAAAGGCCGAAAAGCAGGCGTGTAGCTCATCTACCAGTTCCTGCGGACTTAGTAGTTCACTAACTTTAGTAAATCCTTTAAAGTCGGTAAACAGCACTGTTACATCATTAAACAATTTGGCATTGGCCGTTCCTTTGGCTTTTAATTCTTCGGCCACCTCTTCGGGTAAAATGTTTAGCAATAGCGTATCCGATTTTTGCTTCTCATCTTTCAACTGCACTACCAACCGGTTTTTTATCTGGTCTATTACATAGTAAAGTGTTATAACCGTGGCTGTAAAAAACAGCAGCATTACAAACGACACCAGCGGTGTTTCTTTTCCAAACACATTAAACGTGGTAAACCTTCCCGAATATTCAAGTATAGCATAGGTAAGTGCAATGCCACCGCTAATAATTCCCCACAGTATCGATTGTTTCCAATCCATAAGTATAAGCGCAAATAGCGGAAACGAACACATCCAGATGGCAGTGGTAGTGGTAACACCGCCCATGCTGTAATTAAGAGTTATAAAGCACATTATGTTACCCAACAACACCAGTTGGCTAACCCAAAAACGCGGGAAACGCCACTTTAATAAAACCGGCCCGGCCAGGTTAGCCAATGTGCCAAATGCTGCTATACTTTTTTGAAATACATTCAGGGTTACAAAAAACGATATCATGCTTAGTGAAAAGGCATAGTTAAGTCCCACTATAAGCCCAAGCCATATTAAAAATGTATAGCGCCGCTTTTCATCATCATCGCCACTAAATTCTTCAGGTATAAAGTAATAGGTTATCCGTTTTAGTAATTCCATTAATATGCGGGAGTTTAATACACTACAAGCTTTAGCGCTTGTTGCCTGTTTCTTTGTTGTATATGCAAAATATACAATCCCTCCGCATCTGGTGTTTTTAAACTATAGTACTTATCCCTGGTCTTTGTTGAAAACATTAGCTTACCCGTTATATCAAGCAATGTAAGTTGCTTTTGCTCTTCGTTATCAAATGCTACGGCTACACTTGCACCTGCTGCCTGCGGGTTAGGATATATGGTAACAACCGGTTTGTTGTTTGTTTCGTTTATAGCTGTAGGTGTATACCTGCTTGTATCAGTTACATAAATGCGCTCATCTAAATTCTGTACCATAAATATTTTACCGTTAGATGTTTCTACATGCCGCTGCCAGTTGCGTTGCAGGTATACGTCCAACCCCAGGCCTTCATCGTGGCGGTGCCAGGTGGTAGTATTGTTTTTTCTAAAGTAAGTGCCGCCAAGGTTTATCGTGTTGGCATGGCTGCTATACCAGTCGCCATTTTGGGCAAAGTGTATATCACCCAGTGCACGGTCCATCCAAAACATGTTAGTGTTGTTTACAAGGTATTGGTCCCACTTGCTGTTGTTGCTTACATCCGCAATATGTTTACGTAGGTTTAGCCGCACACCGGTGTTGTTGGCCACGCCCTCAAAACTATGATATATACTATCGTTAGGTGCAACAGAAAGGCCACAGGTAAAAGTTACCTGTAGCTCATCCTCAATTGCGTTTTGCCCGTTAAAAGAAATATCTACGTGGTTCCATTGCTGGCCTTCGTTATCGCTGTAAAACAAACCTGCATTGCCGGTAGAAAGCTCGTCGGCAGTAGTAACATACAGTCGGTTGTTTTTATCGGCGGCCAGGCCATCGGCAAACAATAAATTGCCCAGGCCGGTGTTGCGCTGTGCCCAGCTTACACCATCGTCATCCGAGTAATATACCCCGGCACCTGTGTAGGTTGCATCCAGGGCCCCACTGGTAGCAAAAAGGTGCCCGTTGGGTAGTTGCAGCATTTTCATTATACCAAAGTTGTTATTCAGCACGGCGCTGTCCCAGGTGTGGCCGTTATCGGTACTGCGGTATATTTTTCCTACACCACCGGCCAGCAGGTGTTGGTTGGCAGTAATTAGCAGCGAGAATATGTTGGGATTGGTAAAGCAGGTATCAAATTTATATGCCTGATTGTAGCTGCGTATAATACCTGAGGCTGTAGCTACAAATATGGTGCTATCGCCTTTAAGCGCAATGGCGGTTTTTGGCCCTCCCTGAAACTCGGGCGTGGTTAACCAAAATTGTTGGGCATGGCTGGCATTGGATAATAAAAAAGCAAGTAGCAAGAGTGTGGATGGAAGTTTTGCGGGTTTCATAATGTTAGGCTGTTAAAACAAAATTGCTTATATATTCACGGCTAAATCTAAAGCAAATCATACTATGTCGCAAATTGCCACCATCGAGAAAAGGGATAACGGAGTAGCCATTGTTTGGCTCGACCATCAGAACGAAAAGATAAACAAAGTATCGCTCGAATTTGTAGAGGAGATAGACAAAATGTTTCAGCAACTGGAGAACGACCCTGCTGTAAAGGCTGCTGTTATTATCAGTAAGAAGAAAGACTGGATAGCCGGTGCGGATATAGATATGTTTGGCAAGGTAAAGCAGAAAGGCGATTTCATTCAGTTTACCCGAAACGGGCACGTATCGCTTAATAAATTAGAGAAAGGCCGTAAACCGGTAGTAGCTGCCATCAACGGTGCCTGCCTGGGTGCCGGCACCGAAATTGCCCTGGCCTGTCACGGGCGGATAGTGAGCGATGATAAAAGCACCCACTTTGCATTGCCCGAGGTTATGCTCGGCTTATTGCCGGGTGGTGGTGGCACACAGCGCTTACCTCGTTTAATTGGTATACAGAAAGCGCTTGACATGATGCTGACTGGCAAAAAAATATATGCTGGTAAAGCCAAAAAGATAGGCCTGGCCGATAAGATAACCACCAAAGAAGGTTTGTTGAATGCTGCGATTGATTTTGCACTTAAGCTTGCCAAAGAACCTATCAAGCGCGAAGATAAGCGTGAGTTTCTAGAGAAGGTGTTGGAGAGCAACCCAATTACCCGTGGCATTATTTACCGCAAGGCTAAAGAGATGGTGATGAAACAAACACAAGGCAACTACCCCGCGCCGCTTAAAATACTGGAGTGCGTAGAGATTGGCATGGAGCAGGGTATGGAGAAGGGCCTTGATGCCGAAGCAGTGAAGTTTGAAGAGTTGATACTAACCAATGAGAGCCGTCAGCTAATCCGGATCTTCTTCAATATGACGGAGAAAAAGAAAAACCCGTATGAAGGCAAAGCCGAAATTAAACCTCTGGATAATATAGCCATGGTAGGTGCCGGCTTTATGGGCGCAGGTATTGCGCAGGTAAGTGCCTTAGATGGTATTAATGTATTGCTGAAGGATATTAAAGAAGAAACCCTGCAGCAGGCCAAGCAAACTATATGGAGTGACCTGGCCAAAAAGATTAAGCGTAAAACCATGACCCAGCCCGAGGCTGAAGAGATAATGAACCGGGTGCAAAGCAAGTTAGACTACACCGGTTTTGATAAGGTGAGCGTGATAGTAGAAGCCGTGTTTGAAGAGATAAAACTTAAGCAGCGCATAGTAGCCGACTGCGAAGCTGCCACCAAACCCGATACTATATTTGCCAGCAATACATCAGCATTGCCTATAAGCCATGTAGCGGAGAAAGCAGCCCGCCCCGAAAATGTAATTGGGATGCACTACTTCAGCCCGGTGCCTAAAATGCCTTTGCTGGAGATAATAAAAACACCTAAGACTGCCGACTGGGTTACGGCTACCTGCTTCGAGTTAGGCATCCGCCAGGGCAAAACCTGCATAGTAGTAAACGATGGCCCCGGCTTCTACACCACGCGCATATTGGCCCCGTACATGAACGAGTGTTTCCTGTTGATTGAAGAAGGCTGCGAAGCCGGCCTGATAGATAAGGCTATGAAGATGTGGGGATTCCCGGTAGGGCCTGTAACCCTGCAGGATGAAGTGGGTATAGATGTAGGCGCACACATTATGACCGGCGACCTGGCTATAGAAGCCAAGAAGCGCGAAGGTGCCCGCACCAACGATGCCATCCTCAAAATGTTTAAAGACGGCTACCACGGCAAAAAGAACAAACGCGGTTTCTACAAGTACGATGAGAAAGGAAAGAAGCGCGGCATAAACGAAGAGATTTACAAATACTTCAACAACCCTACGCGTAAGGAGTTTACTATAGAAACCATACAGAACCGTATGGGCATGATGATGCTAAACGAGTGTCTGCTGTGCCTGCAGGAGAACATACTCGAAAGCCCTACCGATGGCGATGTTGGTGCCATCTTCGGCCTTGGCTTCCCGCCATTCAGCGGCGGCCCATTCCGTTACATAGATACCAAAGGCGCTGCCAACGTTATCGCCCTAATGGACGACCTTACCGCCAAATACGGCGCCCGCTTTAAACCTGCGCAGATACTTAAAGACTATGCGAAGGAGGGGAAGAAGTTTTATGCGGAGGGGTAGCTAATGCGTTGTTTAGGCTAACCTTTTTGCGCGATATACTACAGGCTCATTTTTGAAAAATGGCTACCCCCTGTGCTTACTATGTTATTGTTTTTCAGTGCTTTGTTTTTCAAAGTGGCTACCCCACCCCCGGTATTTTTCAAAACTGAAACCTGCCCGGCTTGAGGAACGCTAACATGTAATGTGTGTGCTACGTATGGTGATTATGTTTAATTTAATTGTGTGATAATAGGATAGCATAAGCCATTATTATTTTGTTTATTTACAATAGAAGAACAAATGTTGTTGAATAGTAACTGAGTTAAATATTAGGGGACATTAGTTGTTCCGAGTTGGATTCCGCCACACTCGAACAGCAGCGAGGAAGCCGGCGCAGGTACTTAAAAGACTATGCGAAGGATGGAAAGAAGTTTTATGCGGAGAAGTAAATTACACAGACACATGAACTATTCAGAACTATTCTTTGGGAAATCTGATATTACTGATTTATCATACAGTGATATTCTGAGCTATTTTAAGGATGAGAAGGAAGAAAGCGATAAAATAGAATATAAATCCTTCGTAGTAGATGAAAAGGATTTGGGCGGCATACCTGCGAAAGAAAAAGGCATTTTACGTGCTATTTGTGCATTTTTAAATTCTGAAGGAGGAATTATCATTTGGGGGGCACCTAAAGGAGCGTTGGTTGCGGGTGCAAAGGGTAAAACTTGTAAAGGGGAATTATCTTTAGTTGAAAAGAAATACGATAAGGACGACTTTGTCGCAAAAATTGCAAATCGTATAACACCTAGCCCTAAAGGGATAAAATTCCATAGGATAGAGAGCGAAAATAAGTATGCATACATTTTTGAGGTTCCTAAAAGTGAATACTCTCCCCATCAATTTGAAAATGTGTATTATATGAGATTGGATGGACAGACTGCCACAGCTCCACACCACTATATAGAAGCGCTATTTAAAAAAATCACTTTCCCAAAACTTGAAGGGTACATTAACCCTGTTAAAATTGAACTACATGGATCAAATGTTTTTCTAACGTTTGATTCGTTTATATTTAATCAATCGCCGTTGCAAAATGATTATGATTTAACTTATCGAATTATATGTAATCCTGGTAGTTTTTATGGGTGGCAAACAGGAACAAACGATAGAGTTTCGTACGGTTTTAACGGAAGTGATAAGCGCATAATCGCACCAGTAAATGTTCTTCATTATGGCCAACCGTTAAATGATACCCATACGATTGTAATAAACGCACATCAGTTGCAACAAGAGCAAAATATTGTAACGATTCTGTTATCCTTCGGGGCTAAACTCTCACCATTACTAATGAGTAGTTATAAATTAAAAGTGCCATTCCGGAATCCCAATAATTGGAAGGATATTTTCATAGAGATGAAGGAGAATGTCTATTCTCACGAAATAAAAGGCAAGTCGTCGGTTTCTAATGAAGAATCTGTCCAAGCAATAATAGGAAGGAAGGATTGGAAAAAAATGTTTAAGCAATAAATCATTCTTAATAGAAAGTGTTCTTTATGGATAAAAGCGAGTTTACTATTTCAATCGAGCAACCCAAACTTGATTTCATAAATCATCTTTCTTTAAAAGGAAACAAACGTATTATTTTTTCTGGTCCATTTGGTACCGGTAAAACATACTTTTTAGATAGATTTTTTAAAGAAAATGCTTCAAATTATGAATGTGTTTTTTTGTGTCCAGTTCATTATGCTGTAGCAAAAAATGAAGATATTTTTGAATTGATTAAATACGATATATTTTTTGAGTTAATATGCAATGAGAAAATTGAAATTGACTTTTCTAAATTTTCGAATAGGCTTTATACGGAATTTATTCTTGCTAAAAATACTCCAGGCCTCACTGCTTTTTTTGCAGAAAATGTATCCAAGGTAGGTAAGGCAATTTTGCCTGTATTGAAACAATTAGAACCTTTACTACAGAACACGCTTAAAGGAAAGGCGCAGTACGAAGAAGTTGATTTTGATCGAATAAGTACTTATTTGAAAAAAATAGAGAAGACAAAAGGTAGCATTAAAGAACAGGATGCAGTTACAGAAATGATTAGGGTGCAAATCGATCAATTAAGAGCGCCTACCGAAAAAGAAACTGTTTTGATTATTGATGATTTAGATAGGATTGACCCTGACCATATTTTTAGATTACTTAATGTCTTTGCAACCCATCTTGATCCAAAATTTCCCAACGAAAATAAGTTTGGCTTTGATAAGGTGATTTTTGTTTGCGATATTGAAAACATAAGAAATATTTTTCAAGCCCGGTACGGTTCAAACGTTGATTTTAGTGGGTATATTGATAAGTTTTATTCGATTGAAGAATTTACATTCGACAATCGCTTTGCAATACAACGTGAGGTGAAAAGTATTCTTACAAGTATCCAAATTACAGAAGAAGATAAGTCATATTTTAATTTGCTTGATACCAGCAACAATCAACAGACAATGCCTAAGTTGGTATTTTTTGTTTCTGAATTTATTTTATCGGGAGCTTTAAATATTAGAAAATTGAGGAGGCTACGTGGGACCTCTTTTACTATTGCTAATAGAATGATTAGATTTAATGGTTTTGAGGGTAATTTCAGTTCTACATCTTTTGTTGGAATTTTAGAACTTGATTTTTTGAGGCGTGTATGTGGTTCACTTAGTGATTTGCGGGAGGCCTTTAGATATTTTGGCAATCGAAATCCAATTCACTTGAACTCTGTCCTTCACGGCACCAGTATATTCCAAAAAAGAATGATTGAAGATTTTTTATTAATTAAGGCCAGAAGTTATCATCAGTTTGGTTTAAATACTAGTCCAGAATTTGACGTCAATTTATATGAATACGGCGCTGGGTTGAAATGTAAAATTTATAGAAATGATTATAACGATACACTCAGACTTGAAGTTATAGGAAACTCTGGTGCCCAAATGACACCTCCTAAAACTTTACTTTTTCACGATTTTGTTGTGGAGCTGATAGACGATTTGAAAAGGGAACATATACTTAAATAAAATATACACAATTAGTCCCATTCATGCATACATCCAACAACATGATAGGCTTCGTACGGTAACTTCAATCCCTAACTCGAACTGGCTCGAGCATCCGCTCGTGCCGCAAAAATGAGCAGAGGAAACTACTAACGTCTTTTTACCACGTAAGTAGTATCAAATTCGCTTTTTAACTCGCCGGTAGATTTTGTAATTATTTTTTCGTGGCGCATAATGCTGAGGTAATCGCCATCTAATGTAGCGGTTCCTGTAGATACATAACGCTCGTCTTTGGGGTTATTTATACCTGTCGCTTCATTTAAGGTAATAGAGGTAGCGCTGTTCATAGTGCATGATCCGTGGTTACTGGTGAAGTCCTGGCTTAGTAAGGAAATAACCACAGTATTATTATTTACCTTGTTAACAGTTACCTGAAGAGCGGTAGGGCCAGCGCCACGAAGGTATCTTCCAACTACAGCAGTTGTTAAATCTTCGCCCTCTTTAGCACAACCGGCTATAGCGGCCAAACAAAAAAACAGTACTACATAACTAAAAGGGAAAGACATCAAATTTCTTCTCATAATGTAATTTTTTGGACGTGAATATAAACCAATTTGCTTGCCATTAATACAATCAAATAAAGTCTTGCCTACAGAAACCGACTACATCTAAATATAACATCAGTTTGTTTAAATGTAACCGCCAGCAAGGACATAAATGGTCTGCTTTTTAGTGATATATTTTAATTATGTTTTATTTGTTTATTTTGGCTGGGTTTACACTTTCCTAAATTTTGGGTTGACACCTAAAATTATAAACAGTTCATTGTCAATAATTTAATTCCATTTTGACTTGACACATTTCCCGCTTGGCGAAAAAATCTGTTTGGGAAGTGCTACATAAATAGCCTCTATACAGACGCTAATTCCAGATGAACTAAAACAGGTATCTGTGTATCTCCCGGTTTATTTATAGCTGACCTCCTTTACCGCCGCTACCACCTTGGCTACACTTGGCAAATATGCCTCTACCAAATTAGGTGCATAGTGCATGCTGGTATCGGCACCACACACACGGCGAACCGGTGCATCGAGATAATCGAACGCATAGCGCTGTACCTGGAATGCAATTTCAGAAGCAATGGAAGTAAACGGCCAGCTCTCATCTATTACAATAAGGCGGTTGGTTTTCTTTACCGAGTTTACAATGGTTTCAAGATCGAGCGGGCGAATGGTGCGCAGGTCTATTACCTCGGCACTGATGCCCTCTTTCTCTAACTCATCGGCAGCTTTAAGTGCCACCTTCATCATCTTGTTATACGATACAAGGGTTACATCGGTACCCTCGCGCTTTACATCGCATTTACCTATAGGTATCAGGTATTCTTCTTCGGGCACTTCGCCCATATCGCTGTACATTACCTCACTTTCGAAAAATATAACCGGGTCCGGGTCGCGGATGGCAGACTTTAAAAGGCCCTTGGCATCGTAAGGGTTAGATACTGATACAACTTTAAGCCCTGGTACAGAGGCCATCATATTGGTTAACTGCTGCGAGTGGGTAGCGCCCAGCTGCCCGGCAGAACCCTGCGGCCCGCGGAAAACTATAGGGCAGCTAAACAAGCCAGCACTTAGCGGCAATATTTTGGCAGCGCCGTTTATTATCTGGTCGAAGGCCAGTATGGCAAAGTTCCAGGTCATAAACTCCACTATAGGCTTAGTACCGTTCATGGCGGCTCCCACGGCAATACCTGCAAAGCCAAGCTCGGCTATGGGTGTATCTATTACACGCCTTGCACCAAACTCAGCCAGCATACCCTGGCTTACTTTATAGGCACCATCATATTCGGCAACTTCTTCGCCCATTAAAAATACCGATGGGTCCAGGCGCATCTCTTCGCTCATAGCTTCGCGCAGAGCTTCGCGAAATCTTATCTTTCTCATATTGTCTTCTGTTTGAACTAAAACAAAAATAAAAAAGGTCGGCATGTAGCCGACCTTCTTTTTACTTCCTGATCCAGAATGCGGGATTCTGAATTTATTATGGGTGGCTGATGGGGCTCGAACCCACGACCAGCGGTACCACAAACCGCTACTCTAACCAACTGAGCTACAGCCACCGTGTTGAATCGGCGCAAAAATAATTATATACAGCATATTTCAAAAAAGTAGGGAGTATAAAGTATTTAGTATTAAGACAAAGACCGCTAACAGCTCTATAATAAAACCAAATACCTGCCAATAGCTTATTTAAGAGGATCTGTTTTTAAAGTAATAGTGCGCTCAGTACCATTATAAGGTGAGTTTACCGGTTTATTGTTTTTATCCAGCAGTTCCAGCTTTATTTTGTTTGCACCTAAAGCAAGCCCTTCTATCATGTAGGGTTGCCATTTGGTTAGTATAAATTCGGTACCGTTGATAGTGGCGCGAACTTTATAGCCTTTTGGCGACAGGGTACAGTTAAGCAGGTAGAAATCGAGCATTACCCGTTTTACTTCCTTTTCACCTATGTATTCTCCTTTGGGTCGGCTGGCAAAAATGTGAGGCGCTTTCTCGTCGAAGTTATCCTTTGCTTTTTTATCTGTACTAAACTCTTTTAAAATATAGGCACTCTTGTGCTTTAGGCTTTCGTGATACGAGCGGGATAAAAATGCCAATAATACATGATGGCCAGGTTTGACTTCTTGTACCAACTCCTTGCTGTAAGAGGCTACGTAGGGCGCATTATCCCATATAAAATGAATGTGCTGGCCTTTGGTGCTATTGGCACACATTACCTGGTCGGCATCGGGCGTTTGGGCACCCAGCGTGTAGTTATTTACAAAAAAGATGAAAGAATCTTTCCCTTCGGGGATGATTGACCCGCCTGCGGGCGATTTCAGGGCTATTTTAGCTTCGGGGTAATCGGTAGTAGCTGGTGCCGGAGATACCTTAATGCCATTTTTTACCATAGTAGTATTGCTGGTTTGCAAGGCAAGGTTAACGGCGGCTATAAACAAAGTGCTGGTTAGTACAAAGGCTATTCTTTTCATGTTGATGGTTTTCGTTTTCAAAGCTATTAATAATTGGTGTAGAAGTACATTGTTTCAACATATTGGTAATTACACGTGCTACACCACCACCCCGTCTAGCCTTCGGCGAGCCACCCCTCCTTAAAATGCCGCCGCGGTTGCAGCGAAGGAGGGGAATCTAAAAGCCAGTGTAAAATGGAGCCAGCAAATATCATAATTACATTATTTTGGCGCAAAACCCATTACCGGTGTTCAAATTTTCAAGTCTTTCGTCACTTCAATTGTTTCAGCTAATACGGTATGGCACGTTTATTCTTATCGGCATTTGTTATGCCAAACTTAGTTTGCCACAAAGCGAAATAGGGCACTTTGAAACTTTTTTGCTGGTAAGCGGCATGGTAAGTTTTTTTTGGGTAAGCGGGCTAATCAACTCTATGCTCTCTATTTATCCTAAAAAAGGAGAGGAGGAGAAGAAGGCGGTGCTGTTCAATACATTTGTAACACTTTTTTTGTTTAGCCTGCTGGCCGGTGTACTTTTGCTGGTATTCTCAAGTAACCTTTTGGGGTTTTTGGATAAGCAAAGTGATGGTAAACTGATAAAGCTTGCCATACTGTACCTGTTATTGAGTAACCCATCGTTTGTAGCAGAATACATACTATACCTTAATGACCGGAAGACGGAAATTGTGCTGTATGGTGCCTCAGTTGCTTTTCTATCGCTTTGCGTGGCGGTAGTACCGGTATATTACAACTACCCGGTAGAGTATGCCATGTATGGATTAATTGTGGTAGCCCTGCTCCGGTTATTGTTTACCGTGTTTTTGCTGGGCCGGTTTGCCTCGTTTAAGTTCGATTCTGGTATACAGTTAAATGGTATTCGGGTTTCGCTGCCGCTTATCGGTTCTTTATTTGTCAGTGGTTCGGCCGAGTATATAGATGGCATACTAGTAAAGGCCAAATTTGATGATATGTTTTTTGCCGTTTATCGCTATGGGGCTAAAGAACTACCTATATTGCTAATAGTAGCCAATACCTTTAGCACGGCTATGGTACCGGTTATATCCGGCAATTTGCAGCAGGGCCTGGAGGAATTGAAGGCGCGCTCTACCCGGCTAATGCATATTTTTTTTCCATTAACAATGGTGCTAATGATACTTAGCCCGGTTATATATAAGTATGCTTTTAGCGATAGTTTTATTTACAGCTCTATTATATTCAACATCTACCTGCTTTTAGCCATTCCGCGGTTTTTGTTTCCGCAAACCGTGCTAACCGGTTTACAACACAACAGGTATCTGCTAATATCTTCTTTGTTAGAAATTACCATTAACGTCTCTCTGAGTGTTTACCTGGCGGGCAAAATCGGGCTGCCGGGTATTGCGATGGGCACTTTTGTAGCTTATACCTTCGATAAAGTTTTTCTGATGGCGGTACTTCGGTTCCGTTATGGCATAAAGACTTCCTCTTACGTGACTGGTTTTGTTTTCTTTAGCTATACTTTTGCCAGCTTAGCCGCTTTTGCCTTGGCGCATTACCTTTTTAAAAACGGGTTCTGGGGCTTTTAAGTAAAATCTAATTTACAAACCGTAGCTTTTACCTGTTACTACCAAACCCCAAAAGCGCTGTTTTTTTACATAAAAAACAGGCAAAAAAAATGTTACAAATTGTTTGGCTAAACCCGCAACTTGTAATACACGTTTATTCTTGTGTTTTTCTATTAAAATTCATTTAAATTATTGAAAGTCAATGTTTTGTATCAACAAGTAATTGTTTGTCAATAACACGTGTAACCTTTTTTTAAATACCCCCGTAAAGTAAGATATAACACGCGATACCATGAAAAAAATATCTACACTTTTTGCAGGCTTGATGATACTAGGAGCGGTAAATGCAAAGACCTACACGATAGGCTCGGGCAAATGGTCGGATAACGCGGTTTGGGGCGGCAAGTGCATAGGCTCAACTATAGGCGCTAACGATATAGTAATAGTAACCGGTCAGCTTACACTTACCAGCAACATAGTAGTAGAAGGCACACTGCAGGTAGAAAAAGGTGCAGGCCTGGTAGGTATGCAGGAGTTGGTAGTAGCCCGCAACGGTAAGTTTGTAAACAACGGAAACACTGTAACCAAAAGAATAGTTAACGAAGGCCACATCAGCAACAACCTTATAATGGAAGCTATGCTGGATATAGATAACAAAGGCGCTATTGCTAACAACAACAACATGGTAGCCGGTAATAACTTTTACAACTTTGGCGGCAATGCAGCCGGTAACGGTGGTGCTTACTTTGTAAACAACACTATATCATCTTCGCCTTCGGCTAAGTTTGGTTCAGATGTTCGCGTGTTCTACGGTAACGCTATCGAAAATTCGATCACTACCCTTGCTACTGCCCTTAACCTGGATGCAGCTGTAAAGTTAAACTCGGTAGTATTAAGCGTAGCTAACCCGGGCAAAGTAGATGTGGCTATGTTTAGCATCGAAAAAAGCTTCGATGGTCAGAACTTTACCTTAATCGAAATGGTATCTAACGTAAGCAAAAGCGAAGTAGCCATGACTTACACCGATAACAACACCAGCAGCGCTTTAACTTACTACCGTGTAAAGGCGATTACATCTAACGGCACCGAAACAATGTTGCCTGTTGCTACAGTAAAAGGCATTTAATCAAAATAGATACAAACGCTAAAATGCGGCCCCATTGGGGCCGTTTTGCGTTTTAACAAGCCCAGTTCTAATTAAATTCACACCATTGTAGTGTATTAAATTCACGGTTGCTCATTTGTTGATATTCCTTTTACCCGCTTTACCTATTTTATTTTCAATTTGCTACCTGTGAAGGCACCTGTAAATCCGGCAATAGCATTACCTGTAATGGAGCACTTTTACACCATACAGGGTGAAGGGTTCTACCAGGGTAGTGCTGCATACTTTGTGCGGCTGGGCGGTTGCGATGTCGGCTGCCCCTGGTGCGATGTAAAGGAAAGCTGGGACGCTGGAAAGCATCCACTGATTTCTGTAGACGATATTGTGGCTATGGTAGTAGCCTCGGGTGCTAAAATTTGTGTAATAACCGGCGGCGAGCCATTGATGCACAATCTGGACGAATTGACCCGCGTTTTACATTCAAAAAATGTGCGTACAAATATTGAGACATCGGGTGCTTACCCGCTAAGCGGTGAGTGGGACTGGATTTGCGTATCGCCCAAGCGGTTTAAGTTGCCTTTGAAAGAATGCCTGGCTGCTGCTAATGAATTGAAAGTAGTGATAGCGCACCGCAATGATTTGCGTTGGGCCGAGCAGAATGCTGCCGGTGTAAACGCGGAATGCCGTTTGTTTTTGCAACCAGAGTGGGATGATGCAGAAGAGATTTTGCCGTTGATGATAGACTATGTGAAGAACAACCAGCAATGGGAACTATCGCTGCAGATTCATAAGTATTTAAATGTGCCTTAATAGTTATAAACCACACAAAAGATATACATGCTAAAGCCCCTATTACTTTCTGTTTTACTGTTACTGGCCGCTTTTGGTTTCTCGCAGGTTACTACTAAAGAAACTGCCAAGGGTAAAGCGCTGGAGTATTTTAGCCGTGCCGATAATCATATAGCCTATAAGCATTTTGAATCGGCCGATTCGCTGCTAAAACTTGCCGTTAAAGAAAAGGACAATTTTATTGATGCCTGGATAATGATAGGCCAGCTAAATGCCCAGGTGTTTAAGAATTATGAAGAGGCTATCAGGGCTTTTGAAAAGGTAAAATTACTACAGGCAAACTACATGGGAGATGTGGATTTTAATCTGGGTTTATGCTATCTGGCTATGTCGGAGTATAGTAAGGCTAAAGGGGCTTTTGTAGCTTATTTGTCGTTGCCTAAGCTGCCTGCCGAATCGCGCATGTTGGCTGAAAAGAATGTAAAGGATTGCGACTTTGCTGCAGATGCCATGAAACACCCGGTAGATTTTAAACCGGTAAACTTAGGCAGCGGCGTAAATACAGAAGCTGATGAGAGTATGCCATCACTTACCGTAGATGGTAAGATGCTTTACTTTACCCGACGTTTTGGCCCCGATGGCTTTGAAGATGAAGACATTTTTGTGAGTATAAACACCAGTGCGGGCTTTGCAGCGGCCAGCAGTATTAGCAGTGCTATCAATACCGAAGAATATATTGAAGGAGCACAGAGCATTTCTCCCAATGGCAAGTATTTGTTTTTTACCAGTGCCGACAGGCGCGATGGTGTGGGCCGCGCCGATATATATATGGCACGGAAAGTAGGCGACCTGTGGGAGCGTGCCAATAACATGGGTGCGCCAATTAATACACCGGGCTACGAAACACAACCCTGTATAAGCGCCGATGGAAAAGATATGTATTATTCGGGTATACGGGCCAACGGCGAGGGTGGTACCGATATATGGGTGAGCCACCTGAATGCCGATGGGACCTGGAGCCAGCCGCAAAGCGCAGGGGCTAATGTAAATACTATGTATGATGAAATGCGCCCTTTTCTACACCCCGATGGCAATACGCTGTACTTTAGTTCGCGGGGCTTGCCAGGCATGGGTAACTTTGACATATATGTAAGCAAGCGCCAGGCTGATGGCACCTGGGGCAAACCGGTAAATCTGGGCTATCCTATTAATACCGCCGGCGATGAATTAGGAATATTTGTTACTGCAGATGGGGCTAAAGCTTACTATGCCAGCGAGCAAAAAGACACCAAGGGGCAAATGGACATTTACACTTTTGATATGCCGGCAGAGAACCGTCCGGCATTTACATCGTATGTAAAGGGTATTGTTTTTGATGCGGCTAACCGCGACCCTATACAGTCGACCATACAGGTGTATGATTTAGAAACGGCCAAACTCTACGCTACGTTTAGCAGCGATAAGATAAACGGCAACTTCTTATCTTCTTTACCTGCCGGAAAGAACTACGCCCTTGAGGTGCAAAAAGACGGGTATCTATTTTGGTCGCACAATATTTCGCTGAAAGATGTAAAAGAAGGCACACCGGTAGAGGTTAATATTCCGCTTAGTAGAATTAAAGTTGGTGAATCGGTAGTGCTTAACAACATATTTTACGAAAGCGATAAATACAAATTGAAAGAAGAATCTAACGCAGAGTTGGAAATGGTATATAAACTGTTGAGCAAGAATCCTTCGTTGAAAATTGAAATAGGTGGCCATACCGATAACAGCGGTAATGAAGAAGCCAATAAAATACTATCGGAAAACCGTGCTAAGAGCGTTTACGATTACTTGTTGGAAAAGAGTATAGACCCTTCGCGTATTTCATACAAAGGCTATGCATCAACCAAACCGGTAGCCGCTAACACTACCATAGAGGGGAAAGCAAAAAACCGCCGAACAGAATTGGTTGTTACCGGGATTTAATTCGGTGAGAAGTTAGTTCTCCAGGTCTTTCTTTATTGTAAATTTAAAGGTGGTGCCTTTATCCGGTTCCGATTCAAACCAGATCCTGCCGCCGTGCAGCACTACTATTTTTTTGCAGATAGCAAGGCCTACGCCGGTACCGGGGTATTCGGTAGTAGCATGCAGGCGCTGAAAAATCTGGAATATTTTGTCCTGAAATTCCTGCTTTATACCAATGCCATTATCGGCCACGCCAAACTCCCATTCGTTTTCGTGCTCGCGGCAGGTAATAGTAACTACCGGTTGCTTATCTTTAATAAACTTTAATCCGTTATCTATCAGGTTTTGAAACAACTGGTAAAGCTGGTTTGGCTCGGCAAGTATCACCGGCAGGTTAGCAGGTAATACTATTTCGGCACCGGTTGCTTTTATTGTAGCGCCCAGATTTTTAACTACAGTTTTTACAATATCGTTTATATCTGTTTTTACAAAAGGCTTAGGGGCCGATGATATACGCGAATAGTTAAGCAGGTCAAGTATTAGGGTTTGCATGCGCTTGGCACCGGCCACCGAAAAATCGATAAACTCTAAGGCTTCGGCGTCTAGCTTGTCTTTGTAACGCATCTCCAGCAATTGCAGGTAGCTGGCTATGGTGCGCAGCGGCCCTTGCAAATCGTGCGATGCTACATAGGCAAAGCGTTCCAGCTCTTCATTGCTGCGCTCCAGCAAGGTGGCGCGCTTTTGTAATTCTACCTGCACCTCTTTAAGGTCGGAAATATCGAACACCATTACCATACCGTATATTATCTCGCCCTTCTCGTCGCGAATGGGTATGTGATACACTTTTAGCGAGCGGCCGAAAAAGTCCTGCTCATCTTCGCTGCTTTCGCCGGCAAGTATATTGCGGTAAATCTTTTCTGCCCGTTCGCGTTCGCTTTCGCGGATAGTTTGTAAAACAGTTTTACCTTCTATCTCGTGTTTGGGTTTGCTTATAACACCCACCAGCGGACCTTCGGCCAATATAAACTCCAGGTTTTTATCAAAAATAAACATGGCTGCCTTAGGCAGGTTGCGCGCTATTTCGCGGTATAGCTGCTCCGATTTCCGCAGTTCCTCTTTAGCTTCGCGTATAGCGGTTACATCGGTACCTACCCCTAATATGTGTACATCATTTCCGTTAAACGATAGAATGGGTTTTTTTACCGTTTGTAGCCACATGGTTTTGCCAGTCTTAGCATTTACAAAACCCTGCTCAGGAAATTGTACTTCATTGTTGGCTTCGAGTACCTGCCGGTCCTGCTCTTTAAATTCCTTTAAATCCTCCAGTGTAAAATTCTGCTCGGTATCGTAGTGGCCTTCCATATCTTCAGTCTGCATGCGATAAAAACGTGCAGTGGCCTCATTGGCCAGCAAAAATTTTCCATCCTGATCTTTTACAAATATCAGGTTAGGCGTAGAGTCGATTATTAAACGAAGGAAATCTTTTTGCCCCTGTAATTCTTTTTGCACCAAGGCCTTGGCATTTATTTCATCCTGTAGTTCTTTAGTGCGTTCCTTTACTTTTTCTTCAAGGTCGGTATTTAGCTGTTGCAATAGTTTTTCGTGGTTCTTACGGTCGCTTATGTCGCGCACGTGCATCAGCAGCGCCTGCTTATCTTTAAATTCGATAGGCGCTGCACTTACTTCTATTGGAAAAACCTCGCCATCAACCGTAAGGCAGGCACTTTCAAACTTCGTAATTTCGCCGCTTATAATTTTAGGCTGCCTATCCTTTATGCCTGCATGGTTCTGGGCTGGTGTAAGGTCGTATATGGTTTTGCCTATTAATTCTTCGCGTGTGGCGTGGTGCAGCCTGCAGGTAGCTTCGTTTACATCCAATATTACCCCGTCCAGGCTTTCTATATAAATGGCGTCGGGCGAGTTGTAGTATATATCGCGGAACCTCTTTTCGCTGTTCTTCAGCGATATTTCAGCCAGCCGGCGTTCTTTTATCTGTTCCGATAGTTTTTGATTTGCTTCTGATAGCTGGCGCGTACGGGTAATTACCTTCGATTCCAGGTCCTCTTTGGCATCAATCAGTTGTTGCTCAAGCTCGCGCTGTTGGGTAATGTTGGCAGTTACCACTATGGCCCCCATAAACTCACCCTTATCATTAATCAGTGGTTTGCCGCTCATCCGCACCCACATAGGGGTGCCGTTTTTGGTTTTTACCTGTATATCGTAGCTATCAGATACACCCCGTTTTCTTAACTCTAATTTATTTTTGGCAAGCTTTATATTCTCCTCATTGTATAAAAGCTGGAAAATGTCCTTACCCACAACTTCGTTTATTGTGTACCCCAGATTTTTACAAAACCGCTCATTGGCGTACACTACCTCCGAATCTGCATTTACACAATAAATGCCCTCATTAATCGCTTCCACTAAATCGCGGAAGGGGATATTGAGGCTGGCACCGGTGCTACCCGTTACCTGCAAATGCTGTTCTGAAATTGGATTTTTGTCCATGGAAATTGAGTGGTCGAAAATAACATTTTCCGTTTCCGGCTTTACATCACCCGTTTAAGATAATCGCTACATCGCTTTTTGCAAACAAGCCACAGTCTGTATTTGGTTTAAACGACAAGGTGTGTACACAAAAACAGCCCCGGAAGTTAACCCAGGGCTGCTGCAATTTTGTGTTCAGATATCTTATTGTGCGTTGCTGCCAATATTACCCTGACTTACAACAGTAGATATGGTTGGTGAGTTGTGCAGGTTAATATAACCATCATACACCATCCAGTTGTCGTAGTTAATAGGTGTTCCATTGTCGAGTGTACGGATATTGGTATAGCTTTTTCCGCTTGTACCATCTACATCTGACAGAGTTTTTGTAACGGGGCCACCACCAATAGTTGCTACAGAGCCCAGGTGAATGTGTGCCGGATGTACCCCGCTGGTAAGTGTACCGGTTGCAGATATAGTTACCAGTGTATTGCCGTTTTTACGTTTTTGAAAAAGTGCTGTACCATCAACTCCCGATGCATTAACTGCAGCCAATGAATAGCTTTTTTCTGTACCCGATAGTTCATTGCCACCAATATCGGCCTGACCTATTATGGTACCAAGGCTGCTGCTGCTTTCGTGTATGTTCAGGTAACCATCATAAGCTATAAGCTGGCTATAGTTAATAGGTGTGTTATCATCCAACTTGCTAACTTCTGTCACGCTATTTCCTTGGGCATCTACCGGGTTCAAGCTTAATATTATGCTACCACCTTCTACAGCAGAGTTCATGTGTATGTGTGCCGGATGGTTAGTAGCCGATGCGCCGTTTACCTTTAGCGTAATGGTAGTTACTGTTCCACTTGTTTCGGTAAATGTAGCAGTACCGCTTACTCCTAAAACATCTTTAACCTTTAAAGTATATACCGTTTTCTTTGGTTCAGGGTCTTCTTCCTTCTTACATCCGTTTATAGACAATAAGCCTGTAACAGCAATTGCCATAATTAATAAGAAAGGTATTTTTTTGTTTGCGATTTTCATTGCTGAGTATTTTGGTTTAGTTAATAATACCCCCCTTTGCAAATGACATGCCTGTATCATAATAGCCCGTTATTGCTCACAAATGCAGCTAAATGATAGGGAAGCGCGACGGTACAGGGGCGTTTTTTGCCCAATAATGCCGTTAATGGGAGATCGTTTTGGTAATATCTATGTTACTGTCAGCAAGATAATTTGGGCTTACCTATAATTTATAAATTCGCCTCCTATAACTAAACAGCATGGAACCTGAAAAAACAGAATTGTATATACAAAAGCTAAAAGAAAGTATTGACATTAACCGTACCCTATTAACTACCGATAGTGAAACGCACCGCGACTTAAATCAGTTTAACGCGCGTTTTCAATCTGTTTTGCAAGAGGTATTTGAGCAATCGCAGGCTACTCTGCCGTTTTTTGAGGGTATTGGCGCCAAGCTAAATGAAGATGAGCATCAGTTACTGATACAGTTTGCCACCAAAACCACAGCACTGCACCAGCAGTTTTTCGAGGTATGGAAACAGTACAAGGACCTGGAAGTACAAACAGGCGCACAGCTTTCTGCGGCTGCCGAGCGTATCAAGGCTTTTGCACAGGATTAGGTCCGTTTTGACTATCAAAACCGTGTTGAAAGTTTCTTTGGATATATAGCCTTAGGCGGTTACATTTGGGCGGTAATTGGCGCAGAAATTAACATTATGAAAAGTAGAGTCGTTTTCTCCGTACCAATACTATTGTTCTTTTTGGTTTTAGGGCATAAATGTTTTAGTAATGGCTACATGCCAGATGAGCGAATCAACGAGTATCCCTGGATACGTGATGAATTCAATGTAAATGTTATTGTAGATTCCATTGCTATTATGAACTGCGTTTATGCTAAAGCTATACACGCAGCTGCAATTTACAGCGAACAGTATGCAAGGTTTGAAAGGTTGATTCAAATCGCCAAGACTGAACAATTGGAAGGATTAACTAAACATCCTAATGCTGTAGTAAGAGTATATGCCTACAAGGCTCTGCTTATACGAGATAAGCAAGTGGCTGCTTTTGCCAGAAAAAGATTGAACAAAGACGATAAAAAGGTATGTGCTCTAATGGGTTGTATGAGTTTTGAAGGAAGAGTGAAACAGTTTTTAAAGTATTCATTAAATTGAAAAGCAATAGATAAATGGCAGGTAGAAAAATTCTTTTAGAACATGTAAATGTTCCGGGTATTGAAACTTACGATGTATATCGCAGTAAAGGCGGGTATGCATCTGTAGAAAAGGCGCTGAAAATGACGCCGAATGATATAGTAGAGGAAGTAAAAAAGAGCGGTCTGCGTGGCCGTGGAGGCGCTGGTTTTCCTACGGGCATGAAATGGAGCTTTATAGACAAAAAGAGCGGACGCCCACGCCACCTGGTGTGCAATGCCGATGAGAGCGAGCCGGGCACGTTTAAAGACCGCTACCTGATGGAGAAGCTGCCCCACCTGTTGGTAGAGGGTATGATAACATCTAGTATTGCCTTAGAGGCGCACCTTAGCTATATCTACATCCGTGGTGAATACATGTGGGTGTACCGCATACTGGAAAAAGCTATTAAAGAAGCTTATGCCAAAGGCTGGCTGGGTAAAAATATACAGGGTAGCGGTTACGACCTGGACTTGCACGTAACCTGTGGAGCAGGGGCGTACATCTGCGGGGAGGAAACAGCACTAATAGAATCGCTTGAAGGCAAACGCGGTAACCCGCGTATTAAGCCGCCGTTTCCGGCAGTAGTAGGTTTGTATGGCAACCCTACCGTGGTGAATAACGTGGAAACCCTGATGGACATACCGTGGATAATAATGAACGGTGGCGATGAATTCGCAAAAATCGGTATTGGTAAATCTACCGGTACAAAGCTTATATCTGCTTCGGGCAATATTAAAAAGCCGGGTGTGTATGAAATTGAACTAAGCATACCTGTAGAAGAATTTGTAATGAGCGATGAATACTGCGGCGGTATGCAAACCGACCGCCCTTTAAAAGCCTGTGTACCGGGTGGTTCATCGGTGCCTATATTACCCGCTAACCTGTTGTTTAAAACAGCAAAAGGAGAGGACCGCTTAATGACTTACGAGAGCATGAGCGATGGTGGCTTTGCCACCGGTAGTATGATAGGTTCGGGTGGTTTTATAGTTTACGACGACCGCCAGTGCATAGTGCGCAACACCTGGAATTTCTCCCGCTTTTACCATCACGAAAGCTGCGGACAATGTTCACCTTGCCGCGAAGGTACCGGTTGGCTGGAGAAAGTAACCTGGCGCTTAGAGCATGGTTATGGCAAAATGGAAGACATAGACCTGCTATGGGATATACAACGCAAAATAGAAGGTAACACCATCTGCCCGCTGGGCGATGCAGCTGCATGGCCAGTGGCTGCGGCTATCCGCCATTTCCGCCACGAGTTTGAATACCACGTGCGCTACCCTGAAAAAGTAAAAGACCGCAAACACTTTGAATACGAGCCATGGGATAAAGTGGCGCACCTGCTGCAGAAGGAAGAAGTGGTGGTGATGTAATAGCGAAATCTGAATTGAATAAACCCACACTATGAGTAAGACATTTGTTTTCCCGATTTACTTTTTGTTGATGATGTGTTGTGTCAATTTTGCGAAGGCACAAAATGATTACGCGACTATACACATTATGAGTAAGGGAATGCCTAGTCGTATTTATATGAATGATGAACTGGTGACAGGCTTAAATAAGGATGAGGCCCTGGAGTATAAAATAAAGTCGCGCGGAAGAATTACCATAACCGGATTAATGTCATACGGAAGGGCTGAAGGTGCTGTTGAAGTAAAGGATGGTTTGGATATTTATATTGTTATATATGGCACGTCGTTTACTAACGCAGATTTAAAGCGATGGGAAAAAGAGAAAAAGAACTTTGTAAGCACCGTAGTTTTGGAAGAGAGTAGTTCGGCGCCTATTGTAAAGAACAATAAGTCAAGCGGTCCGGGTCAGGGAACCTGCTTTGCCATTTCACCTAATGGCTATTTAATAACTAACTACCACTGTGTAGAGAATGCAAAGGAAGTTACGGTAAAAGGTATTGACGGTGATTTTACTACAAAGTACGGCGCTACCGTAGTTGCGTCTGATCCTTCTAACGATTTGGCGCTATTGAAGATCGGAAATAAGAATGTAAAGTTTGAAACCCCTATGTTTGGGCTAAGAAGTTCGGGTGTAAACCAGGCCGAGAAAGTGTATGCGCTGGGTTTTCCGGCGGCTACGGCAATGGGTGCCGAGGTGAAAATTACTGAAGGTATTATCAGCTCAAAGAGCGGTGTGCAGGGCGATGTAAGTAAGTTTCAGATATCGGCAGCCGTTAATCATGGCAATAGCGGCGGTCCGCTTATAGATGAGCAGGGTAACCTGATTGGAGTAATCTTTGCAAAATCAACTATTGCCGAAAGTGCCGGCTACGCCATTAAAGCTGGTTACCTGGAAACGTTTCTGAAAAACGTAGATGGTTTTGAATATCCGGCTTTTGTAAACACTATAAAGGACAAATCGCTTACCGAAAAAGTAGCGGGATGGAAAAGCGAGATATTTATTGTTGAGTCAAACTAATGGCTGCGCAAATCCTTTGGATTCTTGGTTCGGCTGTCATACTGATTCTTTCATCAGCACACCTTTACTTTACATTTTTCTCCGATAAATTTTCCATTCACAATCCTGCTGTAGAGCAGGGTATGAAGAATACTTCACCCAAACTTACACCTAAACTAAACCTGTGGAATGCCTGGATAGGTTTTAATGCCACTCATTCATCGGGCGGTATGTTTATTGGTATTATCAATATTTACCTGGCAGCAATGCAGTGGGAGTTTTTGTTGGCGTCTTTATTCATCCAACTATTAACTATAACCATCACCTTGTTTATGGTTTTGCTTGGCCGTAAGTATTGGTTCAATACACCAACCAATGGGGTTACTATTTCTTTTATGTGCTATGTGCTGGCTTTTACGCTAATGCACCTACCGGTAGATGCTTTCAAGTAACTCAAACAGTAACTCATTTACTTTGCTCTTATCCGGTGAATCCTGCAAATCGCAGTGCAGATAGGCTTCCTGTATCTTTTCTATTTTTTCATCGGCTTGTTTAACCAGGTCGTCGTATTCAAACTCGCCCTGGCGTATGCGCAGCAGGTATTCTCTATCGGGGCGGCGCACATTTACACGTTTTTCGGTGGCAATTTCTTCAGCCATGTTCAGCAGGCGGAACACATGCATCATATTTTTGGCGTCGTAATTCTTACCATGTTGCAGGGTGTTGTTATAGCGTTCATCGTTCCGCTTAGCAACCCAATCCCAATACTCCCGGTAGTCGCGGCAGTATTTGCTATAGCCATCTTTATTAAAGCACAGTACGGTTAATGGCGTAAGGCCCTTAGGGACAGAACTGAGTGAAACATCATTGGCATTTTCTTTAACCACTATGCCGCGAAAATAATCGGGTGGCGTTAGCTGAGAGTTGTGAAACAGGGCATACGTATCCTTCATGTGGTTTAATGCCACCAGTCCGCAATCCTGTTGATTGAACCCTTTTTGGCTTAACCAGTTGGGCAGGCTAATTGTTTGTTGTTGCTCCAGTACATAGCAGAAGTCTAACACTGTTTTCAGTGTTTCTTCCACCGGGTTTACAATTTTCTTGTTTAAGCCCTTTGCCTTTTTTATTTGTGTAACAGCATAACCTGCAAAAGTGTCTTTGCATAGTTTAGATACGAAAAGCTCAGACTTTACCTTGTTTAGCAAAGGATGCTTAAACAGAACACAATCATCGGGTGTATTTAGTAACTCAAGCAGATTGGGGTTGTTTTTGTAAAGCAGGTCTATAAACCGTTTAACCTCGTAGTAAACTTCATCATTGGTTTCGTTGGCCACCTGTTCAGTATAATCCAGCGAAAACAATGTTTGCTTTGGTAGAAAGAACACGCCTTTGTAATCTATATCCGATGTTGGTAGTTGCAGCCCATATGCATTGCTGCCACTAATACATTTAAGCAATAGCAAATGGCTGTTTTGCTGTAGGTTAGCTAAGTTCATCTATACCCAGTTGTTGCCTGAAAAATATATTAAGATCCTCGCGGTTACCTTTAAGGTCGCTTATGGTTGCTTTTTGCTGATTGCATTCTTCCATAGTGCTTGCAATAAAATCCTGTAATAAGCCTACCGGTTTAATCGTGTGTTTTTCGTTGGCATCTGCTTTTTGTTTTAGCAGGTCGTCAATCTGGTTTTGCACTGCTGTATCCTGTAAGTTTACCCTTAACTTATCAAACTCCATAGGTGGTAGTTCGCGCTTATCAATTATCCACTTGGCGGCAAGTATAGGCCTCAATGCGTAAAAATATTTTTTCAGCTTTACCTCATCGCCTTGCAGATCGCCTTCGTAACAACTTTTTGTCATGCTCAGGTAATGGTTAAGGCCGTGGTATAGTGAATAATAGTTGCCGGCATTAGCCCACAGCGCACTATGAAATTGTTCATCGCTACGGTAAACCACCGGCGATTGAAGCCACTCGTAAAGCGCGGCGTTGGTTTTGTAAAACAAACCCAGTGCTTTTCTTATATCCCATCCACCTATATCCAGCACTTCGTTCACCGGCAATTCAATTACATCGCGTTGGTTGTCTATGCTTAGATAATGGTTTCTATTATGTATGTAGATAAAGCGTACATCGTAGTCGCTATCTGGTGAAGCAAAACCCCATGCGCGGCTACCCGATTCGCAGGCGTATAATATACGTACATCGTTCGCCACTTCAATTCCGCTAAGCTTTTCTAATATAGTTTCTTTCATCTTTATTAATTGCTGTAATTTTAATACTAAATATGCTAAAGGTTTAATAGTCCGGTATGTCTCTATCCACCATCCACACAATACTTACTTCACACCAATCAAAGCTTGGCGATGGTTTCGATATGTATCACAACCATTGCTGCAGGGTATATACTTATGCGGTGGTATTAAGTAATGCTAATGAAGATGAGCAACAGCAACTGGCTATTGCTTCGGCTTTTCACGATATCGGTATCTGGACACATGGTACTTTCGATTACCTCGGGCCATCGGTGAGCCTGGCTATGCAATACCTGGCCGATAATAAATTACTGCACTGGAATACGTCGGTTTACGAAATTATAATGAACCACCACAAGCTTAGCCGCTATAATTCTAACCATTTGGCAGAGGCATTCAGAAAAGCCGATTTGGTAGACTTATCCCTCAACCTCTTTACTTTTGGCATAAGCCAAGACCAGTTAAAGGAAGCAAACGCGCAATATCCCGCTCTTGGTTTTCATTGGTTTATTGCAAAGCAAATTCTGCGGAACATTGTAACCCATCCGCTTAATCCTTTGCCAATTGTAAGATGGTAGTTTGGTAGTGGAATTTGCTCCCCAAGATGGTTGTTGTAATTAGGTTTTTAAGAATGTGTTAGCGATTTTCAGTTTGGCACAATAATCACGGTTAAATGATTAAACAGTGATTGTGAAACGCTATTTCATTAGTGCTATATTGATAGCCAGCTTAAGTGTAAGCGGTTGTAAGCTGCTGAATAAGCTTACCCAGTTTTATGTTAATTACAGCACTTCTTACACCTATCCGGCGGGTTTACCTGCTGATATACCGGTGGTAAATACGCCTGATGTAGAAACTAATGTGCAGCAACAGTTTAAAAACAACAATACTAACGCCGATTTGGTGCAGAGTGTCAAGCTCGATCAATTAGAGTTGGTTATCACGCCCGAAGGGCAGCAAACTTTTAGGTTTTTAAAGGAAGTTGACATTTACATATTCGCGCTTGGCCAGCCCGAAACCAAAATTGCCGGCAAAAGCAATATTGATAATAATGTGGGTAGCAGAATTATGCTGGATGTAAGTGATGCTGAATTGCGAAACTACTTAGCCGCTGATAGTTTTGGTTTGCGCATAAGAAGCGTTACCGACGAAACTGTAAGAAGCGGGATTACAGCAACAGTAAACGCTAAGTTTTTTGTAGATGCTAAGATACTGGGGATATAGGCTATTGCAGAGCGCTGATTAAATCCCATATCAGCAGGTAGCATCCGTCTTCATATCCCTTCAAATCTTGTTTAGCTACCCAACGTACTTCGTCTATATCTTCTTCTACCTGCGGTACAAGATGCACCTGCCCCGGTTTAGCTTTCATGTAGTACCAGCTGGTTTGCTTAAGTGCCTGTTTGCCTTTTAGGGTATATGCATGGTAAGTGTGTATGGGCGTGTCTTCGCAGCTATCTACCAATACGCCGGTTTCTTCTTCTACCTCGCGTATGGCACCATCCTTAATGTCTTCCCCTTTTTCAATTTTGCCTTTGGCCAGGTCCCATTTGCCGCGGCGGTGTATCATCAGCAGTTCGTCTTTTTCGTTAAATACAATGCCACCACCGGCCAGTATGAGTTTAACCCGCTCGCTCAGCTGTTTAACTGCTTTTTCAGGATTTTCGGTTATCACCAGTATAGGGTCGTTGGTTACACCATCAAACAAGATATTAGTAGTGGCAAAGAATTTTTCGGTTTCTGTATCGCCAATAACAATGGTTGCAAAATTTTTGTTCATTTGCGCCCGGTTGCTGGTTACCAGCACAAACGAATCGTTGTAATAAATTTTATAATCCCCCGCCATAGTATGATATATAATAATGTTATAGCCCGCGAAGTTGCCGAGTATCTGTTAGAAATTAAGGCTGTTGTGCTTAAGCCCGAAGAACCCTTTACCTGGGCCAGCGGACTAAAGAGCCCAATTTACTGCGATAACCGCAAAACGCTTTCTTACTCCAAAGTGCGAACATATATTAAAACCGCCTTTGCCGAAATTATTTCGGAGGAATTTGGCAATTGTGATGTAATTGCCGGTGTAGCTACTGCGGGTATTCCACATGGCGCGCTGGTAGCCGATGTGCTTAATAAGCCCTTTGTGTATGTGCGCGATAAGGCCAAAGGCCATGGTATGGAAAACCTGATTGAAGGTAAACTGGATGCCGGACAAAAGGTAGTAGTAATAGAGGACCTTATATCTACGGGTGGCAGTTCACTAAAAGCCGTAAACGCCCTGCGCGAAGCAAGAGCAGAGGTGTTGGGCCTTGGGGCCATTTTTACATACGGTTTTCCTAAAGCCGAAACGGCATTTGCCGAAGCTAACTGCAAATACTTTACGCTTTCCGAATATCCAACCTTGCTGGATGTAGCCATAAAACAGGATTACATAAAGCCGGAAGAAAAAGAAACCCTGCTTAGCTGGTACCAGGACCCCGCAGCGTGGTCGGCATCAAAAGTGTAAGTGCATTTGGCTGTTTGGTATTATCCCCTCTTCGAGAGGGGTGTCCGGTGGCTCTGCACCGGACGGGGTGTGTGGCTGTTAGTATAGGTAATGACGTACCAAAGGCAGAACGGGGTGGTCAGAAGAGGCTCCTACTTTTTATCCCACACATATACACTCCGCTGTGCGGTAGGGTACACCACCATATTGGTAATGTTTACATGCACCGGTGTGGTTACTACAAAGTAGATGATATTGGCCACGTCTTCAGCTTTTAAGGCCTCGTAACCTTCATACACCTTTTTTGCCTTTTCAGCATCGCCGTTAAAACGCACGAGAGAGAACTCGGTTTCGGCTGCGCCGGGGTCTATACTGCAGCAGCGTATCTGTGTGCCCACTAAGTCTAGGTTAATAGCCTCGTTTAGCGCCTTAACGGCAAATTTGGTGGCATTGTAAACGTTGCCTTCGGGGTAAACAATATGCCCTGCCGTAGAACCTATATTAATTACGTGCCCTTCGTTGCGCTCTACCATCATGGGTAATATAGACCGGGTAATGTATAGCAGGCCTTTAATATTGGTGTCTATCATCTTCTCCCAATCGCCCAGCAGTCCTTCGTGTATTTTGTTTTTGCCAGAGGCAAGCCCTGCGTTATTAATCAAGATATCCGGCACTATCTCGCGGCTGGCCAGGTCGTTGGCCATTTCTATACACATAGTTACGTTGCGCACATCAAAGCAGTAGGAGAGTACCTGCACGTCGTATTTTTCGCGCAGCACATTCATAATAGCCTCCAACTTTTCGCCCCGGCGGCCTGTTATTATCAGGTTACAGCCTTCTTTGGCAAATAAATCTGCCGTTGCTTTTCCAAATCCTGAAGTAGCACCTGTTATCAGCGCCCATTTTCCCCTTATCGAATTCATAACCATGATTTAATAATAACAAATGTATATTATTCTCAGTGTTTGTTCCACTGTAGGCTTACTCATGCAGGCTGACAGATTTTTTTGCTGCAATTAAACCTTTCCACAAAATCGTTGTCAATAGTTAAAATTCCTTAATTACCTTAGTTAGCATGAAACAGATTAACCGCCTCGAATTTTTAGGTGCCGTATATGGCAACTCTGCTTTGCCGGATGAAAAAGTAAAAATGGAAGCTCCGGTCAACGAGTTTGCCAACAAGGTTATACCGCAATTTGATAGCCGGGCCAATACCGGTTTAACCCAGTACTCGGGCACTTTTGGCACTACCCAACTTGCCCACCTGCTAAGGCGTTGTTTGTTTGGTATTACAAAGGCAGATTTAGATGCCTTTGCAGGGATGAACCTCGACCAGGCTATTGTGGCTTTAACCACAGCATCGGCCACACCACTGCCACCGGTTAATACTTATAACAACGCCAACTTTACCGATGCTGATGTACCGGTAGGCCAAACATGGGTAAATACGGTAATGAATACAAATAGTGTAAATGCCAATGGCAGGCGCAAGGTTAACTTTAAGCAGTGGTGGCTGGGGCTTATGCTAAACCAGGAGCGCAAGCTGACCGAGAAAATGACTTTGTTCTGGCATAACCACTATGCCACCCAGTTGAATATTTATAACGATGCCCGTGGTGGGTATAAGCATATAGCCCTGTTGCGTGCTAATGCGTTTGGCAATTTTAAAACGCTTACACGGCTGGTAACTACCGATGCCGCTATGCTTGATTACCTGAACGGCAGAACAAATACCAAGAACGCACCTAACGAAAACTATGCCCGCGAACTACAGGAATTATTTACAGTGGGTAAAGGTCCCGATTCGCATTATACAGAAGATGATGTAAAAGCGGCTGCCCGTGTGCTTACCGGCTGGCGGGTAGATGTAAATACCCTTACGGCTTATTTTGACAGCACCAAGCACGATACTACAGCCAAACAGTTTTCTGCTTTTTATGGCAATGCAACTATTGCCGGTCAATCGGGGGCTAATGGTGCTAACGAAACCGACCAGTTGATTGACATGATTTTTTTGCAGCAGGAGGCTGCCAAACACATTAGCCGTAAGCTGTATCGTTGGTTTGTTTATTATGTAATAGATGCGCAGGTAGAAACGGACATTATTACACCTATGTCGGATTTATTAGTGCAGAACAACTGGGAGATAATGCCTGCCCTGGTGGCTTTATTAAAAAGCGAACACTTTTTCGACACGCTTAACTTTGGCTGCCATATTAAAAATCCATTAGACCATTTGGTTGGGGTTTGCCGCCAGTTTAATATCGCTTTTCCTACATCTGCCAATGCAGTGGACCAGTATAAAGGCTGGGGTATAGTGGCCGATGCTGCGCTAACGCTGGGTATGGATGCCGGCGACCCACCTAACGTGGCAGGCTGGCCTGCTTATTACCAGGAGCCACAGTTTCACGAGCAGTGGATTAACAGCGATACGTTGCCCTCTCGCAATGAATATACCGATGCACTCTGTTCGCTATCGGGTGTAACCCGCAATGGTGTAAACCTTAAAATTGATTGTATCGCCTTTGCGCAGCAGTTTGCCAACGCCGGTGACCCTAACCTACTGATAACAGACAGCGCTGCGCTGCTTAGCCCCAACGATATAGGCCCTACCCAAACGGCTTTCTTAAAATCAATATTACTATCCGGCCAGGCTGCTGACCATTACTGGACCGATGCCTGGGACGATTACATCAGCGACCCCTCCAATGTAACTTTTAAGACTGCGGTGGAAACAAGGCTGCGGTCTATGTATACCTACTTAATGGGTATGGCCGAGTATCAGTTGATATAGCGAAGGGAATAAAATTATTAGTGGTTGGCTTTGCCAGCATTTTAAAAATATGAGCATGAAAAGGAAATCATTTATTAAGCGCGCATTACCGGTAGCTACTTTGCCATTTCTTATCAATGGATTGTCGTTTAAAGCTTTTGGGCGCGGCAGTGCCTTCGATGATATGTTGCGCGCCGCTACCCAAACCGACAGGGTGCTGGTGCTGATACAACTAAATGGTGGCAACGATGGTTTGAACACCGTTATACCTTTAGACCAGTATTCGCCATTATCGGCAGCGCGCAGCAATATTATGATTGGCGAGAATTTGGTATTGCCGCTTAATGGTACTACAGCTACCGGCCTTCACCCTTCTTTAACCGGATTGCAAAATATGTACAACGACCAAAAGGTGGCTATTGTGCAGGGCGTTAGTTACCCCAATCCGAGCTTTTCGCATTTCAGGGCTACCGATATCTGGCTCACCGCATCTGATGCAAACCAAACACTTGCTACCGGTTGGGTAGGACGCTTTTTAGACCAGGAGTATGCCGGCTACCCCACCGGTTACCCCAACTCTACCGACCCCGACCCGCTGGCGTTGCAGATTGGCAATGTGGTTTCTACCGCGCTGCAGGGCCCCTCGGTAAACATGGGTATAGCTATTACCTCATCTTCTAATTTTTATCAGCTTACCTCCGGCAATTACGACCCAGCACCCAACACACCTGCAGGGCACGAGCTCAATTTTATACGCGAAACATCTATACAAACGCAGCTATATGCCAACGTGATTAAAGATGCTGCATTGGCACAGGCTAATCTATCTACGCAATACCCGGCAGCTGGTACCAACTCACTGGCCGACCAGCTAAAGATTGTAGCCCAGCTAATTGGCGGTGGATTACAAACAAGGGTATACATGGTAAATTTAAATGGCTTCGATACCCACAACTCGCAGGTAGATGCCACCGGTGGTACCCACACGGGCGAACATGCCGACCTGCTTTCAAAATTATCTACCGCCATTGCTGCTTTTGAAGATGACCTGCGATTGATGGGCCAGGCCGATAGGGTAATAGGCATGACTTTCTCTGAGTTTGGCCGCCGCATACAATCTAACGGTAGCCTGGGTACCGACCACGGCTCGGCGCTTCCGGTTATATTATTTGGCAGCAAAGTAAAAGGCGGGTTAATAGGCAACAACCCGGTAATACCGGCCAGTGTAGGCTCCGGCGATAACATAGAGATGCAGCACGACTTCCGTTCAATCTATACCTCTATACTTAAGAACTGGTTCTGCATACCCGAGGCCGAAGTAAGCGCGGCTATGCTGCAAAATTTTCAAACGCTCGACCTGTTTACTGAAAATTGTACTGCTACAGCTATAAACGACCCTGATACTGCGGATGGAACACTTCGCAATTATCCTAACCCGGCCAATGGCTCTACGGTTATCGAGTTTCAAACTACAGGGGGTGTTATTCAAATGAAACTGTATGATGAAGTAGGCCGCGAGGTAGAAACAATAGTAGAGGGTACCTATGCCCCGGGTACTTACCGCACCGAACTTATCACGCACAAACTCGAAAAAGGAATCTACTTCTACTCTTTGCAAGAGGGGCAGAGGAAATACACCAAGCGATTATTGGTGATGTAAAAAAAGGGGATAGCCGTATTGCAATACAACTATCCCCTTTTTGATTTAAGTCCTTAGTTGTTTTACTGTTTCAGCGTTGCTATGTATTGTACCACACCATCCAGTTGCTCATCGGTCAGGTCTTTGTAACCCGGCATGGCATTTTTCCCGTTGCGTATCATTTCTTTTTGCTCGGCCGCTGTAAGTACCGTTATAGAAAGGTCTTTAGCTCCGCTAAGCATCAGTTTACCATCGGCACCGTGGCAGCTAACGCAGCTATTGGTGTATATCAGTTTACCGGCTTCTATAGGATTGGTAATGGCAGAGGTATCTACTTTAGGTCCGGTCTTGGCTTTTTTATTCATTTCGGCCAGCCCGTAACTCATTATTATAAGGAATACCGCCACAAATGCCAGTACCTTGTTGCCTTTCTTAAATCCTATAACAGCCAATGGTATAGACGAGAAAACGCACACCAGCTTTATTATCATAAAGGTAGAGAATGCACCGCTTTTAATCAGCATCCAGCCGCCTGTTACCAGGAACGCCACGCTCAATACCATCTCCGGTATTTTGGTGGCTTTGGTGTACTTCGCTAACTGCTCATTTTTGTTGGTTAGCAGCAATACCAGCTTAACTATATAGTGGATTAGAAATAGAAGAACGAAAAGTTTGTGGCTGTGGAGTAGACCTGTGTACATAATAGGTGGTTTGTTTGTGGGCGAATATAGCAGATTACTGTTTAGAGTTTAAAGTTGGCGGTTAGCTAAAATTTTAGATTTTCGCGGCAGATTTTACTATTCACTATTCATCATTTACTATTCACTAATTATGGCAACTTCAGTTCGCGACTTTATCACCCACCACTACCGTCACTTTAATTCAGCAGCACTTGTAGATGCAGCTAAAGGCTACGAAACACACTTAGCAGAAGGTGGTAAAATGATGATAACCCTTGCCGGCGCAATGAGTACAGCCGAGCTGGGTATATCGTTAGCCGAAATGATCCGCCAGGATAAAGTGCAGATAATTTCGTGCACAGGTGCTAACCTGGAAGAAGATTTAATGAACCTGGTGGCACACTCGCACTACAAGCGCGTACCTAACTACCGCGATCTTTCGCCGCAGGAAGAATGGGATTTGTTGGAGAATGGTTTTAACCGTGTTACCGATACCTGTATACCAGAAGAAGAAGCTTTCCGCCGTTTGCAAAAGCATATCCATACTTTATGGAAGGATGCAGATGATAAAGGCGAGCGCTACCTGCCACATGAGTTTATGTACAAAATGATACTAAGCGGTGTGCTGGAGCAATACTACGAAATAGACCCTAAGCATAGCTGGATGATAGCTGCGGCTGAAAAGAACCTGCCTATCATCTGTCCGGGATGGGAGGATAGCACCATGGGTAACATCTTCGCCTCTTACTGTATTAAGGGCGAAATGAAACCTACTACCATGAAAAGCGGTATCGAGTATATGATATGGCTGAGCGATTGGTACCGTAAGAATAGCGGTGGCAAGGGCGTTGGTTTCTTCCAGATTGGCGGCGGTATCGCCGGAGATTTCCCTATTTGTGTAGTGCCAATGATGTACCAGGACTTAGAGTGGACCGATGTTCCTTTCTGGAGCTACTTCTGCCAGATATCTGACTCTACAACTTCTTACGGTTCATACTCAGGTGCAGTGCCCAACGAAAAAATTACCTGGGGTAAACTCGATATCAATACGCCTAAGTTTATTGTGGAAAGCGATGCTACTATTGTAGCGCCGCTAATATTTGCGTACTTACTGAAGTGGTAAACCGGTAATGGAATGAACAGAATTTGTGCAATTATCCTGTTTCTGTTTTTTATATCTGCCTGCAATCCACAACCCAAACCTAAGCCCGCGCCTAAAGGCGAACTGGCTTTTCTGCTTCAATACAACAACCGCTTGCCTTCTGATGTAGGTTTTCTTACTAACCACATTATGGAGCGCCGTATGGCAAATTTGATGAAAGAAAATTTCAAGCCGTTTAGGGATAGTTTGGTAGGAGAGAACCCCATTTTTGTTGACACTATCCAACACATTGTAATGGCTTATTTCAATGGCAAGCGCAATAACATCCGCCACGTTGGTTTTATAACAGTAGATGTAGCCAACGATGCAATTTGGATAGATTATGCTATTGGTAACAGGGCGCAACGTTATGCTGACCGTACCTCTCTTTCTAAGCCGAGTGTAAAACTCAATTTACCGGAATAGTTTTACTCGCAGCTTTTCTTGATTGCTTTCTCGGCAGCATCGTAACCCATCTCTGCCGCTTTAGAAAGGTCAAGGCAGCCTTCCAGCAATTCTTTGTTACCTATCTTAGCCAGGCCGCGGTAGTAATATGCCGATGGGTCCATATCATCAAATATCAGGTAACGGGTAAAGTCATCTACCGCCTCGGAGAAATTGCGGCTCAATTGTTTTACCATACCCCGCTCACGGTAGGCTATGTAGTAGCTTTTATTAAAGCTTAGGACTTTGTTGTAATCGGCAATAGCTGCATCGTATTGTTTGTAATCGCCATAAACCGTTGCACGGCTCATATACGCCAGCAGGAAAGTAGAATCTATGCTAATGGCCTTGGTAAAGTTCTGTAAGGCTTCTGTCTTCTTTTTGCTGGTAAGGTGTAGCGAACCAATTTTGTAATACAGCTTAGGTTGCATAGGGTCTATGCGCACACATTGCTGGTAAGCCTCCAGTGCCTTTACCGGCGATTCTGCCTTGGTGTATTCATCGGCCAGTGCCATCCATGCATCGTAATTATCGCGCCATAGCTCTATCGATTTCAACAGGTATTCCTCTGCCAGCTTCGACTTCTTCTCGGCTATTGCTTTTTGCGCACGCCTTAAAAAGAACTGCGATTTTATGTTCTGAATGGTATCGGCACCAGCTGCTGTGGTGTTTGCGGTAGTTTGGTCAGCCGCTTTAACTGTTGGTTTAACATCTGCCTTTACCACCACAGTTTTTGCCACAGTATCTACCTTAGGGCGGCTATCTATTACTACGGTTTCAGTTTTCTTAAGTGTATCCTTTTTCGCCACTACAGGTTCGGTTTTAGCAGGCTTTTTCTCCTTGTTTTTGGCAGTTGTTACGGTATCTGTTTTGGCTGCGGCAGTGTTTTTAGCAGGTTTTTCAACTTGCTTTGGTGTTTCTTTGGCTATGGTAACAGTATCTTTAGCCGGTTCAGGTTTTTGGGCATCTTCCACTATTATAGTATCGCGTATTTCTTTAGCCGATGCTATTACCGGTTTCAACTTCTCTGCCGTATCTTTTTTAGCAGTTACAGGTTTGTTATTTTTTCCCTTAGCCGGTTTGGCAGCCACCGGCTTACTTACATCGTACACTATTACCGTATCTATACTGCTTGTAGCTTTTACTCCCTTATCCTTTACCTTTTCTTTGCCGGCCTTTTTAGCTGAGGCCACGGTTGGTTGTGGCTGTGCCAGTGCCAATGCCGTGTCTCTTATTACTACCGCGTTATCGGTTACCGGCTTTTTGGCTTCTTTCTCTTTCTTCTTTGGGTTCTTTGCAGTGGCACTTGCTACCGGTGCATCTTCTACCGGTTTGTTAGCGAGTGCTTCCATTTTTTGCTGATAGTCAAGGTAGGGTGTAAGCCGCGAAAGAATATCCTCGCGCTGCGTGCGTAGTTTTGCGCAATCCAGCGATAGGCTGTCGTTCATATATTCAAGGTAGGGCTTTAGTTGTTGCTTATCGCGCTGCCTTTTCATACGCTGCAAAATCTCTTTTACATCGTTGTTGTTTTTTATAGGTGGGTCGGGGCTGTTCAGCGTATCCAGGCTGGCCTTTACACCGGCAAGCATCGCCTCGTTCAGTTCCAGCGTGGCATCTACCAGCATCAGGTTGTTCTGGTCTATCTCGGGGTCGTAGTTGGCACGTATACCTTCTTTGGCTCGAAGGGCAGCTGCGGCTTGCTTTTGCTGAGCCATTTTAAGGCTATCGCGGCGCAGGTTTTGGCGGGCTTGCTCCAGCGCTACAGCTTTCTCTTTCTCTGCTTCTTTGGCCAGTTCGCTTATGTTTTTATCGGCAGGCTTATCTTCCGGTTTTTGTTTGGCCCGGGCTTGTTTGTCGGCGGCTGGTTTTTTCTCTGTTGAATTATCTTCTTTCGGTTTTTTGTCTTCTGCCTTTTTTGTAGTGGTTTTTTCTTTTCCAGGTTTGGTAGTTGCGGGTTTTTCTGGTGCGGTTTTAACCGGCTTTGGCGCATCTGTTATTATTACAGTTTCGGTCTTGGTTTTTTCAGCGTTTTTTTGCTTTGCTTTAACTTGCTTTTCGTTGTCCTGTTTTGCCGGTGTGGGTTTAGCCGGCTTTTGCTTGTCTACCAGTATCTTCTCCGGTTTTACCTTTTCGGCTGGTTTGGCTTTAGGTGCAGGTTCTTTCTTTACAACTTCTTTTTCGGGTTTCTTCTCGCTAGGTGGTGTGTAGACTACCCCTTTGCCATACTGCGGCACCTTTAGCCTTCTTCCTTTAGGCAACTCCTGCTCGGTGCTTTTTAGTTTGTTTAATTTTACAATAGTAGCCGGGTCTACCTTCAGGCTTTTGGCTACCGCCGAAACCTTCTGGGTTTTCTTCAACTCATATTGGGTAACCCTGTAGGGTATAGTGTCGGGTGTGGTTTGTGCAAACACAGCGCTAAACATTAGCAACACAAAACAGGATAGCAGGCTATTTTTCAATTTCATTCTCCGGCATTAGAATATCAATACATCCGTTATTACGTTTTCTCCAAGCTCTTTGTTAAACACTTCCTTTATTTTATCCTTCGAGTAAGTCAATTCATGTTTTAATGCTGCCGAACTTATTTTAAGGTATAGCTTGCCCTTGCGCAGCGATATAGACTCGGTATGGCGTGCTATCATGCTGCCCATTACCAGCGGCCAGCTATCGCGTATGCGCGACTCGTTAAGCCCCGAATTTAGCCGGAACTCCCTTACCATCATGTTAATGGCATCTTTTAAAGTAACTGCGTTTTTACGCACTGTTGCTGGGTTTAAAACCTAATAATAGAGAATTTTTTACCGCTACTTGTTAATAGTTGTTCAGGTAAATGGGGGTATGTGAAGAGTGAAAACTACACTGCCGCTTTCTACTGGCCATCTACCAGTATAGGCGTGGTTTTTATGGCATTGCTAAAGTGCCCGGCCCTGTCGCGCAGAATAATAGTGTAAACCACAGTATCGAGCGGGCAGCCCGGAGTTGGCACAATAAAGCACTTCTTTGAGTCTATAGCCCTTATTACCTGTATTTCGCCGGCTATAGCCTTGTAGCTACCTTCGGGTTCTACATCCGGCGAGGCATAGGTGCCTACGCAGGTATCGCGGCTATCTATTAAAAACACGTTAAACCCGCGCATACGGAGGCAGGTAGAGTCGCCCGTTTTAAGGCCGCACTGGTTGCAGGTATCGGCATCGCTTGCGCGCACGTTTATGTCGCCGTCGCCATCGGTAAACGAAAATATGAGCGTATCCAACATACCGCTTTTAAGCGATGAAGATGTTACCGATTTAAACTCAATAGCAGGCACAATAGGATATTCCGGCGCCTTTACACAGGCCGATACAGAAGCAAGAATTAAGAAAACTACCAGTAGCCGGATTTGCATCGAATCAAATAAACTCAAAATTGCCCTGTTTATTGCATTTTTATACCCACAATTTTTTGAGTGAAGCAGTTATTAGATACAATTTTTAACGTTACCGATACCGGTTTTGAAGCTGTTGCCTTACAGGTATTCAAATATCAGTATTACCAGGTAGACATCTACCGGCAGTATTGCGACCTGCTAAAGTGTAACCCTGCCACCGTAAGGCAGATGGCCGATATTCCTTTTTTGCCTATCGAGTTTTTTAAAACCCATAAAGTAATAGCCGCTAACCAGTCCGTTGCCCGTGTGTTCGAAAGCAGCGGTACTACCGGTCAGGTTACCTCTAAGCACATGGTGACCGACCTTACAGTTTACGAAACCAGCTTTAGAAAATGCTTCGAACTTTTTTACGGCGATGTAAGTGAGTACGTAGTGCTGGCCCTGTTGCCTTCTTACCTGGAACGACAGAACTCATCGCTGGTGTATATGGCGCAGGATATGATTACGCGCAGTGGGCAAAATGCCAGTGGATTCTTTCTGAACGATTTTGAAAAGCTGTACGATTGGCTGGATGTGCTCAAGAATGGTAAGCGCAAAGTTATCCTTCTGGGTGTTACGTTTGGATTGCTGGATTTTGCTGAGCAGTACAAGCTGGACTTTCCTGAACTGGTAGTGATGGAAACCGGCGGCATGAAGGGCAGGAGGGAAGAGTTAACCCGCGTCGAGGTTCATCAACTATTGCGCACCGCCTTTGGTGTGCAGCACATTCATTCGGAGTATGGAATGACGGAACTGTTATCGCAGGGCTACTCTAAGGGTGACGGTATATTTGCTACCCCGCCCTGGATGAAAGTTTTAGCGCGTGATGTATACGACCCGCTGGTATTGCAAACCGAAAGCAGCACCGGTGCCGTAAATATTATCGATTTGGCTAACCTATATTCCTGCTCGTTTATAGCCGCCGGCGATTTGGGCAAAGTAAAACCCGATGGCACTTTTGAAATACTTGGCCGTATGGACAGCGCAGAGGTGCGGGGCTGTAATTTGATGGCTGTGTAATACAGTTTGTTAACCACATAGGCACATAGAATACATAGCAGCCAGAAGTGGTAATTGAAACCCTTATTAAAAAGTGAGCAAAAGAGAACATTAGAACTGCAAGGGTTTCATTCTTCTGTTGTCTCGTATTTAATCTTGCATTTTCTGTATTGCTATGTTTCTATGTGGTGAATAGATGTATTTTGTATTTTGCAAACAGTGAACATTATTCAGAACACCTTTATATACAAAGCATACCGCGAATTCAAGCTGCTATTTGCCATAGTAGGTGTATGGGCCATTGGCACCTTATGGTTTGCGCTGCATAGCCGCGAGGAGTTTCCGTTTTTGCTGTTCGGTATGTATTCCCTTAAAGAAGAGGCCAGGTCTGAATATGAAACCTACTCAGTGGTGGTAGATGGCAAAGAACTGGTGTATGCCGATTACCGAGATGCGCGCCGCGAACTACTGGTAAGCGCAGTTAGTAATAATGCGGCACGCAATACTCTGGCAGCTGAGCGTTTTCAGTTATGGGTTAAACAAACCACAGGCGGCAAACCATTTGAGATAGTAAAGCGCAAATACAGCTACAACGATAAAGGCCAACCTGTAAATACCTACACCCAAATTGTTTACCCGTATGATATCCTCTAAAGGCTTTATTGCACAATATGGCTCAAAGGCATACGTGGTGTTTGGCGTATTGCTATTAGTGGTTATTGGCCGGCTTACAGCACTCGCAGGCTTTAGCTATATGCCACCGGTAATACCTGCCGGCGAAAGCGAAACAGTTTATCATTGGTTGAATATGCTCGGGTTGCCGCAATTGGTTTTAACCAACCGGTTTTTACCTGTAGTGTTCGATGTGTTGCTTGTGCTGCTACCCGTGCTATTCGTATTTACATTAAAGCGCGGCTTTGCCATTGGTTTCTTCTTTTTATTGCTGCTTTATTTCTTTACGTACAATATCGTTACCGGTCACCACTACCATGGGCTGGTAGGCGCTGTACTTATTGTCATCCCTTTCTTTACTAAAAACGAAACGCGCTTTAATCTTTTATGGGATGCCGTACGCTATTACTGGCTATACATTTTTGCATCTGCAGCCCTATGGAAAATACTACGCGGCACGGTATTTTACACCGACCAGCTAAGCAATATCCTCAAAGCGCAGCAACTCGATTTATTGGTACAGCAACCCAACAGCCCGCAGGCGCAGATGGTGCAATACCTGATAGCCAACCCATCGGTATCGCACGCCGTGCTGGTGGTGAATGTGTTGGTGCAGGCAACCTTCTTAATTGGCTTCTTCACCAAACGTTTCGATACGGCGCTCTCTACACTGGCCATCGTTTTCTGTATTGCCAATTACTTTGTAATGAATATTGTATCGGCGGAGTTGCTTATACTAAACCTGACGCTCGTAAACTGGGATGAGTTAGAACTAAAATTGGATAAATTCCGAAAGCAACGGGAATAGGACTGAGCCAGTTTTTTTATGCTTTGAAGCACTGGTGCAAAAAGAAGCAAATTTTGAAAATGGTGCACGGTGCTCTACTTAAAACATTGATTTTGAAATACATTTTTGTGAAAGTGGTGCAGGGGGGTACTGTGCCCGGCACATAAGATTTTACTTAAAAAAGGTAATGGTATTACCGGAGATATGGCACCAATAGCTTTGGCGTAATCCCCTATTTTAAAAGCCCTATTTGCTGCATAATGGCGAGGTTGTCCAGCAGGTTCCAGGTTTCTATAATTAAGCCTTGCTCATCAAATAAGTGGAGGTCCCAAAAGGTAGCTGTTATTTTTTTATAGGTGGGTGGAATGCCCAACACTACCTGCGAATGGGTGGCATTGGCCACACTGCGGCCCATAACCCAATCGCCTTCGGCAACTGCGTGCTCTACGGTTATATCTATATCCGGCCAGGTTTGGTGCAGGCCTTCTAAAAACTTTTGAATTACCTCGCGCCCCTTTTCGCTGGGCTTCGATTTAACCAAATGGTCAGGCGAGTAAAACAGGATGCATTCATCAACCCGTTTGTTATTAAACGCTTCTTTGGCTTTTAGGTAATTGGTTTTGTTTCTTGCCGCTTTTTCAAGGTTGGTGAGATTATCCATTGGAGGTTATTTATCCAGGTTGAATTATAAATATAAAACCAATTTTCAATAGGAGCTGAGTTAACCTGGCATAAACAAAAATCCCTTTCCACAGGGTGAAAAGGGATTTACATAGTTGGCTACTTAATCTAGTAATAAGTATATGTCGAAATTTCAAGTGTATCCATATTAAAGTCAGATATGCCTATCTTTCTTGTAACCCGGTTTTGTGCGTCAAAGTCGTAAGAGAATAAGCACTCAGCCGGGATAAAAGCCATTCTTTTCGAAGGCAGGTTTTTTGAGTCTCTACCTAAAAAGGTAATACCCTTATTACTGTTGCCTATAGTATTGGTTTTATCTGTGTACTCATAGTTTTGATATATCTTTCGGTCAGTGGTCAGGTTGTCTCCGGTCCATTCATAAGTTCCCTCACCGTCTTGCAGCAAGTGCCAGGCGGCATCATACAGGTAAGTGTAGGTGGTATCTCCGGGTATCGTTTCTGTTGTCGCGTAACCTTCAGCATTAAGTGCATACACCCGCGTGCCGGCGTATGTGCTGGCGCTGCTTACCGTATTGCTACCAAAGGTGTAGGTAGTAGTGCCATTGTAGTAATAATCAGCATGCGTAATCGTACTTATGCGGCCATTGGCATCATAAGTATAGCTCTCGGTAACGTCATACCTGCTGTCTCTCGGGTCTGTGTAACTGTAAGTTTTAAGCTTAGCTGTTGCCGGCGTGTTATCCGTATTATCTTCTTTTTCGCAACTGCTGATACCTGTAAGTAACAGGGCCGTTAATGCCACGCTTAATAAGGCGATTCTGTTTTTGTTCATGTTCTTGTTTGTGATTTAGAATTCAAATATAATAAATCAATCAAATGATATGCTGAGCCAGGTGAGAAAGAGAGTCCGGCTATGTAAACCTTTTCACCGCTTTCTGTTACTGTGCGGCTAAACTTGCAAACCTGCTAATGTTTCAATTACTTTACACAGCATACCAACCAGTATCTTTTATGTCTAAAGCATCTACCACCCGGCTCGCTATTCTTCAAAAAGCATTTGAACTCATTTATACAAAAGGGTATCAAACTACCAGTATCGACGATATATTGGCCACCACCAAAGTGACCAAGGGGGCTTTTTACTACCATTTCAAAAATAAGGATGAGATGGGCGTAGCTATGATTAACGAGCTGATGAAACCCGCCCTCACTGCAGGGTTTATAGAACCCTTGCAACAGTTTGAAAACCCGTTGGAAGCTATCTATAGTTTAATGCACAGCCTGTTAATGAAGAATGATTTTTTGAAGGTGGAATACGGCTGCCCTGCCGCTAATTTTACACAGGAGATGACGCCCTGGAATGCCGACTTCAGCAAAGTACTGAATGAACTGACCCAGCAGTGGATAAAAGTGATGAGCGCCGCCATAGAAAAGGGAAAGAAGGAAGGGCATGTGCGCAAAGATGTAAATGCCAAGCAGGTAACCCTGTTTGTAATGTCGGGCTACTGGGGCATACGCAATTTTGGGAAATTAGAGAATAGCAACAAGGTTTATCTTCCTTATTTAAAGGAGCTTAAAAGCTACCTCCATTCGCTGAAATAGCCTGCTATTTATACAGGTTAGCCTTCCCAGGAAAAAGAACAATACATTTTTGAACCACATAGCAACATAGAATACAAAATGCAGGTGTGGTATACATATACTATTTACCTGAAGAGCGAGGGCACATAGGGAACATGAGAATACAAAGAGAATTAGGTTAAGCTAGCTGGCGCAAATAATTTTTTATTCAAAAACATACCAGTTAGTATGTTTTGGTTTATGTTTGCACCATCAATCGAAAAAAAGATGTATACGGTACTTACATTATCTCACAACTATACCCGTTGGCTTGTGCTGGTAAGTTTGCTGTTTGCCCTCTACCGTGCATTCAGGGGGTATCTATCTAAATCTGCTTTCACCAAAACCGATAATGCTATCCGTCACTGGACGGCCACCATATCGCACATACAATTGGTATTGGGTATGCTGCTGTATTTTCAGAGCCCGCTGGTTAAATACTTCTGGGCCAACAGTAAGCAGGTTATGGGGGATATTGAATTTTCCTTTTTCGGCCTGTACCATATTGCCCTAATGTTTACGGCAGTTATAATTATCACCATGGGTTCGGCCCTGGCCAAAAGAAGAGAACCGGATAGTGAGAAATTTAAAACTATGTTAGTTTGGTTCACTGTAGCCTTAATTATTATTTTCATCGCCATACCCTGGCCTTTTTCACCATTCGCAAACAGACCTTATTACAGATAATATGACACAACTATTAAAAACTAAACTCGGGTGGTTACGCATCCTTGGCTTTTTAGAGGGTCTTACACTTCTAATTCTCGTATTTGTTGCCGTGCCTATGAAATACTATTGGGGGAACCCCTCACTGGTAAAATCGCTCGGACCTATCCACGGCGCCATCTTTATACTTTTTGTGCTCAACACCTTTAGCGTAGCCGTAGAGCAAAAATGGGAGTTTAAAACCACCACCTGGAAACTACTGCTGGCCTGCTTTATCCCTTTCGGTACGTTCTATATTGATAGTAAGATTTTGAGTAAGGTGGATGAGAAGTGAGTTGTGCTTTGGTAATACTCTGACTTCTTATTTATTTTGGCTTGTAAACGATAGCTTAGTGCTGTTTGTACTGCTCCTGCAATTTTCTCATCATCTCTTCGCGCTGCTGTGGAGTCATGTTCTTTAACTGTTCCATCATTTCCTGCAGGGCTTCGCCTCCGGGCAGTACGCCCAGGCCATCTTTTTTTGTATAACCCGCGATGCTAAAAAGAGAAGAGCTGTTGTTTTTCTTCTCTGCTTTTACTACATCTAACTGTATGGCCTGTCCATTTTCGCTAGCTTTTATACGTACCGGCATACCTTCGGCACCTTTAGCAGCCAGTGCCTTATACATATTTTCTTTACCGGTGTACTTCGATTTTATTTTAGAAAAGTCGGCATAACCCGCTATGTCTTTAGTAGTCCACACCTCCATCTGTTTTTTGCCATTAATTTTTACACGCGAGTGCGTTGTGGTATATCCGTTTATAGTCTCCCTGCCAATTACTTCAACTTCATATTCCGCCTGAGGGCGGTCTTCCAGGTCTTGCTGTCCGGTGGCAGCCATTTCCGAATAAGTTTTGTCCTTTTCGTTTAGCATGTAAATTTTGTTCGGGTCGCTTTTAAGCAACAGGGTAGATATTTGTATAGCACCCATTTGCCCGGTATTTAAACTTATGTCGGACCTGGTGTTGCCATCCTGGTAGCAGGCTTTCATACTTCCTGCTACATCTACATGTTCGCCGGTTGAAGTCATTTTGTATTCGAGGTAATAGCCTTGGGCTATACAGGCAAGGCTCATATAAACAGCAGAACATAATACTAACAGCTTTTTCATTGCGGAGTTTTGAAATTCAAAGTTATGAATGAATCACGATTGGGCAAATGTTGACGGACGCACAGTGTTTTTGTTTTATGACAATTCCATGACAATTCTTTTTATGGAAAACTGTTTTGCCCGCATTATACCAGTGAATCTATTTTATAACCATACTGCTGATGCAGTATAAAACAAATTCACTATATGCCTACCAATTATCAAAACACCCGAATGCTGGACATGGTTTTTGAAAACCGTAACAAAAACTATGGCGCGTATGTGCTCCGCAACGATTACAGCAACCGCATGAGCCGCGCTTTGCTCATTACCTTTACGGCACTGGCCTTGCTGGCTTTGGGTAAGGTTGCTGCCGACAAGTTTAACTCCGGCCCTTCTAAAATGATAGGGCCAATAGTTACAATTGACATAGGAGAAGAAATACACTTAGAAAAGGAAATAGAAATTGAAAAACCCAAACCACCGGTAGAGAATATACCTGAGCCACAAGGGATTAATGCTGCCCGCGATGTGGAGATGAATGTGGTGGCCAGCAATAACCTGGTAGACTCTTTTCTTACCAACGAAGAGAAGAGTGATGTAGAGGCCGGAGTTACTACAAATCTTACTGATAACACTATGGGTGTAACCGATGCCCATGGAAGGGTAGAAACGTTTCAGGTTACTGCTGTTGCGCCTGTAGAACCTCCCAAAGTTTGGATAGCAGTCGAAAAAATGCCGGAGTTCCCAGGTGGAGAAGAAGCCCTTATGCGCTTTTTGAGTAAAAATACAGGATATCCGGAATATGAGCGTGACCTGGAGATACAGGGTAAAGCAGTAGTAAAGTTTGTGGTAAACGAGGATGGTAGTATCAACAACATTGCCGTATTAAAAAAGGATAGCCCGGGCTTTGGTAAAGAAGCTACCCGTGTAGTAGGCGTAATGCCTAAGTTTAAGCCCGGTACACAGCAAGGTAAACCTGTAAAAGTGCAGCTAGTACTTCCCTTTCAGTTTAAATTAAATAATTAAAGTTTTCATGCTTTTCCCTCTCCCCGAAAAGGCACCAGCAATGGTGCCTTTTTACATTAATCATAGCATCGGAAAATATTTCATGGTTAGGGCGGCTTATATACACTTTTTGTCATTGATTTAACTCATTTAACAGACAAATTGTAATCATGTGCTGTTTGGAGGGGCATTTGTAAGCTTGCGGTGGCTTGCATTTTGCAGGCTTAATTACCTGATACTAACTATTTAATATACAAACCATGAATGCTAACAATTTCACAACCAAGGCTCTGGAGGCGCTGAGCAACGCGCAACAGGATGCCTTTAACAATTCTAACCCCCAGTTAGAAACCCTGCATCTATTAAGAGGTATGCTGGAGGTAGATGAAGATGCCCTTCCTTTTCTTTTGCAAAAGTCGGGGGTAAACAAGAACATATTGCTGGGTAAGGTAGAGGAGAAGCTAAAAACCCTTCCTAAGGTTTCTGGCAGCACTACCGATATAGTACCTTCTCAATCGTTCGGCAAATTGCTATTGCAGGCCAACAAGGTGATGAAGGATTTTGAAGATACGTATGTAGGCGTAGATATACTGCTGCTTGCTATGTTAACTATTGGCGATGATTCAAGTAAACTGCTTAAAGAAACGGGAGTAGATGAAAAGAAACTGCGTGCAGCAATACTTGAGCTGCGCCGCGGTAACAAAGTAACCGAGCAGGGTGCAGATGCTAAATACAACTCGCTGGATAAGTATGCCGTTAATCTGAACAACAGCGCCAAGGCCGGCAAGCTAGACCCTGTGATTGGCCGCGATGAAGAAATCAGGCGAGTGATGCATATATTGACCCGTAAAACAAAAAACAATCCATTATTGGTAGGTGAACCGGGTGTTGGTAAAACAGCTATTGCCGAGGGTATAGCCCACCGTATTGTAAAAGGCGATGTGCCTGAGAACCTGAAAGATAAAGTGATATATGCGCTGGATATGGGTGCCCTAATGGCCGGTGCCAAATACCGCGGCGATTTTGAAGAACGGTTAAAAGCTGTAGTGAAAGAAGTAAAGGAAAGTGCGGGCCGTATTATCCTGTTTATAGATGAAATACATACGCTGGTAGGTGCCGGTGCTACCGAGGGGGCAATGGATGCTGCCAACATTATTAAACCGGAACTTGCCCGTGGTGAGTTGCGCGCTGTGGGTGCCACTACTTTAAATGAGTATCAAAAATATTTTGAAAAAGATAAAGCGCTGGAGCGTAGGTTTCAGAAGGTGATAATAGATGAGCCTACAGTAGAGGATGCCATTTCTATTCTTCGTGGATTGAAAGAGCGTTATGAGAATCACCATAAGGTGAAGATTAAAGACGATGCGATTATAGCTGCGGTTACCTTAAGCAGCCGGTACATTACCGAACGGTTTTTACCGGACAAGGCGATTGACCTGATAGATGAAGCTGGTGCCAAGCTGCGCCTGGAGATGGATAGCATGCCTGAAGAACTGGATGCTATTGAGCGCCGCATTATGCAGATTGAGATTGAGATAGAGGCCATAAAGCGCGAGAACGATAAGAAGAAGCTGGATGAGTTAAATGAGGAGCTATCTAACCTAAAAGAGCAACGTGGTGAGTTTAAAGCTAAGTGGCAAAGTGAGAAGGAGATAGTAGACCGTATAACCAGCCGTAAACGCGAGATTGAGAATTTTAAACTGGATGCCGAGCGGCTTGAGCGCGAGGGCGACTATGGCAAGGTAGCCGAAATACGTTACGGTAAAATAAAAGCCACCGAAGATGCTATTGCCAAGCTGGAGAAAGAGCTTTCTGCTATATCCCCTGAAAAGCGGATGCTACAGGAAGAGGTGACCAGTGAGGATATAGCAGCAATAGTTGCCAAGTGGACCGGTATACCGGTAACACGTATGCTTGAAGGAGAGAAGGAGAAGTTGTTGCACCTGGAAGACCGCTTAACCGAGCGCGTAAAAGGCCAGCACGAAGCTATAGTAGCCGTGGCCGATGCCATACGCCGCAGCCGTGCCGGCTTGCAGGATGAGCGCAAGCCAATTGGTTCGTTCCTCTTTCTTGGAACAACCGGTGTGGGTAAAACAGAGTTGAGCAAGGCATTAAGCTTTGTGCTGTTTAACGATGAGCACGCCATGGTGCGTATAGATATGAGCGAATACCAGGAGAAACACTCGGTAAGCCGTTTGGTAGGTTCGCCTCCGGGATATGTGGGGTATGATGAAGGTGGACAGTTGACCGAGGCAGTGCGCCGCCGTCCTTACAGTGTTATCCTGTTTGATGAGATAGAGAAAGCTCATCCTGATGTGTTCAATATACTGTTGCAGGTGTTGGATGATGGCCGCTTAACCGACAATAAGGGCCGCACGGTGAACTTTAAGAACACCATTATTATAATGACCAGCAACATGGGCAGCGATATAATACAGGCAAACTTTGAGAAGGTGAACGAGAAGAATGTTTTTGAAATTACCGAAACTACCAAGTTGGAAGTAATGAACCGCCTTCGCACTACTATCCGCCCTGAGTTTTTGAACCGGATAGATGAGATAGTGATGTTCCGTCCGCTGATGCAACAGCAGATACGCGATATTGTTGACCTACAGCTTAAAGACCTGAAGCAGCTATTAGCACAAAAGGAAATTGGCCTTGAAATTACTCCTAATGCGCTCGACTACCTTGGACAGGAAGGCTTTGACCCTCAGTTTGGTGCACGCCCGCTGAAGAGAGTAATACAGAAGGAAATAGTGAATGAACTGTCGAAGAAGATACTTGCCGGTACACTTGAAAAACACGGCACTATCAAAATAGATTCCTTTGGCGAAGGATTGGTGTTTTTGAATGTGGAAAACAACCATGCGGTAGAGGCGGAGTAAATGGGAACCACCACCTCGTCTCGCTTCGCGAGCCACTCCTCCTTAAATACGCGCCGTGTGGCGGCGCAAGGAGGAGAATTAACAGCCAATACAAATGCCGGGTGAAAGCCCGGCATTTTTTGTATTATCGGGGTACCATGACTAATACAAAACTCTTCCTTTTCAGCTTTGTTTCCTTTCTAATGCTAACGGCAGGCATGCTGTGGACCGAGCAGCAGGCCGGTTGCGGTAAGGTGATTATACCTTTGGAGTTAGAATCTTCAATAGCTTCATTCAAGCAGCGCATTGCCGCCTGCGATATAACGTGGCTGGCTACTAATACACAGTTGGATTTTTTGTTTTTGATAGCCTACAGCGCTACCCTGTTTTTCGCGCTGCGGGCCTTGTCAGATAAATTGAGTCCGCTGGCATGGCTAACCTTTTTGCCAGGCTTGTTCGATACTATTGAGAACGTATTGCTACTTAAATTTTTATACGCCGACCAGGCCCAAGTTACAGCCGGTGTTTACAGCATTTACTACTGGTGCGTACGTATTAAGTTCGGCATATTAATCATCGTTTTGCTAACGCTGCTTGCATTGGTGGGGCAATGGCTGTATAGAAAAGTAAAAGGGCGCGAAGCTTAGTAAAAGACTTCCGAAGTTTTTAAAACTTCGGAAGTCTTTGAATTATATCTCCCTGTTTACATCAAATGCCTCGAGGTAGTCGGCTACTTTGCGAACGAACGAACCGCCAAGCGCTCCATCCACTATGCGGTGGTCGTAGCTATGGCTAAGGAACATCATGTGGCGGATGCCTATGGTATCGCCTTGTTCGGTTTCTATAACAACAGGCTTTTTCTTTATAGCCCCGGTTGCCAGTATCGCCACTTGTGGTTGTAATATAACCGGTGTGCCCATTACGTTGCCAAAGGTTCCTACGTTGCTTACGGTATAGGTACCGCCTTCAATTTCTTCAGGTTTCAACTTGCCAATACGGGCACGGGCGGCAAGGTCGTTTACTTTTTTAGTAAGGCCAACTATGTTAAGCAGGTCGGCATTTTTAATTACCGGTACTATCAGGTTGCCTGAAGGCAAGGCTGCTGCCATACCTATGTTAAAGTCTTTCTTTACAATAATATTAGTGCCATCTACCGATGCATTTATCATTGGGAAATCGCGAAGCGCTTTAACCACCGCCTCTATAAAAATAGGAGTGAAGGTGATGTTTTCGCCGTACAGGTCGTTAAACTTCTTCTTAATCTTGTTTCTCCATAGCACCAGGTTGGTTACATCGGCCTCTACAAAACTTGTAACGTGGGCCGAGGTTTGCTTGCTCTTTACCATGTTATCGGCTATCAGGCGGCGCATACGGTCCATCTCTATAATCTCTACATTGCCGCTGTATGATTTGGCGGGAGCCTGCTGCACTGGTTCTGCTACTGATTTTTGTTCCTGCACCTGCGGTTGTTCTACAGTGGCCTGTTGGCTGTTATCTGTTGGCTGACTTCCTCTATTCTCTACATAAGCCAGTATATCTTTCTTGGTTACGCGGCCTTCGGCACCTGTGCCGGGCAGCGATTCCAGTTCGCTCATGCTGATACCTTCCTGGCGTGCAATGTTTAATACCAACGGTGAATAAAACCTATCGCCCGAAACTGCTTTGGGTGCTGTGGTAGTGGACGATTTTTGGGTAACAGCTTCTGATTTTACAACTTTGGTTTCCTGCTTAGGTGCGTTGGTTTGCACTTTGGGGCCCGTAGAGCCTGCGGCCTCTGTTTCCAATAGGGCTACGGCCTTGCCTACTGCTACTACATCGCCTTCTTTATAAAGCATTTTTTGCAATACCCCTGCCACCGGCGAAGGTACTTCGCTGTCTACCTTATCTGTGGCTATTTCCAACACTGCTTCATCCAGGTTTATAGTGTCGCCTTCTTTCTTAAGCCACTTAAGAATGGTAGCCTCGGTAATACTCTCGCCCATTTTGGGCATTATAAGTTCAAATTGTGCCATTGCCTCGTTTTGTCGGGGCTAAAATACACGGATTGCCGAAAAGGAAAAACCAATAAGGGGGCATTGTGGATAGTCGGGGTTATTGCGCCTAAAGCACAGACTGATATAACAGTCTGCGCTTTGTTGTTCGTATCATCTGATTGCTACCTCTCCACAAGCTATTCACAATTCAGCTTGTTCTGCGCAGTTTGGTTTTGAGTTTATCGTCTAACGGTTACTTTTGGCGCTCATTTTTAACTATAAACTAAACGATGAAAAGAATTCTGTTTTTACTCCTGGTTTCTTTAGTAAGCATTTCTTCGTTTGCACAAAACCGTACCTGTTACTCAACCGAGTTGATGAACAATAAGCGTGCAAACGACCCTGCTTTTGACCATCAAATGCAAATAAGCGATGACGCTGTGCGCAAAATGATTGCCATTGGCCATCAAGACGAGTATTACGGCTCGCGCGCCGTAAGAACAATACCTGTAGTAGTGCATGTGGTTACGACCTCATCGCAAACGGTTTCCGATGCTACTATTCAGGCTATGATTAATCAACTGAATATAGACTATAGCAAAACAAATACTGACTTAAACTCTGCCCGTGCGGCTGTTAGGCCATTGGCGGTAAATACAGATATTCAGTTTTGCCTGGCGCAGCAAACACCTAATGGCCAGCCAACCACTGGTATAGAGCGTAGGGTAATAACCAAAACCTGCTGGAATTACAATACAGAATCAGACCAAATGAAATCGACATCAACAGGGGGGCTTAGCACCTGGGATAGCCGTTACTATCTTAATATATGGATAGTATCTATTTGTGGCAGCTCGCCGCAAACAGGTGGGGTAGGCGGCTATGCTTATGTGCCAGCGCCGGGCAACGGTCTGCATGGCAGCAATATAGATGGTATAGTTTTAGATTGGTCAATAGGCATTGGTGCGGGCAACAGATCTTGTACGCACGAGGTTGGCCACTATCTGGGCTTACACCACACCTGGGGCGACCTTTCCTCTAATGCATGTGGTAACGTGTTTCCTGATACCGATGACGGATTTAGCGATACTCCGGATTCTAAGCAGGCAAATTTTGGTTGTACCCCGGTAACTTCCTGTACTGGTAACTCTGCCTATGGCGACCAGCTTGAAAATTTCATGGATTACAGTAGCTGCACTGTGCTATTTACAGCTCAGCAGGCTAACTATATGAATAGCATTCTAACCAACGTGCGCAGCAGCCTGTTTACAACTAATAAGTGCAGTGCTACCGGTGCTCCGCTGGCTAACTTTACCGGGACGCCTACTTCTATCTGTACAGGTCAAACGGTAACCTTTACCAATACATCTACCGGCACGGGTAATACCTACAACTGGACCTTCCAAGGTGGTACACCCAGCACTTCTACGGCTGCTAATCCTACTGTAACTTATAATACAGCGGGTACTTACAACGTAACATTGGTTGCTACAAACAGCAACGGAAACAATACCAAAACACAAACAGCTTATATAAATGTTTCGGGTAGCAATGCCCTGCCGTTGACCGAGGGTTTTGAATCGACTACCTTCCCCCCAACCGGTTGGGTGCTTAATAACCCCGATGCTTCTACAACCTGGGCCCGTACTACTTCTGTAAGCGGCTTTGGCACATCTACTGCCAGCGCTTTTGTAAATAACTTTAACTACGAAGCACCGGGCGAAAAAGACTGGTTAATTACCCCGGCCTATAACTTTAGTGGTGTAACCAACGGCCGTATCCGTTGGGAATATGCCTATGGCCCTTACAGCGCATCTGCTACTTATGCCGATTCGTTGGTTGTATTGTATTCTACCAACTGTGGTGTATCGTGGACCACCCTATGGTCAAGAGGAAGCACAGGCTTATCTACCATTGCTAACAGCGGCACTACCCAGAATAACTTTACCCCAACCTCTTCGCAATGGAAAAGGGATTCGGTATCGCTGGCATCGCTTAGCGGACAGGCAAGTGTTCGATTCGCCTTTAAAAATGCCTGCAACTATGGCAATAACCTGTTTTTGGATAATATAAACATTTACAATGCATCTGCGCAGCAAGGCGCTGCACCGGTAGCGGATTTTGTAGGTACGCCTACTACAGTTGTAGCAGGTAACTCAGTAGCATTTACCGATTTATCTACCAATACACCAACTAACTGGAGCTGGACTTTTACCGGAGCTGCTACTACATCGTCGACTGTGCAGAACCCTACCATAGTTTACAACACACCGGGTGTTTATCCTGTGAGTTTAACGGCATCTAATGGTAACGGTAACAACACGGCCACCAAAACAAACTATATTACTGTAATACAGGCCGGTGGTGGACAGACCTGCGATACATTGCTTAACATATTTACCACAGATACCCCAACCGTTTATTTTGCTCCGGGGGGCACGGGTTATCTTTCAGGCCACAATAGCTTTGCCGACAAAGCAAAGGTTCAGTTTTTTGATAATGCCACCGCAGGCCAGGTTACCGGCGGGCTCTTTTACTTTGCATTAGCCGAAACACTAAATCCGTCTACCGCCAGCATTACTGCCACTGTGTGGGATGCAACTGGTACTGCCGGTGCCCCGGGCAATGTTCTGTCTACACAGCCGGTTTTAATTAATTCGCTTGGAGTGGGCGGTGTGCCTACAGTGGTAACTTTTTCATCACCTGCATCTGTAACCGGCGATTTTTACCTTGGTTTTCAAATGACAAATGCACCTGGCGATACTGTAGCTTTGCTTACTACCAGAATAACCTCGCCAGACCCAGACAACGGCTGGGAGCAGTGGAGCGATAACACCTGGCACTCTTACGAAGATGCCTACGGAGTGGGTTTAGATAATTACATCTTTGCATTCATTTGTACGGGTACTAGCGGCAATGCCCCTACGGCATCATTCACTGCCAATAATACGTCTGTTTGTGCGGGTTCTACAGTTAACTTTACGAGTACCTCTACCGGTAGCCCTACTTCTTATAGCTGGACTTTTGCAGGTGGTACACCTACAGCTTCGTCGGTACAAAATCCATCTGTGGTGTATAATACCGCCGGTACGTATGCTGTGTCGCTTACTGTATCAAATGCAAATGGCAACAACACCAGCAATCAAACCAATTATATTACGGTGTACGCCCGCCCAACATTAACCACTACATCTACACCAGCTGCCTGCTATGGCACCTCTACAGGTAGTGCTACAGTTACTGCTACCGGTGGTACACCGGCTTATACATATTCATGGAGTGGTGGCGGTAATGCAGCCACCATCAGCAACAAACCTGCGGGTACTTACACCGTAACGGTAAGCGATACGCGCCAGTGTTCGGTTACTGCTTCGGTAAATGTGGGACAGCCTTTGGCGCCGCTTACAGCTACTGTTAATGCTTCGGATGCTGCTTGTAACCAGGCCAATGGTTCGGTTACCGCCTCTGCCTCTGGTGGTGGTGGCAGCTACGTATATCGCTGGAATAATAACGCTACTACACAAACCCTGCAAAATGTGCCGGCCGGTACTTATACGGTTACCGTTACCGATTTCGCTTTCTGCACGGCTACTGCCAGCAATATAGTAAGTAACGCAACCAGCAATTTTGCAGTAACTATTGATGCAACAAATGCGGCCTGCTCGCAAAACAACGGTTCGGCAGTTGCCTTGCCTAATAACCCTACCAACGTAACCTATCTGTGGAACAATAACGCTACCACCGGCTCTATCAGCGGTTTGGCAGCGGGTACTTATTCTGTTACTGCTACTAACCCTGCAGGTTGCACAGCTACAGCATCAGCTGTAATAAGCAATGTTGCTTCTAATATTTCGGTAACCTTTACTATTAACCAGGCTGCATGTAGCCAATCTAATGGTGGTGCTACGGCGGCTGTAACCGGCGGTACGGCACCGTATACTTACAGCTGGAGCACAGGTTCTGTTACTAACGCCATAGCCAATGTAGCTGCAGGCGGCTATGCCCTTACAGTAACAGATAATACGGGCTGCTCGGTGGTTAACACAGCTACTGTAAGCAACAGCGGTGCGCCTACGGTTACAGCTACTGCTACTGCACCTACCTGTTTTGGCGGTAGCAACGGCAGCGCTACAGCAAGTGCTACAGGTGGTTCTCAACCTTATACTTATAACTGGAGCGGTGGCGGCACCGGTACAACTATATCGGGCCTTACTGCAGGTACATACACCGTAAGTGTTAATGACAATGCACAATGTGTGGCGGTGCAATCGGTAACGGTAACTAACCCTGCCGCTATTAACGTTACTGTGAACACAACTAACGCAATTTGCGGACAGCAGAACGGTTCGGCGGTAGCAGTGGCTACAAATGGCACCGGTACCTACACTTATTTCTGGAGTAACGGCTCTACCGTAGTTAGCAATAACGACCTTGCGGGCGGTTCTTACAGCGTAACTGTAACGGATGGCAACGGCTGCACCGGTACAGCTACGGCCCAGGTTGGGGCTACTGCAGCACCATCTTCGGTGTTGAACCCAATTAACGGTACATGCCAGATTACACCGCAGATAAATACGACAGTGGTTGGCGGAACGCAACCTTACAGCTATGAGTGGAGCAACGGGGCTACCACCCAAAATCTGCAGGGCATTGCAGCCGGTACCTATACTCTTACTGTAACGGACGGTAGCGGATGCAAGGATGTGACAAGTACAACCGTAACCGACAATTCTTCGGTTAACGTAACATTTGCTACCCAAAACCCTACGGTAGGCAATAGCAACGGTTCTGTAACTGCTAACCCTTCGGGAGGTTCATTGCCTTATACTTTTAGCTGGAGCAATGGCGGTAATACAGCTACTATATCTAACCTGGCGGCGGGTACTTATACGGTAACTATAACCGATGCTACAGGTTGCGTAAAGGTATCTGATGTACTACTTGAAAGCCCTAATGCGTTAGATGATATTCTGGACATAAACTTTGTAAAGGTGTTTCCTAACCCGGCTAATGAGCTATGCAATATACAAGTAGAACTTGGCCAGGCGCAGAATATTGAAATGAAGATGCTGAACAACGTGGGCCAGGTAGTATGGGTTAAAACGCGGGCCGGCTTTAGCACTGGTATAGAAACTGTGGATATAAGCACTTTGTCTGCCGGGGTTTATATTGTGCAGGTTTCATCTAACCGGAGCAACCAGACTGTGCGCTTTATTAAACAATAGTATTTAGCACGGATATTCACTTCGCAACTTTCTAAAAAGCCCATCTCCAAAAGGATGGGCTTTTTTATTGCTTTATACAGGTTAAACAATAAACCAAAGTTGTTATAAATGTTATTAACTCAATTGCCACATCATTGGCAGTCTGCTGCTTCCACCCATCTTTAAATTCCGCTGCGGTAGCGGCGAAGGAGAACGTAAAACATAGCTAACATGTGTGTAAGTTGCATTAACCGCTATGCTGGGTAAGGCCTGGGGTGTTTTATTTTAATGTATAGTTGAAGAATCAACTACCAGCGTAGCTACGGCGGGTTGTTCCATAGCCTCGCAAACCTGCTTAAGGTTTGCCAGCCCTTTGCGTTCTGGGTCGCCTACTATTTTTTCCATACGTAAACCGGCCAGGCGGCCAAAAGGAAATTTTAAGCCGCCACCGGTTATCCAGGTCACTTTGGTTTTGCCATTAGTTTCTTCAAATACCCAGTAATCTTTGGCCGTAGCGCTCCAGGGTTTTTCAAACACATCGGTGCAAACCAGGCTTTCGTTTTCTCCATAAGCAGTCAGGGTCATGTGGCCCGTGCCTACCTTTTTACCTTCCCAGCTCATTTTATGGCCTTCTACACCAGGTGTTCCTTCTATCGTTACTTTGGCATCGGGCTCCATCTCTTTCCATGGCGACCATGCCCCCCATTTATTAAAATCTGCCACCTGTTGGTAAACCAGCGTAGCCGGGCGGTCTATTTCAATACTATTGCTTAGCGAATAGTTGTTAGGCAGAAAGTAGATAACACCAGTAGCAATAACCAGTATTAGTACCAATGCAATTAACAGATTTTTTGCAATGCTCATAACATGGGATTGAGTTAACAAGATGAAATTTATGAATTCTTTTTAAAAAGCGGTGATTTTTATCAACTCTCTTATACTATGCCATGGTTTTGCAGTAAATTTGCACCGCAACTTTCAATATGAAAAAAACACACGTTATTATACTTATACTGGTTGCTATTACAGTGGGTGTAATAGTAGCCCGCACCGGCGACTATACTACCTACGCTAACTTTGTAGAGGCTAAAGAAAAGGGTAACTCGGTAAACGTGGTGGGCTACCTGGTAAAGGATAAGCCTATGGAATACGACCCGCAGAAAGACCCTAACTTCTTCTCTTTTATAATGACTGATAAGGAAGGTAACGAGTGCAAGGTTATATACAAAGGTGCTAAACCACAGGATTTTGAGCGTAGCGAGCAGGTGGTAGTTAAGGGCAAAGTACAGGGCGATTTGTTTGCCTGCTCTGAGATTTCGATGAAATGCCCGTCAAAATATGTTAACGACGAAATCACTCTTAAAGAAACAAATGTGACCGTTAAGGCGGGTTCATAAGATTGTTTTTGCCCCATCCGTTATTGCTTGTATTTTCTGCCGCAACATCTCGCAATAATTGTTGTTATTCGCGCCCAAATACACGCCCATGGTAGATTTTTTTGCATCCCGTTTTGGCGCCAATGGTTTTATTGGCGAAAAGTTGTGGCTGGGGCACTTAGGCCAGTTTTTCCTTGTTCTCAGTTTTGCGGCCTCGCTGCTTGCTTTTCTCGCCTACTTTGCCGCCGAGTTTTCTACCGATGAAAATAAAGAAAAAAGTTGGCGCAGAATAGCCCGCAGTGCCTTCTTCGCGCATGGGTTCTCTGTTATAGGCATTTTCGTTTTGTTGTTTGTAATGATCCTGAATCACTGGTTCGAGTATCATTATGCATGGCGTCATTCGTCCACCGAACTGCCCATGAAATACATTATCAGTAGTTTTTGGGAGGGGCAGGAGGGTAGCTTTTTGCTATGGCAGTTCTGGCTGGTAATACTTGGGTTTGTAGGTATTAAAACTATGAAGGGTTACGAGAACCCGGTAATGGGCATAGTGGCCCTGGTGCAATTCTTTCTGGGTTCTATGGTATTGGGTATTTATATCTTTGGATTCAAGTTTGGCAGCAGCCCGTTTGTATTGTTGCGCAACGAAATGGCCAACGCGCCTATTTTCCAAAAGCCTGATTACTTATCGTTCATTAAAGATGGCAACGGGTTAAATCCTCTGTTGCAAAATTATTGGATGACCATACACCCTCCGGTGTTGTTCTGTGGGTTTGCATCTGTTACTATCCCATTTGCTTATGCTGTGGCCAGTTTGCTGCGTCGCGATTGGGATGGCTGGGTAAAACCGGTACTGCCCTGGGTGCTGTTTTCTACAGCGGTTTTAGGCACCGGTATTTTAATGGGTGGAGCCTGGGCTTACGAGTCACTTAGCTTTGGCGGCTTTTGGGCATGGGACCCGGTAGAGAACATGAGCTTTGTGCCATGGATAATGATAGTGGCGGGCCTGCACATGGTATTGGTGTACCGCTATACCAAGCACTCGCTTATCAGTGCCTACGTGTTTTTTCTGCTCGGGTTTATTACGGTGTTATATTCTACATACCTTACCCGTAGCGGCCGCCTTGGCGATACCTCCGTTCACTCGTTTACCGATGATGGGCTGGAGCCGCAATTACTTACCTACTTTGCTTTCTTTATTGTAAGTGGTTTCACATTGTTGTTTATCCGCATTTTTAAAAAGCAGATACCATCGCAGCAAAAGGAAGAGGAGATAGGCAGCCGCGAATTCTGGATGTTTATAGGCACACTGGTATTATTACTATCGGCTGTGCAAATGACTTTTACCACCTCTATACCTGTTTGGAACCTTCTGTTCTACGACCGCTGGAAACTGATAGAAAACAAAATTGCTCCGCCCGAAAATGTAATAGCGCATTACAACGCTATACAAATTTGGTTGGGTATACTTGTAGGTATGCTTACCGGTTTGGTGCAGTTTTTCTCTTACAAGTTAGGTAAGTTTCCTGCTACTGTTAAGTGGGGTATGTATTCTTTTGCGGCAGCAGTGCTGGCAGCCATAGCTATTGCGCTGGGTATGCATATCAACTTTACGCAGCAGCATGTTATAGATCTTACCAGCCTGTCGGATAGCCTGTTTCTTAAGTTTCCTTTTGTGTCTACCTATTTCTTGTTTTTAGTGGCCTCGTTATTTGCTGTGTTTGGCAACCTTACCTATTTAGTAATGGTTCAAAAAGGTAACTGGCGCTTATTAGGTGGTAGTGTTACCCACTTTGGCTTTGGTGTGTTTTTGGTAGGTGTGCTTTTGTCGCAGGGCGAAAAAGAAGTGATATCACTAAACAAGTCGGGCGTTAACTTCGGTAAAGATTTTAAAGATAGCGAGAAGATGGAGAACATCCTTTTGCTAAAAGACTCTACCCTTGTAATGCACGATTACGAAGTTACTTACGTAGGTACCGTTGAAGAGAAGCCCAACAATTTCTACCAGGTGAAATACGTGCGCAAAGACTCGGCAAGCGGTAAAGTAATTGAGGAGTTTACCTTATTGCCTAATGCGCAGCTAAACCCCAAAATGGGCCTTGTAGCTAACCCTGATACCAAGCACTATTTAACCCGCGATGTATTTACACACGTGTCGTCAGTGCCCGATAATACCAACCTGAAAGATACAACCATAACTGTAGAGGCTGCTGTAGGCGATTCGTTTTTTACACGCACAGCATTAATAACGGTAGAGGCTTTAAACCCTAAGCCCATTCTGCCGGCCGATTTTGACCCTGCCGGTAAATTGGTGGTGGGTGTTAACCTGGTGGCTAAAGATGAGAATAGCACGGCCTATACTACTCAACCGGTGTTTATTATAGATATGGCCAATGGTAATGCTATATCATCGCTTGCCGGCGAGGTAAAGGAACTGGGAATGGAGGTAGAGGTTTACAAAATAGACCCTCAAACCAAGAAGCTTACCCTCTCTATACACGAAACCGAAAAGCCGCTCGACTTTATCATTATGAAGGCTATTGTGTTCCCTTACATCAACCTGGTATGGTTGGGTGGCATTCTAACCTTTTTGGGTGCCTTGCTAAGTATGTGGCGCAGGGCAACAGAGAATAAGAAACAATAGCAGCCTGGCCTAATTAAATTTTAACTGGTGGGTAGTACCTGCATCCGTAAATGTTATCTCTATAGGGTATAGTACCGATGTTATTTTAGTTGGGAACCACGGCCGGTTGGGTGGCACTGCTATCAGCAGTCCGTTGGCATCGCCTATTACCGAAAAATTGGGGGCAGGTGGTTGCTTTTCATAGTAGTTTACGCCAAAGTGTGTTATCAGGTCATTACAGAATACAGGTACATCTTGAGTTACTATTCCTATTTCACTTACGCATAGTATTTGTTCCGGACCAAATGGGCGACTTACGCTATTGTTCAAATCGCGACGGGCTATAAACTCCAGAATGTTTCCATTGTTATCCCAAAAATAAAGAGACTCTGCATTCCAGTTAGGGAAATCTACCACCTCCGTATCTTCAAAGTATATAGTTTGTAAATTTTGCTGATGGCACCACTCCAGCGCCTCTTCAATCTTGTTATCTGGAATGTTAAAGGCAAAATGGTAAACTGGTTTTTGTGCTTCTATGTGTTTAAATACAAGCTGTGTGCTACCTGCGCTAATAATAATTTCCTCATCACCGGCAGATGTTACCTGCATCGCCAGGCTTTGCTCATAAAACTGTTTAGTGCTTTCAATTTTGCTGGTGTATAGCAACAGCTTATTAATCTTCATAGCTTAAAGTTAAGCAAATATTTAATTGACAATCGGTAGGTAAACGAGCGATTTTTTCGCAAAAAATATATTGTCAACCTTCCTTTTTTCAGAGGTAATTACGACGTTTTTTCAGTAACATCGCATTCTCCAAAAAAATATATGTCTGCCATGAAAAAAAAACTCCTTTTAGCTGTTATGTTTTTACTGGTAGTAGCCGGTGCTATCGCCCGGCCAGGCGCTTCAGCACCCGATCATTATATGGTTAGCTACCAGCTAAAGTACACCTACTCGCAGGATTCGCTTAATAAGTTCTGGAAGAAAAGCCATATACCACAGTTGGTGGTACCGGTGCGCAATGCAGTAGATATGTATGAGATAACCTATAAAGGCATGTGGCTTGATAGCACCTTTATTACTGCTAAGGGTGTAATGTATATACCGAAAGTTGATAAGCCTTCGGCAGAAATGGTGTATTGCCATGGCACGCGTATTTCGGTTGGCCAGGGTTACGGTATAGATGACCTGGAGCAGGTAGTGTGCATGATGCACGCTGTAGATGGTTATGTAGCTCTGTTTCCATTTTACTATGGCCTGGGTGGGGGCGAAAAAGAACATGTTTATCAGGATAGCTGGACAGAGGCCATGGCTACTACATACATGATTAAGGCCTGCCGCGAGGTATATCCTAAAATTGGCAAGGCTACTTCGGGCCAGTTATTTTTAACCGGTTACTCGCAGGGCGGCCATGCTTCTATGGCTACTCACAAAATGCTGGAGTCGGGCGCCTTTCCCGAAATAGCATTAACTGCATCTTCGCCTATGTCGGGCGCTTATGATATGACAGGAGAGCAGGCTAAAACCATGTTTAAAAAATACGACCAGCCGCATTACCTTCCTTACCTGATACTTTCTTATCAGTATGCTTACAACTTATGGCAGGGCGATGTTTACAGTGTATTTAAAGCCCCCTACGATACCATGATGAAAAGCGTGTTTGCGCAGCCACGCTCAAAGGATTTTGGCTATGTAAACTCTATACTACCCAAAGTGCCTGGTGACATGATAGTAGATAGTATTGTAGACAGGTTTAAATATGACACAGCCTTTGCATTTAGCTGCAAACTGAAAGAGAACTGTCTTACAAACTGGGTACCCAAGGCCCCCATGCAGCTTTGCGCCTGCTATGGCGATAACGAAGTAATGTACCAGAATACGGAGGTTGCTTACGCGGCCATGAAATCAAAAACTGATGTAGTGCACAAGCGCGTTTTCGGCAAACACCTATCGCACAACCCATGTGCTCCGTTTGCTATTTTATACTCCAAGTTCTTTTTCGACAACTTCCGCAAAGGCAAAAAGAAACCTGAAAAGATTCAGGCTGGTAAAAAGTTAATACTGGCCTTGGGTATTGATATAGCAAACCGTCAGGCTAAGCGCCATTTGAAGAAGACCGGCAGGGTAGAAGGCGACGCGCTTGCCAGCAGAAAAGGCAAGAAGTAATACTACTAAGTAAATACCTGTAAGGGAATTTAAATATTGGTGCTTAAACCTGCAATTTTTTTGCAGGCAATTCGTCATGTCATTTTCCAATACCTTATTTTTGTATCCCCAAATTTTAAATAGTGAACATATGAGCCACCTTTTACGCGCTACCACACTTGCTTTGTTTTCTTTTTGTGCGTTTATCGCCAATGCCAAGAATGATATTACCCAGCCCGTGCAACCGGTGATAGAGACTAAGCAAGGTGCAGTGCGTGGTGGTACCGAAAAAGGGGTTCTGGTATGGAAGGGGATAAGGTTTGCCGAGGCAGAAAGGTTTAAAGCCCCGCAGGCCCCTAGGGCGTGGACTGGTGTTAAGGATGCGTTGGAATTTGGCCCGGTGGCTCCTCAAACCAAAAGCGGTCTTTCTACCGATGGGCCGCAAAGCGAAGATTGCCTATCGCTTAATATATGGTCGCCGGCAGCCGATGGCAAAAAGCGCCCGGTAATGTTTTGGATACATGGCGGTGGCTTTGTAATTGGCGCGGGCTCGTCGGATCTTTACA
>DATGWP010000205.1:0-6221 GCA_035299425.1 Chitinophagales bacterium | reverse complement strand
AGGAGGTGAGGGGGGTGAAGGTGGTGATGGCGGAGCAGGATACCCCGGTTATTACGGTGCTATACCTACCGGAGCTATATTCCCCAGCCAATATGGTGCAAAAGGGGGCAATGGCGGAAAAGGTGGCAAAGGAGGCGATGGGCAGCAGGGCTCTAATGGTAAAAGGAGGGAAACATTTGGCATATTTGGTGTATTGGGCTTTTCTTTAGATACAACCCGACTGTGCACCAACTCTGTTATTCGGGTTGCAAAAACTGAGTACTCCAATATTACTTTTCAGCTGAACAGCCAGTACCAGGATGTTCATATTATTAAAAATTCACCTACTTACTACGAAATATCGGTGGCCAGCCCGGGTGAATTAAAAATTACCCAAACCGGTATGTACTGGTCGGCCTATAGCCAAACTACTTACCAGGTTACCAACGTGCGCCCACTGCCGGGTATTAACATGCGCAGCATGATTTGCAAAGGTGACACATTTAGTGCTGAAGCCAGCGACACTACCCTGGGGGGGTATTACTGGCGTGTTACTTTCCGTGGCAATACCATTATGGAATCAAGAGATAAGAGGATTAAATTTTTTCCACCTAACCAAAATACATACGAACCTGTAAGAATTTACCTGCAAACCTATGAAACCTGCTGTGGCTGGAGTACCCCTGCCGAGCGCTATTTTTATGTAGAGCCACCTATTAACAACATTGCCATAGAGTACGATGGTTACAATAGTGGCTTTTATTGCGCCGGTAGCGACTCTACCCGGATAAAGGTTACAGGTGTGCCTTATACCACTACAGGGGTATGGCCCAATGTAGTATACCAATATCCCCGCACTGTATGGAGCACCGGCGATAGCGGTGTAAACAAAATATTTATACGTGATAACGGCAATTACACAGTAACCTATACATCGCTGAATGGTTGCGTATCGCGCTCGCAGCAGCCGTATGTTATGAATACTGTATTCCCTGTGCCGCAAGGTTCGCCAAATATGATAAGCCCCTTACAAAACATCTGCGATTGGCAACCTATGTCAATACAGCCCAGCAGCGGTGGTATCTACAATTTCTATACTGATTCTACATCTCCGTATACCCACCCATTAGGATACCATACCAACACATTTACATTTAACCCATACTTCGGATTTCCGGCGAAAGATTCGATTGATATTTACGTAGCTAACGTAAATTCTTATGGTTGTGCCGGCACTAAAAGGACCCGTTTAAGTTTGTTTCACGAAACCATGCCACCGCTTGTTCGCCAACCATTCAGAAACGCATACCAGGTAAGTGCGGATAATAATTGTGAGGCCCTTGTATATTACCAGGTACCCGAAGGGTTTGATTATTGTGACCCTTATGTAACTGTTACCCGTATTTCAGGCCCGCCCTCAGGCACATTTTTTCCGCTTGGTACGCATACAATCGTTCACCGCCTGCGCGATGACTTTGGCAATACTACCGATGTTACCACTACTATCTATGTAGAGGATAACAGTAAACCTGTAGTAAATCAAAATTTCAACATTAACATAAATGCCGAACCCGGAACCTGTGCAGCGCACTGGAACTATTTGCTGGCTACAGCTACAGATAACTGTACACAGCCTGTAATAACCACCATAGGCAGATCTGGACTTATTACCGGAGATACCTTGTTTGGTGTAGGTGTAAACAGATACTTTTATGAGTTTAAAGATTCAAGCGGCAATACAGCCTACTATAATTCTACCATAACGGTTACTGATAATCAGCCCCCGGTGTTTAACTGCCCGCAAGACCAAACATTTTACATTACCGGTAGCGATACCACAGCATTTACTTTTTATGCTACACCTACTGCCACAGAAAACTGTGGTACTTATTACGATCTGGATTTTGTTTCGGGCTTTGGTCCGGTTGGCTGGCACCAGCTGGGCAGTAGCGCCGAAGTATGGACTGCTACCGATCAATCCGGCAACGTAGGCACCTGTAGTTTTAATGTTATTGTGCGCGACTCTATAGCACCGGTAATCAACTGTCCCGATCCGGTTTGGTTTTTAGCTGATACCGGTAAGTCGTACACTACCATTGCCTACGCCACACCTACCGCCACCGATAACCTGGGAGGAGCAATATCTATTATGCAGGTATCGGGTAAAAGCAGTGGAGATACCGCCAGTATAGGCGAACATACCGCTGTATGGAAAGCAACGGATACATGGGGTAATGTAAGTTACTGCACCGTTAGCATAACTATATCTGACCGCGAAGGACCGCGTATAGTTTGCCCTAATAGTGTAACCATCACTAACGACCCCGGTGCCTGCACTGCTGCAGTTAACTGGACTATACTTCCGGCAATTGATAACGACTTAAGCTATTATACACCTACCCTGGCATTTGGTCAGCCAAGCGGCAGCGCTTTCCCATTTGGAACAACAACGGTTGTTTATAAAGCAGAAGATGTACAAGGCAACAAATCATACTGCTCATTTAGTGTTACTGTAGAAGATAACATACCGCCGGTATTTACCACACCTTGCCCGCACGATACCACCGTGGATATCAATCCGTTTATATGCGGCAAGCAACTTCCGGTGCCCGTATTAGCGGCTAGTGATAACAGCTGCTTTACACCACCGGTAGGTTTTGTTTCAGGCTCTTTATATGGCTATTATGAACTGGGCACCACCGTGCAGCAATACCAGATAAGAGACCAGTCGGGCAATACAGCTACCTGTACTTATAATGTAAACGTGATAGATACTTTTACCTTAAGCCTTACATGTCCGCCTAATATAGTGCGCCAGGCCGACCCCGGAGAGTGTACTGCCTATGTGCCTTATTACGGAACACCGGTGCTTAGCCCTAACTATGCTATAGGTACGTGTGTCAGCAGCAACTATTTGCCTAATAATGGGCCTTACTTCCCGGTGGGCACCTCTGCCGTTACGTACCAGGTTTTTGTAAATAATAAATACGCCCAGTGCACATTCAACGTAACTATTGACGATTTTGAAAAGCCGCAGATAAGTGCACCGGCAGATATAATTACGCATATAGATAATGGCGGTTGCGGTAAGGTGATAAACTTTACCGAACCGGTGGGTACCGATAACTGCACCAATGGTTTGGTTACCGTGCGCTTGAGCGGCTTAGCAGCAGGCTCTGTATTCCCGATAGGCGTAACGCAGCAAACTTACGCTGTAGTTGACCTTAACGGCCGCTCAGATACCGCCCACTTTACCATTACCGTGCGCGATACCGTGGCACCGGTAATTGTAGCACCGGCTAACGTTACCGCCAGTACCAATGAGATGTGCGGCACCATAGTTAACTTTACAGCACCGGTAGGTACTGATAACAGCTCATGTGCTATAACTACAAAAGTGTCGGGCTTAAACCCGGGCGATTTATTTCCGCTGGGAGTTACCAACCAGGTATATGCAGTGCGCGATAGTGCAGGCAATACCGATACCTGCACATTTACAGTTACTGTTAATCCTATCTACCCTTTGCAGTCTAACTGCGTGGATAACGTAGTACGTCCCGACCCTCAGGGCTTTGGTATAGTAGTTTATTACCCAGTACCGGGCATAGTAGATCAAATTAGCGGTCAGCCAAACCCTTGCCCGGGTGTTACCATAGCGCTTGAAAGCGGCCAGGGCAGCGGTGCTTATTTCTTACCGGGGCGACATGAGGAAAAATATATGTTTATAGTACGTGGTACCGGCGATACCATACATTGCTCTACCAATGTTATAGTAACCGAGTTTACTCCGCCATTAGTTAATTGTGGAAGTACGCAGATATATACAATTGCACCTGATTCGGGCGTTTGTACAGCAACATTCGTGTTGCCACAACCTACCATTACAGATAACAGCGAGGGCCCGCTTACCATATCGCATACTATCAATAGTGTGATAGACACCAATAGTGTATACACTTTTGGCCCGGGTTTCAATACAGTAACCTTCAATGCTTACGATTATTCAAGCAACCATGCATCGTGCACCTATTATGTAAAGGTGGTTGATAATATCACTATCGGTAACTCTTTCGCCAGCCAGGTATATTGCGAAAATTCGGAAGTGAACATAGACCCAATGCTGGGAGGGTATGCCGAAGGACTTACCTACGCCTGGATTACTTTGGATTCTAATTTCAATTACTACACCTATTCAACCGAGAAGGTATTGCACTTTGACCGTATTAAACTGAGCGACCAGAAGCAATATAACTTTAGGGTAACAGATAAATGCGGCACTCAATTAATAGGTAACGAATTTTTACTGCAAGTGACACCCGCACCAGCTACTACACTTACAGGTTTAAGTGCAGAATACTGTTCCTACAATACAAACAATGTGGCTATCAGTGTTACCCCGGCAGGTGGTACCTTAACCGGGCATGGGCTCGCGGGTAACCTGTTTAACCCGCAGACGGCAGGCGCAGGCCCACATGTGATTGAATATGCATGGACTGACCAGGCTACAGGATGCACCGGCATAAGCAGCAAGGTGGTAACTGTTTACGACAGACCGGTAGTAGATGATTTTGTCGATACTTTGTATTGTATCAATATGCCCGCTATACAATTGCCTGCCACCAACAGCACATACACCGGCCCGGGTATAATTGGTACTACCTTTAGGCCGGCAACTGCCGCTGGTGGGTACCATACAATAACCCGTACAGTAACTGAGCATGGTTGTACAGCACAAAAAGCGGCGATTGTACATGTGAACGCTGTAATACCTAATGCCAATATTACAGCACCTGCTACCGTGTGCCAGGCTACCGGCCTGTATAACATTTCTGCAGGCACTGCCGGCGGAACATGGAGTGGAAGGTATTTGAGTTTTGATAGCTTAACCGGTGCGCCGCAGCTAAACTCACGTTACATGACGGAGGGTATTGATACCGTGATATACACCGTAACACAAAACGCTTGTACCGCAACCGATACGGCGCTGATAGGTGTAAAGACTAAGTTCTACAACCTGCCTTACACGTTGCCGGAGTACTGTACTACCAGCCCTGCTGTAAACTTTGACACTACCGACGGTAAGCGTTATTTAGGCCTTGGCTTTACAGCCGAAGGGCAGTTTACGCCAGCCAGCGTTGGTCTGCGCGGGGTAATATTCTACGGTGTGGTAACCCAAAACAACTTTGGTTGTAAGGATACTATCTTCCGTATGATTAACCTGCGCGGCGGACAGCTGAATGTTTACGATGTGCAGTACGTATGTGAACCGGGCGATTCCTTGTATGTTAACCTTCGCAGCGAGTACGACAGTATACGCTGGTGGAACGGCAGCAGCAACAACCCAATGCTGATTACCGATACCGGCAGTTACACTGTGTTTTTGCGCGATACTATGGGTTGCTCGGGTAGAGATACCCTGGAGATTAACCAGTACCCGGCACCTACGCAAATTGTTGCGGCTACGGCCGTGTATGCCTGTCCATCTTCACCGGTGCTTATATCTGCCGATACTACGTTTACAGCTTACCGCTGGAACACCGGTGCTACTACAGCAAGTATTATGGCTACACCGGGCACTTATCGCGTAACGGTTACTAATAGCTATGGCTGCGAGCATGTTTCTCCACCGGTGGTGGTAAGCACGGGGGCTGATGCCATATTGCCAACTATTACCTGCCCGGCCGATACCAGTTTCTATGCCCCGGGTAATACATGTGCTATAGCAGGGGTAAACATAGGTACACCAATAGCGCTGGATAACTGCGGCTTAATGAGTGTAACCAGCAATGCACCTTCGGTTTATACAGCCGGTATCACTAACGTAACATGGACTGCCCGCGATAACGCTAACAATAGCAAAACCTGCGTGCAGCATGTAACTGTTTACGATAGTATTATCCCTTATTTTACCTCATCTCCGGCAGTTACGTTTGTTACAGATAGTAATGCACTCAACAATTGCTCGAGTGTGGTGCCCGATTTTACAGGTTTGTTTACAGCTGCTGATAGCTGTTCTGCCGCTACTATAACACAAAACCCTGTAGCAGGCACATTTACAGCCAGCGAAGTAACTGTGGTGCAAGTTACCGCGCAGGATGCATCGGGCAACACGGTTTCGTATTTTATGTATTACCAAACGCAGGATACCGTACTGCCGGTAGTAAACTGCCCGGCTAACGTTACAGTAACCGCTATAAGCCCTGCGTCAAGTAAGGTGGTGGTTTATATCCCGCCAACGCAGG
>DATGWP010000204.1:0-26538 GCA_035299425.1 Chitinophagales bacterium | reverse complement strand
TATTGACATAGCCAAAGCAGCAGGCGATACTACCTACCGCCCTAACCTTGTTAGCACCGGTAAGGGTAGAACTACGTGCTCTTTCTTTTTACCTGGTAACAAAGAGATACTTTATGCATCTACGCACCTGGGTGCTGATAGCTGCCCTCCTCCCCCGCCGCATATACCCGGTAAATACCTGTGGGCTATCTATTCGGACTTCGACATTTTTGTAGCCAATAAAAAAGGTGTAGTAACAAAACAACTAACTAATACGCCGGGATATGATGCCGAAGGAACAGTATCTCCGGATGGAAAGAAAATTGTGTTTACCTCTACCCGTAGCGGCGATTTAGAATTATGGACAATGGATATAGATGGCAAAAATCAAAAGCAGATTACCACCGGGCTAGGTTACGATGGCGGGGCTTTCTTTTCGCCAGATAGCAAGCGTTTGGTTTTCCGCGCATCGCGCCCGCAAACTGCTGAGGATGTAAAAGAATACAGGGACTTGCTGGAGCGTAACCTGGTAGCGCCAACCAATATGGAGATATACACCTGCAACGCCGATGGCAGCGATTTAAAACAGGTAACCAAATTAGGTAAAGCCAACTGGGCACCGTTCTACACACCTGATGGAAAGAAGATAATCTTCTCATCTAACCATGCATCGCAAAAGGGATATGACTTTCAGTTATACACTATTAACCTTGACGGAACCGGCCTGGAGCAGATAACTACCGAAAGTATTTTTAATGCTTTCCCTATGTTCTCGCCGGATGGAAAAAAACTGGTATGGAGCAGCAACCGCGATAACCACGGCACGCGCGATACCAACCTTTTTATTGCCGATTGGAAGTAAAATTCGATCGTATTTATTTTGTGGTTTAGAAAAAATTCTGTGCCATCAAACAGATGTGATTAAATCGGGCAAAAACCAATACCAGCAAGGGTTTGCGCTGTGTAAAACTTGCCGTAAATTCCTTATCAACACCCTGTGATTATTTTCAACGTTTTGAGTTTACATCCAGCCTTATCCTTGCATCAGTTCTTGTAAATATTGTTTTGGTAACTTCATAACGGAAGACAAAAGGAACCACGTGAAAATCGCGGGCTGTTGCGCAACTGTATTTCCGGTTTTGCCGGTTAAGCCAGATACTCACCAAAACAATTTATGCCGGACCTCCGCAATAGAGGCAAAGCTTAGCTATAAACTCCTTTGGTTTTCAAAGGGATAGCTATCGCCACCCCTCAACTTATTGCCGGTTTAATTTTTAGTAACTAATTGTACAATACCGCATTAATGCAAAACGAAATTTTACTTCAGGAAAATAAAGACCGCTTTGTAATACTGCCTATTAACTACCCTAAGATATGGGAGCAGTATAAAAGGCATGAAGCCAGTTTTTGGACTGCCGAGGAAATTGACCTGAGCAGCGACCTGAAAGACTGGGAGAACCTGAACGATGGCGAGCGCCATTTTATATCGCATATACTGGCATTTTTTGCTGCCAGCGATGGTATAGTAAATGAGAACCTGGCCGTAAACTTTATGAGCGAGGTGCAACTGCCAGAGGCAAGATGTTTTTATGGTTTTCAGATAATGATGGAGAACATACACAGCGAAACCTATGCGCTGCTGATAGATACTTATATTAAAGATCCGAAAGAAAAGCACAAACTATTTCATGCAATTGATACTGTGCCGGCAGTAAAGAAAAAGGCCGAGTGGGCTATGCGCTGGATAGAGAACGGAACATTTGCTGAGCGCCTGGTGGCTTTTGCTGCCGTAGAAGGTATTTTCTTTAGCGGTAGCTTCTGCTCTATTTTTTGGTTAAAGAAAAGAGGGTTGATGCCGGGCCTTACCTTCAGCAATGAACTGATAAGCCGCGATGAGGGCCTGCACTGCGAGTTTGCCTGCTTACTGTATGGTATGCTGCAAAACAAATTAAGCCAGGAGCAGGTACACAAAATTATTACCGATGCAGTGATAATTGAAAAGGAGTTTATTACCGAAGCGCTACCGGTAGACCTGATAGGCATGAACGCCAAGCTAATGCAGCAATACATTGAGTTTGTGGCCGACAGATGGCTGGGTGAACTGGGCTATACTAAACTTTACAACGCCACTAACCCTTTCGATTTCATGGAGATGATATCGCTACAGGGAAAAACCAACTTTTTTGAGAAGCGCGTAGGTGATTACCAGAAAGCCGGGGTGATGGGAAACAAAGAGACGCAGGTGTTTAGTACAGACGAAGATTTTTAAAACATTGATACACAAGCTAAAATTTGGAGTGTCTACAAAATAGTTGACACAGCACAAATGGAGGTTTACAACAAAAACGATTGTACAGCAAAAGAAGGGAAGCTTAGAGCTACCTTAACCATTGCAAACAAAATATACTAACCCAATAAACTAATTACCAGATATGACATTTGTATTAAAAAGAAACGGAAAAAGGGAACCGGTAAAGTTTGACAAGGTTACCGCCCGAATAGAGAAGCTAAGCTATAGCCTTAGCCCAATGGTAAACGTGATTGAAGTAGCGAAAAAAACCATTGAAGGTATCTATGCAGGCGTACCAACTACTGAACTGGATAACCTGGCTGCAGAAACAGCTGCATCATTAACTATTACGCACCCGGATTATGCAATTCTTGCTTCGCGCATTGCAGTAAGCAACCTGCACAAAAACACTATTAAGAGTTTTTCGGATACCATGCGTAACCTTTACAACTATGTAGATGCCACCAGCGGTAAAAAACTACCGTTGATAGCTGATGATGTAATGGCGATAATAGAAGAGAACGCCGACCTGCTGGACAGCACTATTATATATGACCGCGATTATGCGTTCGATTATTTTGGATTTAAAACGCTGGAGCGCTCTTACTTATTAAAGATAGCAGGCAAAATAGCCGAGCGCCCACAGCATATGTATATGCGCGTGGCAGTGGGTATTCATAAACATGATATTGAATCGGCTATAAAGACTTACCACCTGATGAGTGAGCGCTGGTTTACACATGCTACTCCTACCCTGTTCAACGCCGGCTCGCCTAAGCCGCAAATGAGCAGCTGTTTCTTATTAACCATGAAAGAGGATAGCATAGATGGTATTTACGATACCCTAAAGCAAACTGCTAAAATATCGCAGAGCGCCGGCGGCATAGGCCTTGCTATTCACAACATACGCGCCACAGGTAGCTACATAGGGGGCACCAACGGCACCAGCAATGGTATTATACCTATGCTGCGCGTATATAACGATACTGCCCGCTATGTAGACCAGGGTGGTGGAAAGCGTAAAGGTGCCTTTGCGGTATACTTAGAGCCATGGCATGCCGATGTGTTCGAGTTTTTGGACCTACGCAAAAACCACGGTAAAGAAGAAATGCGCGCACGCGATTTGTTCTATGCCCTTTGGATACCGGATTTGTTTATGCAGCGCGTAGAACAGAATGGCGAATGGAGTTTGTTCTGCCCTAACGAAGCACCGGGCCTGAGCGAATGCTGGGGACCAGAATTTGAAAAATTGTATACACAATACGAAAGCGAAGGCCGCGCCCGCAGAACTGTAAAGGCGCAGGACCTTTGGTTTGCTGTACTGCAATCGCAGATAGAGACCGGTACGCCTTATATGCTTTATAAAGATGCTGCTAACAGCAAGAGCAACCAGCAAAACCTGGGAACGATTAAGAGCAGCAACCTGTGCACCGAAATAATGGAATACACCAGCCCTGATGAAGTGGCGGTATGTAACCTGGCTTCGCTTGCCTTGCCGCGTTTTGTAATAGATGGCAAGTTTGACCACCAGAAATTATATGATGTTACTTACCAGGTTACCAAAAACCTGAACAGAATCATCGACCATAACTTCTACCCAGTAGAAGAAGCTAAAAACAGCAACCTGCGCCACCGCCCTATTGGTTTAGGCGTGCAAGGTTTGGCCGATGTATTCATCATGCTGCGTTTGCCGTTTGAAAGCGACCTGGCCAAGATGCTGAACAAGAACATTTTTGAAACCATGTACTTTGCGGCTATGAGCGCCAGCAAAGATGAAGCAAAAGAACATGGCGCTTACCAAACGTTTGCCGGTTCACCGGTATCGAAGGGTATTTTCCAGTTTGATATGTGGGGCGTAACACCAACCGACCGTTGGGATTGGGCTGCATTGAAAGCAGAAGTAAAGGAGTATGGTGTAAGAAACTCATTGTTGTTAGCTCCTATGCCTACGGCTTCTACATCGCAGATATTTGGCAACAACGAATGCTTTGAGCCATATACATCTAATATTTATACCCGCCGTGTATTGAGCGGTGAGTTTATAATAGTAAACAAGCACTTGCTGAAGGACCTGGTAAACCTTGGCCTGTGGAACAACAGTATGAAGAACAAGATCATATCTGCTAATGGTTCTATCCAAAACATACCAGAGATACCAGCTGATATAAAGGAACTATACAAAACTGTATGGGAAATTAAGCAGCGCAATATTATTGATATGGCTGCCGACCGCGGTGCATATATCTGCCAGAGCCAATCACTTAACCTGTTTGTAGATAATCCGAATGCATCTAAGCTTACCTCTATGCACTTCCACGCCTGGCGCAAAGGCTTGAAGACCGGTATGTACTACCTGCGCACACAAGCTGCTACACAAGCGGTGCAGTTTACTGTAGAGAAGCAAGCCACAAACGATGTGCAACCATACACACCTAAACCAGAAACAACGAATAACAACTCGAACAATGTAAGCGATATAGAGCCTACACAAATAGATGGCCCTACCTGCAGCATGGAAGATGGCTGTGTAAGTTGCGGTTCGTAAGAAAACACCTTCTAAAAATATAAAGGCCGGGCAATGAATGTCCGGCCTTTATATTTTTGTAGCCTTTACGGTTTGATGCCCGCATAATAATTATACAAAGCATACTCGCCTCTGAATGCTTCCATATTAGCAAAGGCCTGACCGTAACCATTAAAAACTACATCACCCAAGTGCATAGCCCGCTCAATCCTTTGGCCCTTATTTAGCCACTCAACTAATCGTTTAAAAAAATCATTCTGATTCATAGTATTACTTGCCAGATTACTACCATCAACAATTTCTATATATTTTACACGGCTATCAAACAGTTCATAAAATAAATGATAAGACGTAGTTGGAAATACAGCATCACTTTCTTCGTATAGCAAAAGTTCAAACCCAGACCCTTCGTTTTTAACATCTACAAAAACAATTTTATAGTCCATTTCTGCGAAATAGCCTTTCAGAAATAAGACGCATGAATTTACAACATCATTTAACGTGCAAGTCACGTCATATGAAATATCAAATTCTATAATTAACTTTTGCCTGAATCCTGACATATCTGGTAAATATAAATGCTCTGCTATCGTAATTAAAGTAGTGTAAACATTGCCTAAATTTAATTATCACAATCTTCAATTGTCATGGAATTGTCATTTTTTATTCAAACCAGTCCTTTTCTGTAACTATTTCGTAAAAACAGTTTAGACACAATCTAAACACTCAATTATCCATATAATATTGCATTGAAGTTGACTCAACCAAACGAACGAACCACTGGCCTGACATGAGAAGATGTTTTACACTTATACTATTATTAGTATGTATATACCCCGTTAATGCCCAGCGTATAGATAGCACACTGGTTAAAAAGCATATCTATTACTTAGCATCGGATAAATTAAAAGGCAGGGCACCGGGCACCAAAGGCGAAAAGCTTGCTGCCACCTATATTGCTGACCATTTTGCAAAATACGGATTAAAGCCACTGGGAACCGATGGTTACTTTCAGCCCTTTACTTACAGGCAAAGCAACAACCCGCACGATACGGTACACAATACCGGCAAAAAATATACCGGTAGAAACATCATTGGTTTTTTAGATAATGGTGCCGCTAAAACAATTGTAGTAGGCGCTCACTTTGACCACCTGGGCGAAGATGGCCGTGGGTCCTCACTGGAGAAAGACGCGAAAGGAAAAATACATAACGGGGCAGATGATAACGCATCGGGCAGTGCCGGTGTAATTGAGTTGGCTCACTACCTGAGCAACAATAATGTGACTGAGAAAACAAATTTCCTGTTCATGTGCTTTTCGGCAGAAGAGGCGGGCTTGATAGGCTCTAAGTATTTTACCAATAACCCAACGTTACCACTAGAAAAAGTGCAATGCATGCTAAATATGGATATGGTAGGCCGGCTGGTTGACTCTACCCAAAAGCTGATGATATATGGCGTAGGCACGAGCGATGTATTTGTAGATAAACTGAACGCACTTAACCGTAACCGGTTTAAACTGGTGTTGGATTCAGCCGGTGTAGGGCCAAGCGACCAGACATCCTTTTACCTGAAGAAGATACCGGTACTGCATTTCTTTACCGGCCAGCACAGCGACTATCACAAAAGCGGCGATGACCCTGAAAAAATAAACTACACTGGCGAAGCAAAAGTGCTGGAGTATATGCTGGATATTATTACTGATTTCTCTGCGTTACCGCAAATGAAATTCTTTGAAACACAAAGCAAAGAGAGCGCCAAAACATCGTTTAAGGTTACCTTGGGTATAATGCCTGACTACAGCTACCAGGGCAAAGGCCTGCGCATGGATGCAGTGAACAAAGATAAGCCAGCAGAAAAAGCCGGCCTGAAGGATGGCGATATACTTATAGAATTGGGAGACGTGAAGATAGATGACATATACGGTTACATGAACGCGCTTTCTAAATTTAAGAAAGGCGACACAGTGCCGGTAGTAGTAAAGCGCGGCGATAAAACAGTAAAAGCAAGTGTTACTTTCTGATGAGCAAGGGCAAAACTATTTTACTGGTAGAAGATGAAGAGGCGATTGCCTATGCCCTAAAGCTAAACCTGGAGGCGGAAGATTACACCGTACACCTTTGCGAAACCGGTGGTAAAGCCATTACCTTTCTGCAACATCACCATGCTGATTTGCTATTGCTGGATGTGATGTTGCCCGAGGCCGATGGTTACCAGATATGTATGCACTTCCGCGAGAAAGATAAATACACGCCGGTTGTTTTTATATCTGCCAAAAACGATCACCAGTCGCGTATGCATGGCCTGCGCGTAGGAGCCGATGATTACATCAATAAGCCCTTTAACCTGGACGAATTAATGCTGAAAATAAACAGGCTGTTATTTAAAAACGACCTGCGCAAAGACCACGATATAGTATACTTCGGCGATTGCTGGATTGACTTTACTACACTGGAGGCAAAAGGGGTAAACGGCACCAAAGTAAACATGAGCAAACTTGAGTTTGACCTGGCCAAGCTGCTTATTACCAATAAAGATAAACCACTAAGCCGGGCATTTTTGTATAGTAAGCTTTGGGGTTATGATAAAAAGCATCAACCCAATTCGCGCACCCTCGATAACTTCATGGTATTCATCCGCCGCTATTTCGAAAAAGACATTTCTAATCCTGAATACTTTGTATCAGTGCGGGGAGTGGGTTATAAATTTGTAGGCTAACGCACCGGTTGCTGAAGGTAGCCATCGGTAAGCGTTTTCATAAATGCTACTACATCATCCATTTCCTGTTTGGTAAGTTTAAGGTTACCCAGTTCATCCGTGTTCACATTTTCTTTTACCTCGGGCTCACCAAACCTACCGCTATCGCGGTCGTTGTAAAAATCCATTACCTCCTCTAGTGTTTTAAACACTCCGTTATGAAAGTAAGGGGCGGTTACCGCCACATTGCGCAGCGTAGGCACTTTAAATTTTCCGTTTTGGCTGGCTTGTTTTACAATAGCACCCAGCCCTAAATCGGGTTTGTATTTTTTATCAAGGTCTTTAACCCTTGGGTTAACCGGCACGCCCAGGTTATCGTAGGTATAATCTGTAAATAAAACCAAACCAGTGTACGGGTCAGGTGTAGATGGATGGCAGGCTGCGCAATTACCTTTGGCAGTATCATTAAAAATTTTGAGGCCGCGCTCCTCAGCTTCAGTTAGCTGTGCCTGACCTTTTAAATAATAATCGAACTTGCTGCTAAAGGTGTTTACCTCAGCAGTTTCTTCAAACTCTTCAAGCGCTTCGGTAATATATTCAAATGCTTTATCTACATCTTTAAACGCACCTCTGCCAAACACATACAAAAACAAATCTTTGTATTCCGATTTCTTCACCTGCTCTACCACCATTTCTTTATTGGTGTTATTCATCTCGTTATGAGTAAGCAAAGGATTGCGTGCCTGCTCGGATAAAGTAGCTGAACGGCCATCCCAAAACAGGCCTCCGATGTAAGCCTCTTCGGTAGAGTCATAATGAAAATAGGGGGTAAATGCGGCGTAGGCCACTGTAGGCGAATTGCGCGTACCAAAAGAGGTTTTAATTGCCCCGCGCGAAACAGGAAATTCTTCCGGGTCGCTGAACCCCCGGTTAGGCATGTGGCACGTAGCACACGATTGACCCGGTGGATTAGAAAGGTTGGTATCGAAAAACAATTTACGGCCCAGCAACTGCGAAGGGTTAAGGCAGGTTTGCCCCACAGCGGTAGTTACCATAGCTTCCACTTTCTTGGCGGCTTTACGCTTACATTGGGTTAGCAGGCCCAAAACGGTACATGCCAATACAGCTGTCAGGCTAAGTTTCACTAATGAGGAAAATTGTTTCATACAGGGGCTCTCTTAAAACAAAGATGTAATAAAAGCACTTGTTTACAGAAGTTTTAAGGTTATGGATATCTAAAGTATTGTAACTTTTTAGTAAAACATACAATTAAGGATGGTTTAGTCTTCGCCTCCTTCCCTCCTATATAACTGGTTACCTGCACTTTACGCCAATTAAACACACTGACAAAAATCATTTAGATTTTGTCTAAATAAATTTGGATTATCGCGTGGGGCATATAGATTTGCGGCACAAAAATTATTTAGAACAAATCTAAACAAACACCAAACACACAATGAAAAAATCTCTGCTTCTTCTCTCAGCCTTTGCCTTTATTTTGAGCTTTCAGTCGTGCAAAAAAGAGGGTTACGACGTTCCCTCAACCTACAATTTCAGCAACGTTGATTACAGCGGCCAGAAAACCCGCCTGCAAATGATAAGCGCCTTGGTTACCGAAGTAAGAAAAGGAACTGTGGCAGGTACTGTGCTCAATGCGCAGTTACTAAAAAATATGTACAGCAATACGGGAAACCCGTTTACCAACGATACCCTTAATACATCGGGCAAACAACTAAAAGATAAAACCTTTGCAACTGAGCAGAGCGTATTAGAAGCCTGGTTAGATGGCGCTGCTGCTGCCAGCCTGAACAACGGAAACACTGCCACCAATGGAAACTCAGGCATATTAACCAATGGAAACAGCCGTTACCTGGTAGACGAAAATGGCTTAGAATATAAAGAAGCTGTAGAAAAAGGCCTGCAGGGCGGATTGATTTACTACCAGATAACTGCTGTATACTTAAGCGAAGACAAAATAGGTGCACAGGTAGCAATTGCCGACCGCCAGCACCACTGGGATGAAGCTTTTGGTTACTACGGTGTGCCAGTTGATTACCCGGCAAACACTACAGGCCTGGTGCATGTGGGCAAATACTGCAACGATCGCAACGCACTGCTAAGCAATGGCACAACTACCATGAACGCTTTCCTTAAAGGGCGTGCAGCTATTGATAATGGTGACGATGAAACTGTAACAGAGCAAGTAGCTATTATACGCGAGAATATTGAGAAAGGATGGGCAGGAACTGCAGTGCACTACATTAATGGGGCCTTAGCCGACCTTAGCAATGCCGGTGCCCGCCACCACCAGCTATCAGAAGGTTACTTTATTATCAAATCGCTGAGATATAACCCCGGCAAAAAAATTACCGATACCCAGATTCAAACGCTGCTGGGTTACTTCGGCACCAACTTCTACAACGTGAGTGAGACAGATTTACAGGCTGCTAAAAATTTGCTTAGCACCATCTACGGTTTCGAAGCGGTAAAAGACCAATTGTAAAAAACAACTATGAGAATTTTAAAGATTGCTTTACCTGTATTAATTCTGTTGGCAGCGCAGGGCTGTGTGGAGAAGAACAAAGATAACTTTGACCGCACAGCCATGCTTACCAACCTGGGCAACAATATAATAGCACCGGCTTATACCACGTTGGCGTCTACCACATTAGCTCTTCAAAATCAGGCTAATGCTTTTATTGCCTCACCGGGTGTGGCGAGCCTCGATTCGCTAAAGCAATCTTATATAAATGCCTATGTAAAGTACCAGGCGGTAGAAATTTATGATTTCACCCCCTCGCAATACATGCGCAATTCTTTCAATAGCTTTCCGGCTGATACCAACCAGATTAACGACAATATAGTAAGTGGTGTATACGATTTAAACACAGCTAATAATATTCCTGCCAAGGGGTTTCCGGCGCTTGACTACCTGCTGTATAGCAAAACTGCGGCCGAGGTGGTTGCGCTGTTTGCTACCGATGCAAATGCCGCCAAACGTAAACAGTATTTAGCGGATATAGTAAGCGAGCTAAATACCAAGGCAGCTGCGGCCAGCGCAGGTTGGAGCGGCGATTACCTGAATACATTTATACAGGCATCTGGCACCGATGTGGGTAGTTCTACCGGCATGCTGGTAAACGACCTATCGATGGAGTTGGAAAGAAACCGCCGCGAGCGGGTGGGCAACAGCCTTGGTTACGTGGGCATTGTATCGGGTGGGGCCATTTCGCCGTACTCCCTGGAGGCATTCTATGCCATGTATTCAAAAGAGCTTTTAATAGAGAACCTGCAACAAATGAAAACCCTTTACCAGGGTGGTACCGGTACCGGTTTTGATGATTACCTTAACCAGATAGGGGCCGATTATAACGGCACACCGCTGGCTACCGAGATAACAAACCAATTTGACAAAACCATTTTGGCAGCGCAAAACATACCGGTAGATTATGCCACAGCGCTTACTACCAATAAGCCACAGATGGAAACCCTTTTTTTAGAGATTAAAAGATTAGTAGTACTTGTAAAAGTAGACATGAGTAGTAACCTGGGCGTAGTAATTAACTATGCTGATAACGATGGAGATTAAGCAAAACATACATATTACTCAACCTGCAGTCAGCAAAGTAAGGTTTGCCGCAGGTAGCGCATTTGCTTTTTTAACTAAACTGCAAAGTGCTGCTCCGCTCATTGTGTTCCGCGTGGCCTTTGGGGTTATGATGTTCTTATCATTGGTGCGCTTTGCTGCCAACGGGTGGATAGATGCACTTTACATACAACCAAAATTCTTCTTTACCTTCTATGGTTTTGAATGGGTAAAGCCATTGGGTGCCGCCGGCATTTATTCGGTGTTTGCCATAATGATGGTGGCCGCATTACTGATAGCCACGGGGTATTTATACAGGTTGGCCAGCATTACGTTCTTCCTGCTGTTTACCTATGTAGAATTGATAGATAAAACAAATTATCTCAACCACTATTACTTTATCAGCATAATCAGTTTTTTGCTTTGCCTGCTGCCTTCTACGGGCAATATCTTTAGTTTGAAGAATGGTATACCGCAAGTACCACGCTGGGCTATTCTTGCATTGCAACTGCAAATGGCTACAGTTTATTTCTTCGCCGGCATTGCCAAGATAAATACCGACTGGCTGCTTCATGCCATGCCGCTAAAAGTCTGGCTACCTTCTAAAAACGAATTGCCGGTTATTGGTAATTTATTAAACGAACCTGCACTACCTTACATTTTCAGCTGGTGCGGAATGTTGTTTGATGTATGCATCGCATTCTTTCTTTTTAAACGCCGCACCGTTTGGTATGCCTACGCAGCAGTAATAATATTTCATGTACTAACGGCCATACTATTCCCCGGCATTGGCATGTTTCCTTTTATAATGATAGTATGTGCTACCGTGTTTTTACCGGTGGCATTTCACGAGAAGTTGATTCAGTCCGCAGTCGATAGTCGGCAGTCTTCAATAAATACAAATGAGCAGCCCATAAAAACCCCTCAACTGTCAATCTTCAGTTATCAATCAATACTCATTATCGTTTTAGCAATACACTTCACCGTGCAGGCCCTGCTACCTTTTCGTTACACCCTATACCCCGGTAATTTATTTACCCATGAGCAGGGCTACCGGTTTAGCTGGCGCGTAATGCTGATGGAAAAAGCGGGTTTGGTTTTCTTTCATGTAAAGACTGCCAACGGCAAGCTGATAGAGATAAACAACCACGATTTCCTTACCACACAGCAAGAGAAGCAAATGAGCACACAACCGGACATGAAATGGCAGTTTGCTCAACATTTAAAAACAGTACACAACACCGATGAAGTATATGCCGAGGCCTATGTTACAATTAACGGCATGGGCAGCAAGCTCTTGATAGACCCTAAAGTAAACCTGGCCGCAGTAGAAGATGATTTAACTAACAAAAACTGGATACTGGCAAGCGCGCAATAAATGAGAAAGAGCATACTCTCCCTCTTATTAATAATTGCCTGTTGCATATCGCAAGCGCAGTTTTATGCTATTAAAGGTACGGTAGAAAACGAAACAGGTACACCGGTAGCCGGAGTAGCCGTTTCTATAGAAAAGCTGAACACTAAAAAGTATACCGACTCGCTGGGAAATTTTTCAATTGCTAATCTTAGCCCGGGCACTTATAGAGTTACGTTCAAAAACTTATTGTTTGAGCGCAATGCCGTAGAAGTAATAGTTAAAGATAAAGATGTAAACATAGGGCCTATCAAGCTCGTACCTTTTGTAAAAGAGCTTTCTACTGTAACGGTAGATGGTAACCAGGGCAGCTTTGGCGTTACCCGCCTGAAAGCCGTAGAAGGCACTGCTATATACGATGGTAAGAAAAATGAGGTGATAGTAATGAAGGACATGAATGTGTCGCTGGCCACTAACTCATCGCGCCAGATATTTAGTAAAGTTCCCGGCATAAATATTTGGGAGAGCGATGCTGCCGGCCTGCAGCTGGGCATTGCTACCCGCGGCCTTGACCCCAACCGGACCTCTAACTTTAATACCCGGCAAAATGGGTATGATATGAGCGCCGATGCGTTGGGTTACCCCGAAAGCTACTATGTGCCACCGGCAGAGGCTGTAGACCGCATAGAAGTAGTACGTGGTGCGGCCTCGCTGCAATATGGTCCGCAGTTTGGCGGTATGGTTAACTATGTATTGCAGCGCCCGCCTCCCGACAAAAAAATTGAATGGACATCGTATACTACTGCCGGCGCTTATAAGCTGGTAAGCACCTTCAACAGCATTGGCGGCAGCGTAAATTGTTTCCATTACTACGGTTACTACAATTATAAGCAAGGCGATAGCTGGAGGCCAAATGCCGCTTATAAGCTGCATAATGCTTTTGCCAGCCTGGGTTACCAATGCACCGAGCGGTTAATGATAAATGCAGAATACACCTTCTCTAAATACATTACTCAACAAGCCGGCGGGCTTACCGATGCACAGTTTGAGCAGAACGCCCGTCAATCATTGCGCCGGCGCAACTGGTTTGCTACCAACTGGAACATTATTGCCCTGAACCTGAACTACAAGCACAATGCTTTTCACCAGGTAAATGTGCGAGTATGGGGCTTTATTGGTTCGCGCAGTGCGGCAGGTTATCTGGGCCCTACCAACCGCACCGACGATGAAACACGCAACCGCGACCTGATAAAAGACAGCTACCGCAACATAGGTGCCGAAGCCCGCTATGTATGGAAATACTATATCAAAAAAAATCTCTCATCGCTGCTGGTAGGCGGGCGTTTTTACCGCGGCGAAACCAAAAAGGCACAAGGCTTTACCGATAACAGCCGTGAAGCGAATTTCGATTTTGTAAGTGATAGCCTGGTGGGCTCCGACTACTCTTTTCCGGGTATGAACATTGCCCTGTTTGCCGAAAACGTGTTCAATATCGGCAACCTTGTAAAAATAACCCCAGGTATCCGCTACGAGCACATCAGTACCAAAGCCAATGGATATTATAAGCAGATTGCCAACGATATTGTAGACACCACCCGCACCTACGAGCAGCGGGCTTTCAACCGGAACTTTGTGCTGCTGGGCCTTGGTGTTAGCTACCATGTATGGAAGAATACAGAGCTATATGCTAACTTTTCGCAAAACTACCGCGGTATTACTTTTACCGATATGCGCGTGGTGCGCACCAGCCAGGTTATCAATCCGGCGCTGCGCGATGAAACCGGCTTTAATGTAGATTTAGGTTACCGGGGTAACATCAATAACTGGTTTAATTTCGATGTAAGCGCTTTCTGGCTGCAATACACCAACCGCATAGGCCAGATACAAATGGCAGACAGCGCCTACAATATTTACCGCTACACTACCAACGTGGGCAGCACGCGCAGCTTTGGTGTTGAATTATTTGCGGAAGCAGATGTGTTTCACGCAGCGGCCATATCTAAACGCAGCGGTAACCTGGTATTGTTTGTATCCATGGGTTATACGCATGCTACTTACATTAAATCAGAATACAAAAGTGTAATAGGTAAATCGCTGGAGTTTGCACCACAGCTGAATGTGCGGGGCGGTATTACTTACCGGTATAAGAAATTCTCTACTACGATTAATGCCGCTTTTACCAGCCAGCAGTTTACCGACGCTACCAATGCTAAGTTTACGGCTTCGGCAGTTAACGGGGTAATACCCGCCTACTATGTAATGGACTGGAGCGCCAAATACTCCATTAAGTGCGTTCAGCTACAGGCGGGCATCAACAACTTTACCAATAACATTTACTACACACGCAGGGCTATTAGTTACCCCGGCCCCGGTATAATACCGGCCGAGCCGCTTACCTTCTACTTTACGCTAGGCATAAAACTGAACGAACTTGTTAAACAAAATAAATTCAACACCTTTTAATTAAATAAACCGAGCAAAACCACAGAAATATGAATACAGAGAATAATTTCGTTGCCATTAATTATATAGACTGCAACGAGGACTATAAAACGAGATTTGAGCAACTGTTTGGCAGCCGCGCACATGCCATAGACCGCATGCCCGGCTTTAAAAACATGAATGTGCTTAAACCGCAGGATGGACAGAGCAGTTACCTGATAGTAAGTTTTTGGGAGAGCGAAGAGGCATTTAAAGCATGGACCGGTTCGCCGGAGTTTATAGAGGGGCATAAGCGTGGATTTGAAGACCTGGCCAAAGCAAAAGCAGAGGGTAAACCGGCCCCAATGAAGTCATCATTTAAAACATACAACGTAATATCGCGATGAGCGAACAACAAAAAGAAACAGGCGAAAGCAAAACCAGGCTATGGCTTAAGCGCATAGGCTTTGCGGGCTTTATGTTCTTTTTAATCAAGGGCCTGATATGGATAGGCATATTTATAGCTGTATGGATGGGTTTAATTAAAAAATAAAGTAAGCTGCGGCCATGATTATCTGCAAAGAGACGAAACCAACTAACGATACACCTTGTGTTTTAAGGCAGCTAATGTCGAAGCTGTCGATGAGTAAACGCGACAAGTGCTGCAAGAACTATAAAGACGGCAAGCGCTGTAAAAAATGCCCCAAAAGATAGTATGTTTTGTATATTAGGAGTACTAATTACAGAGCATGGAACAGGTGAAAAAATGGCTGCTGAATAACCAGGATATGGTGCTGCTGGTGCTTGTTTTTACGGTGCTGTTTGTAGCTATGCTATTCTTTAGCAAGATTGAATTGCAATAGCCTACTCTACTATAATCTCATCTGCGAATAACCATGAAGTAGTACCTTTTGAATAATGCCAATCGGGCAAGGGGCCTATACTTTTGGCAACCACTTTTACATACCGGGTGCTTATACCGCTTAAAGGAATAACATAGTCGTGCGTAGACCGCGCTTCGGTATTGCCATCAATAGTATTCTGCACTGTTTGCACCAGGGTGTAATTAGTACCATCCTGCGAGGTGCTTACTTCAATCTGCTTAGGGTACAATATGCCGTAGCGCATTAACTGCGCAAAACCCATAGTAAGCTTGTTTAATGGAGTTATACCACCCATATCCAGCTCAATATTTATATCACTGCTGTTGCTATAGCCCTGCCAGCGGCCGTCGCTAAAGTTAGTAAACGTGCCCCTGCGGCCATCTAATAAGGCTAAAGCACCGCGCGCAGCGTAAGTAGCATTATCGGCATGCCAGGGCGTGTTTAGTTTATACAGTTTGCCTATGCCCCTGTGAAAAATAAAGCTATCGGCCTGCACATCGTACAAGCGGTTATTATCTATTACCCTTGCTTTAATCAGCAGGCTGCTATCGGCGTAAAACGGTTGGCTATACTTTTTCGATTTGGCTGTAGGTACAGTACCATCTGTAGTGTAATACACCGGCAGGTTATTGAATACGGAGCGGAGCGTAAACACACGCTTGCCATTTACCAACTTATCAGATGCTCTGATTACGGTTACACCTTTTAAATCATCCTGCTTTTGGCCAAAGCCATTATACAAGGCGTACACCGTATCTAACCACCAGTTGCGGTTCTCCAGCTTCCATAACTGCCCGTAACCTGCTCTAAGGGATTTAATAGTATCGGCCAAAGCGTTAAAGTCTTTCCTAAAATAGTCCACACCCAATAATGTATCTGCACTTACGTATTGCTTTAGTTTTATACCCAACAGGTTCTTGCCGGCAACCAGCCGCGCCTGCCGCAACGCAAAAGGCAATAGCGCAAACTCTTCTTCTCTCCTGGTAAAATCAGACTTCAACTTATTCACTTCTACACTTAAGCTATCTATGGTCCTAATCAAGGCAAAGTTACTGCGCTCGTAATTATCGGGTATTACTGTATAGTCAGGTAACAGGTCATTCCAGATGCTTGTGGTTGAAAGGCAGTTTTTAACCGGTCCGCTCTTTAAATTAGAAATACCCCACAACAAAGCCGTTACATCCTTACCGGTATTAAAATACACTTTGTTGTAGCACCGGTTGAAGGATATTAGCCTTGCCTTCCGGGTTTCTTCTGATTGCTTTACCGGTTCGTTTAGTGGTGCATTCCAGCCGCAATCTGCGCCCCATACCAGCCCGTACCAATTGTTGTTGAACAGGTTTTGCCCGTCATCATCCCAGGTTGTATTAATAAACCCAATGGCTTTGTTTTTATACCCATCGCGGAGGTAGTTATAGATATTAATGGTAGTTCGGTTAAGGTCGGGGTAGCTGCGCATCCAGCCGCTAACGCCCGGCGCCACAATAAACTGAAAGCCCGATTTTACAAATGGCAAAATCTCCTCATCCATGCTTGCCATCTCGGCATAACCCCACGATACAATGATCATATCTTTAGGCAGTCGCTCAATAATCTTGGGATTGCGCACCGCTATATCGCCCCACATCATTATCTTTTTATTGTAGGGCTTTAGCAGGGAATCTATCCGGTTGATGTGCAGCGCATACACCTCATCTATGCCCAGTGAGTCCACCATCTTTTTAGCAGCCCCTTTACCCAGCGCTACCTCATCGCAGTTTATGTGAAAGTAGTTGCTGCTGTAAGCAGGCACTACCTCGCTGTATACATCGGCAAGGAACTTATACGACTCTTCTTTAGCCGGTGATAGCGTATGCTCATCATCGCTTAGTTGTCCATAGCCCGGTACCTTCAATATTTTATTAAAGTGGCCGAAGGACTGGAAATTGCCTATAACATCTACACAATAGTCTTTAGCAAAAGCAGTAAGCTCTTTTATCTCCTCGGCTGTAATGCCATCTGCCGGGGCAATGGTGGGGTGCTTCTTTAGTTTGAATACATGCTCGGTGTACAGGGTAAAGGTATTGAGTTTGAAAGATGACATGCGGCGTATCTCCTCTTTTAAAAAAGCCAGTGTAGGTATAGGCCCGCGGCTGATATCATCCTGCCAGCCGCGCATCTGCATATCGGGCTTATCGTAAATGGTTAGGCAGGGTATGTTTCCTTCTTTGCTATTAGCCTGCAGTAACTGTATCAGCGTTTGGGCACCATAAAACACACCGGTATCGGTTTTAGCAATAACCCTTATCCTATTCTCTGCCACCGATAGTATATAGCCCTCATTGCCTATATCGAAAGGAGGCAATAGCTTTTCGAATACCAGCACCTGCTCAAGCGCAGCACCATCGGCACGTATCAGCTGTATGTTGCTTTTGGCCATAGCCGCAGGTACCTGCGCCATGCTGAACCTGGCAGCAATGGCATCCTGCACCAGTTGCGCATTGAAGGCGCGGGTATTGACAGGTTGTATAGCATAGGGCTTGGTAAAGTTGTATGCGCCCTTGCCTGTTATTACCTGTTTGGGCTGAGGAATGAGATACAACGACGTATCGGACTGGGCCAGAAGCCTGGCGGATAACAACAAAAGTAGCGCTATGAAGTATTTCTGCATGAAGCAACTAAAGTATAAGTTTTACAATAACGTTTATCCGCAGCCGATAATTCCGGTTTAAAACGCCTGTAAGTAGCGCCATTGTGCTTTATTAACCTATGGGCACTATTGAATAGTTAACTTGTGTACTGTAAGCCCTAAAGGTGGGCTACATTTTACCAGAGAACGATGTTTACAACAGATACTTTATGGATTATGGGTGGGTTGATACTGGTAACTATACTGGTGATAATACTAATGCGTGGAGGGGGAAATTCGAGAGACAAATACAATCACAAACAGGATAATTAAGTGCTAATGAAATTAAAGGAATGGGCCCACAAGGTAGTTTACCTACTTAAGCACAGCCTGCATGGCTTTATTGACGATAATGCACTGCAACTCAGTGCAGCGTTGTCGTACTACACTATCTTTTCGCTGCCACCGCTTATTATCATCATAATAAGCTTTTGTGGCTTTTTTTGGGGTAAAGAGGCTGTACAGGGCCGCATCTTCTGGCAGATAAAAGGATTGGTAGGCAGCAGCGCAGCCCTGCAGATACAGGAAACCATAAAAAATGTATCGCTATCAAACAGCAATACTTTTATAACTACCTTTGGTGTAGTTGTATTGCTTATAGGTGCATCGGGTGTATTTTCTGAAATTCAGATTTCTATAAATTATATATGGGGCATAGTGGCTAAACCCAAGCGGGGTGTAGTTAAGTTTATACAAAACCGGCTGATGTCGTTTTCTATGATAGGCTCTATGGGTTTTCTATTATTAGTCGGCCTGATTGTAAATTCTGTGACCGACCTTTTGTATGACCGCTTTACTGCAGTTTTTCCTAAAGATGCTTTTTACATCTTCTACATTATAAACCTGGTAATTGTATTCGTTATCATCACCCTGCTGTTTACGCTTATATTTAAAACACTACCCGATGGTAAACTTGTAACGCGCGACTGCCTGGTAGGTGCTTCGTTTACTGCCTTTTTGTTTATGATAGGTAAATTTGCCATAGGCGCTTACCTGGGCAGCTCGGCTATTGCATCGGTGTATGGTGCCGCAGGTTCCGTTATTTTAATACTGGTATGGGTGTATTACTCAGCCATTATACTTTACTTTGGGGCAGAGTTTACCAAGGTATATGCACTTACACATGGTCAAAAAATTATACCTAACTCCTATTCGGTTAAAATACTGAAGCACCCGATTGAGTTGGAGCCGAAGAAATAAAATATGCATAGTGAATTATAAAAGCACCAACCGTTGGTTAGAAACCAACGGCAATTGATAAGCGGAATAATCTTTATTTAAAACGGGCTGGAAGCCCGTGAATGCAGAATACAATTACACCTTCCTCATTTTCGCCATATAGAAACCATCAAAACCTGTATCGGCTGGTGATATGCGTTTATCTTCTATTAACTCGAAATTACTGTGCCTCTCTAAAAAAGCTTTTACCTGCAATTCGTTTTCCGATGGCAGAATGCTACAGGTAGAGTACACCAACAGCCCACCGGTTTTAAGCATAGGTGCATACTCACTTAAAATCTGTGCCTGTGCTTCTTTCAACTCCCCTAAAAACTTAGGCGTAAGGCTCCATTTGGCATCGGGCTTGCGGCGCAGCACACCGGTGCCCGAGCAGGGCACGTCTACTAATATGCGGTCGGCAAAAGATTGCAGCAGACCGCGGTAATGGCCGGTAAGCTTATCGGCGTGCATGGTCTTAATATTTTTGCATCCGTCGCGGTTTGCCCGGCGTTCCAGTTCATCCAGCTTGTTCTGGTGTATATCTACCGAAAGTATCTCACCAGTGTTTTGCATTAATGCCGAAAGGTGCAGCGACTTGCCACCTGCTCCGGCACAGCCGTCAATTACATTCATACCTGTGCCCGGCTCTGCAAAGGGGGCCACCAGTTGTGAGGAGATATCCTGAATTTCGAACAGGCCGCTTTTGTAAGCGGTATGGTTTCTGAAATTGCGCTTACCTTTAATCAGCAGAGCATCGGGTGCTTCTGCTACTTCGGCAAACTCGATGCCCTCATCGGTAAACAGGCGTTTGAGAATATGAGGGCTTGTTTTTAATGTATTGATGCGGATAGAAAACTGCGCCTGTGTATTAAGGGCTGCTATCTCTTTCTCCCACACTTCGGCGCCCATTTCTTTTACGCCTAATTGGTCGAACCAATCGGGTATGCTTTCGCGAATTTTTCTAATCGTTTTTGCCTCTTCAAAACGTTTGAGTGTTTCGTCGCGGTTCAGTTCGTTGATATGTTCCCAATCGGGTAGGTCTGCACCATCCAGTATTAGTTTGGTGCCAAATAGTTTCCAGAGCGATACTTCGCCAAATAGTTCATCGCCCATGCAAAACTCATACAGGCGCTTGTAGCGCACTATGCTGTAAATGTTATCGGCTATAAAGTTACGGTCGCGCACGCCCCAGCTTTTGTTGCTTTGCAGCAGGTTGCTTACGGTAACGTCGGCTTGCTTTTTATCCAGTAAAATATCTTTAAGGCCGGCTATTACGGCGTTGCAAAGGTTGCGGTGAAGTTTCATTGTTGCGGGCTAAAATAGCAAAGCTGAAATACATGGCCACGAATGCACGAATAAAGGCGGAATGCAGATAAAAAGGCATGAATGAAATCAGGCGCTAAACTGCCAACCTTTTCTATTTTCGCTGCCGATAAATCAACCTAAAAAATCAAACAAACTATATGGATAATCTCCTTCCCTATCTTGAGCAAAACAAAGAACGTTTTTTGAATGAATTGCTGGACCTGCTGCGTATACCAAGCATTAGTGCCGATGAAAAATATGCCGGTGATGTAAACAAGGCAGCTGAATTTGTAAGTGAGCAATTGAAAAAAGCCGGAGCTGATAAGGTTGAAGTGATAGCCACCAAAGGTTACCCGGTGGTGTATGGCGAAAAGATAATTGATACCAAACTGCCTACCGTGTTGGTTTACGGCCACTATGATGTGCAGCCCGCTGACCCGTTGGATTTATGGAATAGCCCTCCCTTTGAACCGGTGGTAAAGGATGGCAATATCTACGCCCGTGGCGCCTGCGATGATAAGGGCCAGATGTATATGCACGTAAAGGCCTTTGAAATGATGATGAAGAACAACAGCCTGCCTTGTAATGTAAAGTTTATGATAGAGGGTGAAGAGGAAGTAGGCTCGGTGCACCTGGAGCAGTTTGCCAATGATTATAAAGACAAGATAAAGGCAGATGTAATTCTTATCTCAGATACCAGCATGATAAGCAACGAACAGCCGAGTATAACTACCGGTTTGCGTGGCTTAAGCTACCTGGAGGTAGAAGTTACCGGCCCTAACCGCGACCTGCACAGCGGTGTATATGGCGGTGCCGTAGCTAACCCTATTAATGTGCTGTGCGATATGATAGCCAGCATGCATGATGAGAACCACCGCATAACTATACCGGGCTTTTACGATGATGTGCAGGAAGTAAGCAAAGAAGAGCGCGACGCCATGGCTAAAGCGCCGTTTGATATCAACGATTACAAAGCGCACCTGGATATTAACGAAGTACTGGGCGAAAAGGGATACTCTACGCTTGAGCGGGTATCTATACGCCCTACGCTTGACGTAAACGGTATATGGGGCGGCTATACCGGGCAGGGAGCCAAGACGGTGTTACCAAGCAAGGCTTATGCAAAAATAAGTATGCGCCTGGTGCCTAACCAGGGCAGCGAAAAGATTATGAAGCTGTTTGAAGACCACTTTAAAAAGATAACCCCGCCTTATGTAAAAATAAAGGTAATGCCACACCACGGTGGTGAAGCGGCTGTAACCCCTACCGATAGCATAGCCTACAAGGCAGCGGCTAAGGCTATGGAGAAAACATTTGGCAAAACACCGATACCATTGCGCACGGGTGGCAGTATTCCAATTGTAACCATGTTTGAGAAGGTGCTGGGCATTAAGTCGGTATTGTTTGGCTTTGGGCTGGATAGCGATGCTATACACTCGCCTAACGAAAAATACGGATTGTTTAATTATTACAAAGGCATAGAGACCTTGCCGTATTTTTATCAGAACTTTGCGGAAATGAACGCCAATAAATAACATGAACACAATAGTACTACCCACTACCTTAACCTGCAAAGGCTGCGTAGAGAGCATAAAGCCGCATTTCAACGCATCGGAGAAGGTAAAAGAGTGGAAGGTAGATTTGAGCCAACCGGTGAAGATGCTTACTGCCAGTGGTGAGGGTATTACCGAAGGTGATGTAATAGCCTTATTGCAAAAAGCAGGGCACAATAAACTGAACCCTGAGGATGTAAAAAGCAGCGACCTGCCACAAATTGGCGGGGCTATTGTCGCGCCTGCGCTATCGGCAACTACAGTGCCCTTTTGGAACGATGTGCCTGTTTGGAAACGCGCAGGCTTTAATACCTTAAATTGTTTATTGGGGTGCAGCATAGGCGATTTTGGGATGGTTATTTTTTTGCAGGCTTTTTATCCCGGCACCAGCATGACAACTCAAATGCTTTTAGCTACAACAGCAGGCTTGTGTACATCGGTGGCATTGGAGACTGTAATACTGAAGGTGCGGGAGCAATTTGACTGGAAAAACGCCCTGCAAACCGCCTTCTCTATGTCATTTATCAGCATGATAGTGATGGAGTTAGCTATGAATGTGTCTGACTTTATGGTCACCGGCGGCAAGGCCTCGTTTAATAGTTACTCCTACTGGCTGGCTTTTGGTGTAGCTTTGGTGGCAGGATTTTTGGCACCCTTACCTTATAACTATTTTAAATTAAAAAAGTATAACAAATCATGCCATTAATACGAATAAAGGACTGATGAGAAAAATACTAACCACCACCGTTTATGCATTTTTGACCGTAGTAGCCTTTGCCGCCAACTACGATATTAAGACAAGTTCTGTAATGGGGCACCCGGGCACTGAGGTGCTGGGCGATTATAAAGGCTCGTGGTATGTGCTGGGTTTTGAAAGCCCGGGAACGCTTAACCGCCCCCCAAGGTACCAGATATTTAAATATACGGCTGGCTTTAAAGCCGGTAAAATGTCGGTGCTGTATCCATCGTTTGGCGAAAAAACACTTTACCTTAAAGCAGCATTTGTAAACAATAAGATATCAATGTTTTATGCCAAATGCGGCAAGCGCGAGGATGTAAGTATATTGCTGGATAAGCGCGACGACCGCCGCCAGCTACCGGTTATTATGCGCCAGGATTTTGACCCGAATACTTTGGAACCGGTTGGAGAAGCCGTGGTGGTGTTTAACGAAGAAGACGAATACTTTGCCCCTAATGGCATTGTAATATCCGAAAGTCCCGACCGCAGCAAAACAGCTATACTTTTTAAGCCCTACTACAAGCACCAGCGCTTTAAGGTAACCGTATACGACAATAACGACGGCACCTACTTTACCAAAAATTTTGACCTAAAGGAAAAGAAAGAGTATTTGAAGTTTACCAATATGAAGGTAAACAACGCCGGCAATGCCATGGTAGTAGCCCGCATACGCGAAGATGTGATTACGCTGGCCCAAAGCACCACGGTAAAAGGCCAAACCAAGTATTACCTGTATGGTATGAACAAGGGTACCGGCAAAGAACCTAAAACTACCGAGCTATTGCTTACTGCCGAAAAAAACGGCAGCTACCGCGACCCTATTGTAGCAGCACTTAACAGCGGCGAAATGGTGGTAACTTACGATAACCTTGTAGGTGAAGTACTGCGCTCGGTTACTGTAATGAAATACAACGACGAATTAAACGCCACCGGCAAACAGGAAGTACAACCGGATAGCAAATTTATACCGCAAATAAGCGCTTATCATTCTTTTAAAAAGGGGAAGGAGTTTTCGCACCTTGAAACACAAGAGATATTACCGCTTGCTGGTGGCGCTTTTATGCTGATAACCGAATACCACGATACTATACCTAACGCCGATAAAACCCAGCCCACCAAAACAGAGCGCAATTACATTTTAACCTACCGGTTTGATGAAAGCATGGCTATGAAAGATGAGCAGCTGATACCTAAAAAGCAGGTGAGCGCCACGGTAGATTATGCTTTCTCGGTAAAGGCTTATGCCAAGGGCAATGATGTATACCTGTTTTACAACGCCGACTGGGAGGCCGACGAAGAACACAACATGAACCTGCAATGTACCCGCTTAGGTGCCGAGGGCGGAGAGCCGGAAACCAAGAAGGTACTGAACACATCGGGCGATTTCTTTACCAGTATGGAAAGCATTTTCCCTAACAGCGATGGACGTGTGCTGGTTACCGTAGAAAAAGCTGTAGACTACGAAGATGTATCGCGCGAGGTAAAGCTGCTTGAAATTACGCCTAAATAGGGCTAAAGTGCGACCTTATAATTTCCAGAAATATAGTATCGCTTAATGGTTTGATACGAAAACCGGTAATGATATCGGCATATTCGGTAGAGGCTCTTTTAAAGTCATCGGGGTTTAAAGAGCCGGTAAGCATAAATATCTTCATTTTAGCTTTCTTGTTGTAGATATCGGGTAATAACCTGATTTTATCCAGCAACTCAAACCCGTTGAGGGCAGGCATATTAATATCTAAAAAAATCAGGTCGGGTAGCGGATAAGCAGGGTTATCTTCCAGGCTAAAGCAGGCCCTGAAATATTCCAGCGCCTTAATACTGCTGCTAAGGGTTTTAAGGTTACGTGTTATTTCTGCCCTATCAATAACCAGTTGGTGAAATTCATTATCCGCATCGTTATCATCAATAAGTAATATATGGTCAAGCTTTGTCATATAGTTCACAACCCACTTAAGCGTGGGCAATAGTAAAATAAAAAATACTTCCTTCTCCCGGTTTTGACTCTACCCAGATCTTTCCACCTGCTATCTCCACTACCTTTTTGCAGGTAGCCAGGCCTATACCGGTGCCGGAATATTCATGTTCGCTGTGCAATCGTTGGAAAATTACAAATATCTTCTCTTTAAATTCCGGGTCTATACCTATTCCATTGTCTTTTACCGAGAACAACCACACTCCATCCGTGTGCTTATCACCCTTTATTTCAATTACCGGTGCTACATCCGCCTTGCGGTACTTAATGGCGTTGTTTATCAGGTTTTGAAACAGCAACTTGAGTTCGGTTTTGCTACCCGCCAGCACTGGCATATTAGCAATAGTAACCAAGGCACCGTTCTCTTTAATCAGCACATCCATATCCAATAGCACCTCTTGCAGCAATTCGCTCAGGTCGAGCAATTCAACTACGCGCTGTTTGCCAATGCGCGAAAAAAGCAGAAGGTCTTTAATAAGCACTTTCATACGCTCTGCTGCCCGCATTACATAGTTCATATATTTTTGCGAGGTAGGGTCAAAATGCGGGCGCTGCCGCTCTTCCAGCAAGGCTGCAAAATTGGTAATGGTGCGCAGTGGCTCCTGCAAATCGTGCGAAGCTACATAGGCAAATTGCTCCAGGTTATTGTTAGACTGTTCTAACTTGCGGGCATAATTTCTCAACTCTTCCTGCGCTTTATTCCGCTCTGTACTGTCGCTTAAAAAACCAATAAAGATATCTTCCCCTCGTACTTTGGTAGCCGATATACTTAGTTCTATATCAAACTCGGTGTTATCTTTCTTCAGTGCAGTAATATCTATTCTCCGGTTCAACACAGGGCCTTCGCCGGTTTCGAAAAAATGTTTCATGCCGCGCTGGTGCGCTACCCGGTATTTGTGCGGTATAATAGTTTCGTGCAAATGCCTGCCCAGCACCTCTGATGCCAGCCAGCCAAACATCTCTTCGGCTTTTGGGTTCCACCTTATTACCCTGCCCGTCTTATCTATCACTATTACGGCATCGGGGGCATTATTAAAAATTGTTTCAATTTGTTTTTCGCTGGCACCCAGTTCGGCCGCCATCTGGTTAAATGAATTTGCGAGTATCCCTATCTCATCATTAGAATAAATTTGGGCGGTAGCTTTAAAATCGCCTTTGGCTATCAGCCGCGAGGCACGCAAAATCTCATCAAGCCCCTTTTGTATGCCCCGGCTTACCGAAATAGTAAGCAGCAAGCCCGAAACCTCTACGGTTAACGCCACGGCAAACAGTAGCTTTAGTATCAGGTTTTCGAGCCAGCGTGAGCCCTCGCCAAGGGTAAACGAAAACCCATCTTCCAGGTGGG
>DATGWP010000203.1:0-24112 GCA_035299425.1 Chitinophagales bacterium | reverse complement strand
GGAGCAAAAAACCATTCAGCAGCAAAGCGAATGGAACAATCAGTCATCGCAGCAGGAAATTAAAAAGCTCAACCAGGAAAATCAGCAGAAAAATTTTGAAATAGCCACTACACGTCAGGATGCTCAGAAAGCACGAACGGAAGCTGCACGGGCCAAAACCGAGTTAGAAATTAAAATGCGCGAATTGGCAGAAACCCAAACCAAAATCGACTCAGCTAAAAAACTATTGGGAGAAACCGAAGAACTACTAATGACTTCTGAAATGCGCAACAAGCGTATAGCCGAGCGCCTGCAGTTTCAGGAAGACAGCGTGAAAATTTTGAAGAAAGAACAGGAAGTACAGGAGCTGCAATTAAAAGCTTCGGAACTTGAGTTAGGTGCTCAAAAAGCTAAAAACAATCTTTACATTATAGTTGCAGCCATCTCTCTCAGCTTGCTTTCTATCATAGGAGTCTTGTTTGTTGGCCGCCAAAAAACACTGCGCGAACTGGAAGAAAAAAACAGGATAATACAGGAAGAAAAACGCCGTAGCGATGAACTACTCCTCAACATTCTGCCCGAAGAAGTAATGCACGAGTTAAAAGCGCATGGCAAAACCACTGCCAAGAACTATGCAAAAGCCACTGTGTTATTTGCCGATATAAAAGACTTTACCGGCATTAGCGAAAGGCTTACACCCGATGAGCTTATTGAAGGCCTGGATGCCTATTTCGAACGATTTGACAAGGTGATAGAGAAATACGATATTGAAAAAATAAAGACCATAGGCGATGCTTATGTATGTGCCGGGGGCGTACCTACCAAAAGCGAAGGTAACCCGCACCTGGTGGTACAGGCAGCCCTGGACTTTATGAGGGAGATTGATACACTGCGCCGCGAAAGAACAGCACAAGGCAAAATACCGTTTGAGTTTCGCATAGGTATACACACCGGGCAACTGGTAGCTGGTGTTATTGGAATCCGCAAGTTTGCGTACGATATATGGGGCGATACTGTAAACATGGCCGCCCGTATGCAGCAGGCCGGCGAAATAGGAAAGATAAATATTTCGGGCGCCACCTATGAAATGGTAAAAGATAAATTTGCCTGCGTGTACCGCGGCAAAATTGAGGCGAAGAATAAAGGAGAAATAGACATGTATTTCGTTGAAAAGACAATCGCATAATAACCCGCATAGAACAATTTCACGATTTGAATGAGAAATTTTAAAGAGGTAGAGCAACATATTGTGGGCATTCTTAAGCGCGATTTGCCTAATAACCTGCATTATCACGGGTTACATCATACCATGGATGTGCTGCGCGCTGCAGAGTTGATTGGAAAGCAGGAAAAACTTACCGAGCACGAAATGCTATTGCTTAAAATAGCCGTATTGTATCATGATGCAGGATTTACAAAGGTTTACAGAAACCACGAAGAGGTGGGGTGCGAAATGGCTAAAGCCGACCTGCCCGGTTTTGGTTTCGATGCCGAAGAAATTGAAACTATCTGCGGCATGATATGGGCCACCAAAATTCCCCAAAACCCTAAGAATAAGTTAGAATACATTATTGCCGATGCCGACCTTGAGTATTTGGGCACTGATGATTTTGAACGGATAGGCCGCACACTCTTCGAAGAGATAAAAATATACCTGGGCGTAGAAAGCGAGCGCCAGTGGAATATAATTCAAATGAATTTTTTGCGCGGGCATAAGTACCATACTAATTTCTGCAAAAAACACCGTGACCCAGAAAAACAAAAAAACCTGAAAGAGATTGAACGTATAGTAGGTACTTACGAGTAATTACTTTGCGTTATTCTGCTGCACAGTTTTTTCATTTTGCGCCTTTATTCTTCTGCACAGGGTTTTAATAATACCCCTTGCCACTTCAGGTCGGCTTTCCATAATATCGTAAAAAGGGTCTTGGTCCATTTTTAGCAGTAATGCTTCCGTCTTTGTGGTAGCACTGGCAGAGCGGGTTTCGGTGTCCAGCAGAGCGTACTCTCCAAAAATTTCATTCTCTTTAAAAACAGCAAAGGTGTGCTCCCCTTTGTGAATGCGCACTTCTCCCTTAAAAATAATATACATGCAATTGCCGGTATCGCCTGCATGGAAAATGTTCTTATTCGCCTCCATCTCTACCTCTTCCAATATCTCGGCTACCTCGGCCAATATGGTTTCGGGCGTTTCCTGAAAAATAGCTAGCGATTTAAGCAATAGAACTTTCTCTATTGATAACAAACGTTGCTCTTCGTGTTGGTTTTGATGTGACATGTGACAAATGACGGGTGACACGGGAAATACAAATACCGATAACTATTTCCGTGGACGCGGTTTATTATTTAAAGTTTTTAAGGTGTTGTTTAGACCACCGATAATTCTGTTTAACAATACAATTCTTTCTGCTACCACTGCTTCTCCAAGTAAGAATTTTGCTCTTTCATATCCGCCTTTAGTTTCCCTGGCAGAACCACGGGAATAACGTAGAAAGTTAGGATACTCATTACCAAAACCCCGACCATACCCTTCTTCAATATTAGCAGAAATTGAATACGCAGATCTGGTAAGTTGTCGTGCAATTTCTTTTCCCCTCGAATCTCTCATTAAAATCTCTGAATCTGCCCAAAACAAATCCCAAATCTGTTTTGCAAGCTGATAAACACCAAAATTTTCCAGATTGTCTATCGATAATTCTTCGTCCATATAATTAGCTTTTGCTGCATTTAATACCCTTGTCCCGTGTCACTCGTCACACGTCCCATTTCACCTAGTATTTTCCTGGCTGTTTGGTTCAACAAAGTATCGTTTTCTGCCTTTGCTGTATTCAGCCATTCTTTCCTGGCGCTGCCTTTGTAAAAAATAGTAGAATAAATAGCTGCGGCTCTGGTCCAGCGATGATAGGTATGGTGCCGGTTGTATACCACATCGTCCATTACTTTCTCGTAGCTAAGTATTTCTTTAAAACCGGGTTGTAGCACACGGCATTTATCAGCTATAGGGCCGGGCTCAAAAATACGGATAAATGAAGCTGAAATATCCTTAGGCAATTCTATTTCTACTATCTCCAGTGCATTGGCAATGCCCTCCTTTCTTTTTATAGCAAATGCGTTTTTTACCTTCATCATTTTCTCTCTGTCGTACACAAATGAGAACAGCAGCAAAAGCAATTCGCGCGATTCGTTTAGCTCCAGGTGCAGTGCATCCTCCAGAATTTTTGCGGTTTTTATTTTTTCTATTTCACCTACAGAGCAGGTTAAACGGATAGCCACATGCAGGTAATATTGCATTAGCGCCTTGTAGGCATCCAGCTTTTCGGCGGCTGGCGTAAATCCGCAATTGTGCAGGGCATGAAAAATATCGGTACGCAGTGCAGGCGCTTTCCATACCATTTCATCCAGAATACCTGTGGCACTTTCACCACCTATTCTACCGCACAGCAAAATCAATTTAACCTGTTGCTGCCTTGATAGCTTACCACTCAACAGTATATTTTTTATTTCAGCCAGCGCCACTTCCCCTGCGTTTTGCAACGCATCCACTATCAGTTTTTCGTATTTGCCTGCCGTAAACAAGGCAATAACCGGGACTATAAGCCTGCTGTTCTTCACCTTGCCGGTGGCCGTTATGGCGGCCTTTACCACTTCTTCATTTTCGTCGTTAAGCAAAGCCAGCAATGGCTTGTAAAAAGATTGTACCTCCAGGTCTCCTATTATTTGGGCAGCCATCTTTCGTTCATCCGCACTTTCCGATTCTATTAATATTAGCAGTCGCTGACCGGCTGTAACCACAGCATTTATGCCACCGCTTTTCATTAAGCCGGTAATAGCCGCTTTAACCACGCGGGGGTTTTTGTCTTCAATAAATACATCCAGGTTCTCCAGCTCATCGGGCACCAGCATACATTTTGCCTTAACCGCTTCGGGCAAAATAGCGCTAACCGTAGCATCGGCTATTATGGTTTCTATCTGAGGCAGGGCTGCTGTTATCCGTTTTCGTTCCGCCAGTTTAATAGCCTCCATGCGCACCTCTGCCGATGGATGTTGCAGCGCATTTAGCACCAGGGCTTCGTGCTGTGGTGCATACTGCTTTTCTATCAGGTTTAAAATATAAATAGCTTCACCCCGCTCACCGGTCTCAATTTTTGCAGCCAGCACCGCTTTCGTCTGCTCGTTATTCAAATCAATTTCGCTGCCTACCGAGTAGCGTTTGTGTAGGGCGGTTACCAGCGTGCGCACATATTCCCTGTCTACTACAAAAACCATTACTACCCATACCGCCAATAAGGCAAAGAGCAGGTAGCTAAGCATTACCAGGTCTATTCTGCTTGTAAACTGTAATACCCCGAGTAGCAACACGCCACTAAAAGCTAAGGCGAATGGATCCATAAAACCTTTTACTACTGTATGGCCTTTTAAGCGCAGGTGCGATGAAAGCGGTTGCATAAGCGAAAGAAAAATAGGGTCCTGCAGTGAGATTTTAAGCACCTCGGTTATAATCGCCATAAACCCAAACAGGTAAAGTATAATGTGCGTGTTAGTGCTGTAGAAGGGCAGCGTAACTATGCTAACTAGCAATACAAATAGAATAGCCGGGCTTACCAGCAGCGTGCCTTTGGTGCCCAGCGCATTGGCCAGCCTGCCGGTAATAATAAGCCGCACAAATATGGCCATGATTTTACCGGCGGTATAAAACAAACTGACAAACGATGCCAATTGTTTGTCGCGCTCACCATGGTGCGGCACATACTTTATTTCAGCGTAAAAAGCGTAGGTAATAATGGTAACACAACTAAGCACAATAAAGGATAAAAAAGCCACGCTGGCTATCATCCGGTTACCAAAAAAACTGCGCAGCATGTCGCGCGCGCTTTGGGTGTGGTGCTCGTGGTGGTGGGTGTGTTCATGTTTTACATGCAGGTTTAGCTTACCGGCCTTCTCCAGCCTGAAATAAAATATAAGCGAGCATAGTATAGAGCCCACTGCTACCAGTAGTAAGTTTTCGCTGCTGGTAATATGCACCAGCGGATATACCGCCATGTAACCTATCAGTTTGGCCGCAATATCGCCGCTGCCAATCATGGTAAACAGGCGCTTGCTCTGCCGTATATCAAACAGCAAGGCTGCTACACCCCAAAACTCGAGGTTGCCCAGCAGGTAAATAACATAATACCAGCAGAAGATGACGAAAATAAGCGCCGTGGAATGCGTGGCCAGCAAGCCCACGCTGTATAAAAGTATACTGGCCCCTATAAAAAGTATAACACCCAGCGCCAGTTTTTTTACGCTTAGCGCATGTTCAAATTTGCTGTATAAAAAACCTGCCACCCAAAGCAAAAGCGCCGAAAACAAATACGCCTTTGGCAAATCGGTAGCCTGAAATTTTTCGAGGAACAAGGTAAGCCCTACGGTCCAGAAGATGGTAATGGCAAAACCCTGGAAAAACTGCAGCCAGAACAAATTGGTAACCACCCAGGCTTCGTCGGTACGAATATTAAGAAGATGGAGCAGGCGGTTTTTCATGACGTGTAAGCGAGCCGAAAGTTAAACGTAATTGGTGAATAGAAAAGCTAATTGACGTTGGTTAAAATCAACGGCAATATGATAAGCGAAATTGTTTTTTATACGGACTAAAGTCTGGCAACACAAAAGCTACTTCTTTCTCTCCGCCACCTTCTTCTTATAAAATTCCTTATCGGCTACATACACCGCCTTGGTAAAAGTGGCATATACCTGCCCGTTATCGTCTTCGTATTTTAGTGGCAGGTCGAAGCTGTATTCGCCTTTTTCGGCTACTATTTTCTTTACCTCTTCTACCAGTTCATCGGTAATTAAAAAGCGGCATTTAACTTTCTCTACTATAGGCCGCACAAATTTCATACTGGCGCCCTTGTCCCACACCACATAGCTTTTACCCAGCACCTCCATAAACAGAAGCATAAAATAAGGGTCAACCGACGAGTAGATACTGCCGCCATATACTGTGCCCACCCGGTTGCGGGTGCGTATGTTCAGCTTCAGGCTTACGTGCAACTCTTTGTAGTCGCCGGCAATAAACTCAACATTGCTGCCGGTGCACCATATGCAGGGCCAGAAGTTAAATGCCCAGCGCATCTTGCGCGAGCGGCTCGATTCATTTTTATCGGTAGGATATAATTTCATACTACGCTTATTTTAAGCAACGGGTAAATAAATATTGAAAGTCATTTTTACTTTCACGCTGCTAAAAAACAAACTCTATGTCGAACATGATTCGGGAAAAATATGCGAAGCTGCTGGTTAACTATTGCCTGGCTGTAAAAAAGAACGATAAAGTATATATAAGCTCCAGTTACCTGGCCGAAGACCTGCTGCGCGATGTAACCCGCGAGGTATACATAGCCGGGGGCATACCGGTACTAAATGTGGAATTAAATGGTGTAAGCGAGCTGGCGCTAATGTATGGCAGCGAGGAGCAACTGGCCTGGGTAAGCCCGCTGCGCAAATACATTATGGAAAACTTTGACTGCTACCTGAACATACGCGCACCCTTTGCCAAAGGCGATGATGAAAAAGAAGCCAGCGACCTTGAGAAGTTTAAAATTCAGCAGAAAGCCAACCAGGAGATTAACCGTATTTACTTTGAGCGAACCGGTAATGGCAGCATGCGCCGCTGCCTGTGCCAATACCCTACACAAGCCGGTGCCGATGATGCCCGCATGACGCTGGAAGACTATGAGAAGTTTGTGTATGAGGCCTGTAACCTCTATACCGATGACCCTGTAGAGCAATGGCTGAACGTGCGCAAAAAACAACAGGCATACGTTGACCGTCTGAACCAGGCCGACCGCATAGAGTATAAAGGGCCGAACATTGATATCTCGTTTTCGGTAAAGGGCCGCACGTGGATAAACAGCGATGGCCGCTCTAACATGCCAAGTGGTGAGGTGTTCTCGGCACCTATAGAAGATAGTATGAACGGCAAGGTATATTTCACTTACCCCACCATTTACATGGGCCGCGATGTAGTAGGCATTACGCTGGAGGTAAAGAACGGCGAAGTAGTGAAGTGGCATGCCGAAGAAGGGCAGGATGTGTTGGATAAAGTGTTTGCCATAGATGGCGCCCGCAAATGGGGCGAGGTGGCTGTGGGCACTAACTACAGCATACAGCGCATTACCCGCAATATTCTGTTCGATGAAAAGATTGGCGGCAGCATACACATGGCGGTGGGCCAAAGCTACGCACAGTGTGGCGGCAAAAACGAATCAACCGTGCACTGGGATATGATTACCGATATGCGCGCCGGTGGCGAGATATGGGCCGATGGCGAGAAGATTTACGAGAACGGGCATTTTTTAATAGGGCATTAACCCCTCACTCCCCTAAAGGGGAAATCCATGGCGCGAATACATAAAATCAAAAGGCCCCCGAATTTAAAACTTCAGGGGCCTTTTGCAATTATCGATTTTGCTCAACTAGCGTATTAATGATGCAGAACCCCTTTCAGTGGTGCGTACACCATTGGTGTAGTTTACGTTAAACTGCCAGATGTAAGCGCCTACCGGTTGTGGTTTGCCGCGGAAGGTGCCATCCCAGCCTTCGGTTTTTTGCATGTTGCCGTTAAAGTAAACCATCTCTCCCCAGCGGTTCCAAACAGAAAACTCTAAGCGCTGTACATTGTCGGTGCGTATAGCTACCAGCATATCGTTGCGGCCATCGCCGTTAGGCGAAAACGCCGTAGGTACCAATACTACAAACTTATCATCGGCACAGTTAGGCCCATCGGTAGTTGGTTCGGTAAGCGTGGCCTGTCCGCTGCTTTGGCAGCCATTCACATCGGTTACGGTTACGCTGTAGGTTCCTGGTGCAAGGTTTTCCAGGTAAGCGCTATCTACAGACGATACATTCCAGCTATAGCTATACGGGGCTGTACCACCTGTGGTGCTCGATACAGCCGCACCGGTTGAGTCGCCAATACAGGCAGGGTCTATGCCCACTACTGATACTGTAAATGGCGATGGTGTGTTTACGCTGGTGGTTTCGGTACCCGTGCAGTTATTGGCATCGGTAACTACAACGGTGTAAGTACCTGCGGCTACCAGTGGGTTTTGGTCGGTAGAGGTAAAATTGTTGCTGCCGGTCCAGCTGTACGTAAACGGAGTGGTACCGCCGTTTACCGCTGTAGTAATAACCCCATTGGCCGAATCAGCACACAATGGTTCACTAGGCGTTAATTGAACATCAATAGCCGCAGGCTCATTGATAGTAGACGTTACAATCGTATCGCAGCCATTGGCATCTTCAATTACTACCGAGAAAGGCCCGCCATCCAGGGCTGTTACGCTGCTGGTAGTTGCAAAGTTGCTCCAGAAGTAGGTATAAGGGCCAGTCTGTCCGCTCACAGTTACCTGTGCCGCGCCATTGGTGCCTCCATTGCATAATACATCCGTTGTAGTTAGCACAACATTATAGGGCGTAGGCTCTGTTAACGTAGCTGTGGCAGTGGCCGTACAGTTGCTGGCATCGCTCACCGTTACGCTGTGTGTGCCTGCACCTACATTATTCAGGTTTTGGGTAGTGGTGCCCGTTGGGTTCCAGTTATAGCTATATGGCTGCTCGCCGCCCGCCACGCTGATGTTTACAATACCATCGGTGCCGGCATTGCAGCGCGGGTTAAAGGTGAACGAAACCGCCGCAGTAAGCACCGGTGGCTCGGTAATAGTATATGTGCCGCTAAGTGTGCAGCTGATGGCATCGGTAATAGTTACACTATAAGTACCGGGGCCCAGGTTAGTATTATCTTCAGTCGTGGGGCCATTGCTCCAGCTATAGGTGTAAGGCGTTTGCCCGCCGCTGGTAGTTATATATACTCCCCCGTTATTCAGGCCGTTGCATTGCACATTATCTACACTGTCTACTGTAATTACAATAGTGGTAGCGCTTTGCACGTTGGCGGTGGCCGATACGGTGCAACCCTGGTCATCGGTTACGGTTACAGTATAGGTACCAGTAGGTAATAAAGTAGCTGTTTGAAATGTTTGCGGCGGTGCCGAGTTCCACAAATAATTATACGGCGTAGTGCCACCGGTAGCATTGGCAGTAGCTGTACCGTTGTTGCTGCCGCCACAGCTTACCGGTGTGGTAGTGGTGGTCAGGCCAATTTGTGCCGGCACATTAATAGTTGCACTGGCACTTGCCTGGCAACCGTTAGCGTCGCTTACGGTTACGCTGATAGGGCCACCTGCTAAACCGGTAGCCGGGTTAACCGATGTGCTGTTGCTCCATGCATAAGTAAAATTAGGTGTGCCACCGTTTACTACAGCAAGCGCCTGTCCATCCGTTTGGCCAAAGCAGCTAACTGCTGTAGGTGTAATACTGGTGCTAAAAGTAAAGGTAGGGTTCTCGGTAACGGTTAGGGTAAATGTACCCAGGTCGCCGGCGGTAGCGGCATCTACTACTATGTAGTAGTCGCCGGGCACACAAATGCTTTTATTAATTACACTCTGGTTGCCGCAGCCATCGTCGTTATTGTCTATAGCTGTGCAGCTGCTGTTAAGCAAGTAAAGCACGCTGTTAAACTGTGCACCGTTTACCCCGCATAAAGAGATAGTAGCGCCTATAGGGCTGTTTACCCGGAATTTGTAAAACACATCATTGCCGGCGCTGGTTGTAAAGTTGTTGCTGTAGCAACGGTTGCTGTTAAAGTGCGTAAGTGCCGTACCGCCATTGGTAAGGGTGCCCAGGTCTATAGCGTTTGCACAAGAGGTACCACCGGTATAGCGCCAGTAAGACTCAAGGCGCGGATGGTAAAAGTCGAAGGTAGAAGCCGTGCCGTTTACATAGCCATGGTCGTACCATTCGCAGGGTGGGCCCAGGCGGTAGTTAAGGTTAGTGTTGTAGTTGGGGGCTAGCAGGCGGTAGTCGTCTTCCTCGCTAAACAGACAACCTATAAAAGGCACGTTGGCGCAGCAGCTGGAGGCCTGGTAGGTGCAACGGCTACCATTGGTACCACACGAGGTAAGCCCGCTGATAACCGCAAAATCGGTAGGTATATCATCTTCGTGCGCATCTATACCCAAGGTAAAAAACTGCGGCACAGTAGCCCCTGGGTAGGTGTAGTTGAATACTACCTGGTTATGGTCTACCGAGTAATCGGTGCCGCTGGTTATGGCCAGGTCGGCCTGCAGACAGCCTGTGCTGGCAGGCGGTGCCTGTGTGGCGTTATCGCCTATGGTAAAGTTGTAGGTAAACTCATCGCCGGCCAACGAGCCCGGCAGGTTAAAGTTACCTACCGATAGCGAAACCCCATCGCGCTTGTCGGGGTTATCATACTGTATTTTTACATCGCGCAGGCGCACCTGCAATTGTATAGGCCCATCGGTATAGGTTTGGGCAATGGCCGAAAAGGCACTCAAACAAACCGCTAACACAGGCAAAAAACGGGAGTACAGTTTTATCATCCTTCAAAACTTTTTAGGTTGGTAAAAATAATTTTTTCCGGCATCTGTAAGACAGGCAACTAAAGTTAAAGGTTGTTTTTGCCGCCTCTGCAGGGGCGGTTTTTGGGGCAGTTTTCTAAAAAGGCGTCTCCATTTTGCAGTGTATACCCAAAAACTCACCACCCCGAAATGGTGTATACACCTTTTTGTTATAACTAATTCACCATAAGGCTGTTACAAAAAAGCCATGTAACTACCTTTGCTACCTTTGTGTAACCACCCTGTGTTTTTGGGCATTTAAGATTTTACCGTATCAGGTAATCACATTACCGGTACCGGTAATTGTATATAGCCGTTTATTTGGCTGTTCGTTCTGCATTACTTGCCGACTGCGTACTGCCAACTCTCTCTACTCCTTCACAAACTTTTTAACCACCTGATGGCCGCCATCCCATAGCTGTAAAAAATATAGGCCGGCGGGCAGAGCGCTTACATCTACATCGAAGTTAGGTTGCTGCACTGCAGTGCTTTGCATTAGCACACGGCCATCGGTAGAAAGTATTTGAAAACTGAATGAAGCAGCGGAGGATTGGATGGTAAGTTTACCGGTGGAGGGGTTTGGGTAGAGTTGCCAATCTACTTTTCCATTTGGTTCTTTTACACCGGTTGTTAAACCGCAGGTATCTGTAAAATCGTTACCTACCCACTTCGCAACATAATTCATTGTATCACCATCTATAGTTAGAAAGGGTCCACCTACATAGAGTTCATCATCATATACTGCCATACAGTTAATAGTATAATTAGGCTGCCCATTCTGCCCCAAACCACACCATCTATTTCCATCCCATTTCGCAATACCATTTATTGGCATACCATCCATCTCAGTAAACTGACCACAAGCGAATAACTCATTGTTATACACCTGCAAATCAAATATGGCAGCATTTGCACTAGTCACTCCAACTCCAGCGTTTTTCCAGTGTGTGCCATCCCAACGGGCAATACAATTTCCGGGATTGCTATCTACAGAAGAAAACCCGCCTGCTATATATAAGTCATTATCATATATCTCAAAACTTCCTACACTGGCAAAACCACCCCTTATCCCGCTATCAACGGGCTGCCATTGCGCACCATTCCACCGCGCAAGTCGTTTCATAGAGCCATTGTAGTTTGACATGTTCCCCCCAATATATAGTTCTCCTTTGTATTCTATTGCTGCTACTATGGGTTGATACCAGATGGTAGTATCAAATGCGCTCCAGTTTACCCCATCCCATTTTGCTATTGACCTTGCTGCTAAGCCATTTATACTGTCGAATGAGCCATAAACAACCAAATCGTTATTATATACTAAAAAACCTCTACCACTACCGCCACCTGAAAACTTAAGAAATGTGTCCAACTGGGTTCCATTCCACCTCAATATTGGATCGTGGCCGAAAAGTATATCTCCATTATAAGAAAAGACATTTCTATCAGCATAATTACCTGCTAAAAAGGGGATTGAATCCCAACCTGTACCTGTAAACTGTGCTGCATAATGAAGAGGGATTTCCCCAGTTTTTGTAAAACTACCCACAGCATAGAGCACATTATTGTTGGGTTCGTGGATTAACTTGTCCGGATAAAAATTAAATCCATTACCAACAGTCGTCCATTTTTGAGAATAAGATATACCAGCACTTAAAATAAAATGCACCACACAAATTATTTTTAGGGAATTATTCATGCTTTATAATCTTTTTTGTTACCCAATTTGCACCTGCTTTTATGCGTAACAAATACATTCCGTTAGCATGTTCGTTAAAATCTACAGAATACTTCAAATCTCCTTGCTGGCCTGTAAGTTCCTGTCTTTTTATCAAAACGCCAGCAAGAGAAAATACCTCCGTTAGCACATTTCCTTCCTTTTCTAACGAAAGTTCAATGCTTAAATTGTTTGTTATTGGATTAGGAAATACTTTAACATTAAAGTTCGTAGACGCAACGTCTTTAACGCTAACATTTGTCCAAGGGCCCATATAACTATTAGCCATACTGAACCGGCTTATCGCAGCTTTTACATTGCCCGGCATGGTGGCACCTGTTTGTAGCACATAGCAACCAAAAATCTGGTTGCGCGCCGTAGGCGCCGCCAGTTGACTTTCTACGCAAAAAAATCCACGTAATGTGGTTACCCAATTTTGGTAAAATCTTTACCGGACGCACCTGCCAGGGTATGTACAGAAAGTGTACAAAGGTATGTACACGATTTTTTTACAAAGGTTTGATTTAAAGACTATTGCGCCAAAAAGGTATGCACAGCCATTTTATGTGCATACCCTGTTTTAGCTATCGGAGCCAGGCTTTGGTTTTTGCAGTAAAAAAACTGCCCGGCATAAAGCCGGTAACTGGGCCGCAGATGCATTTAACATGCCTCACTAAATAATGAGCAGCATTTTATAATATCAAAACAATTGATTAACATTATCGGCTCAAAAAATTTAAGTAACAAAACAATCCCCGATTTTTAAAGTCTACAGCATGAGAAAAATTTCGACCCTGTTATTGGTACTCGTTGCTTTTCAATTTTCATCTACTGCCCAGGTTACCAATGGAAAGTTAGATGACATTAAAGAGTTCAGTACAAAAATCACTGTACCGTTTGTAATGCCCGATGGCGTTAAACTGTTTACCGATGTGTATGTGCCGCGCCTGCGCGACTCGCTGGTGGTAGACTTAGGCACCATCAACATATTAGGTACCGACCTGGTTACCAACCCTATTACCTTTATACCTTTTGGTGCGCAGGTAATAGTGTACGATAGCATGAACGGGCAGCCGAACCCAAACCCATACCAGTTGCCTACGGTGTATACCCGTACGCCATACGACAAAGGCGATTTTGATGAGCTGGGCGGTATAATGCCGATACTGGGTTACAACTACATGCTGCAGGATATGCGCGGCCGTTACTCTTCAGAGGGGGTATATTTTCCCATGTACTCTGATAGCTGGAACAAAAACGCTTACCACCCGTTTGGCCACGTGCTGGATTATTTGCCAACTACCGACCCTAAATACAGTAACAAGCACGAGGACGGATACGAGTCGGTAAAAATTATTTCTACGCTCGATTCGGCTTATGCTGCTGCTGTAGGCGCAACTACTGCCGAGCATTTGTTTGATGACTATCCGCACGAGAGCACCCGCATAAACAACGGAACCATTGGTATGTTTGGTGCATCGGCCCTTGGCAACACGCAGTTGCAGCTGGCACTGGCCCACCGCTGTTCAGATTCACTGCCACACTTAAAATGTTTGATGCCGATAGTAGCTACTACCGAGCACTACATATCTACCGGTTACAACAACGGTGTGTTCCGCGATAGAATTGTTACCGGTTGGTTAAAGGGGCAGATTTTCAGCGGTACCGATGATGACCTTATACCGGTAGATGTTGACCGCCAGAACTCTATCCACTCTTCGGTAGATTACGATTTGCCAAAAACAATTACCCTGAACGGTGTAACCAAAGAGTTTCAGCAAAACAAATTTGATGCGGCCAACCTGGCTATAGACCACTTTACGGCTATGCGCTATCACAAGTTAGATGGTACACTGGGCAATGCCGGTTTCTACCCTAACAGCACTGGCCGCCCCGATATGGATGGCAGCGTGGCTTATGTAAATGCAGTGGGCGAAGCGGTTGACCCGGTTACACAATTGCCACTACCTGACCTTACACACAGCCGCTACGAAAACCAGGATATACCTACCCTGCACCTTACCGGCTGGTGGGATATTTTTACCGAAGGCCAGTTTAATAACTCAACATTTTCGCGCAATGCGCTTACCGGTACACCTAAGTTAATGCAGAAAATGCTGGTAGGCCCATGGGCTCACCAAACGGTTGCCAGCCGCTCATCGGGCGACAGATTATACCCACGCAATGTGGTAGACCTGACCAAGATAGACCTGAGCAACTTTGATATTAACGATGTGCCTATTAACGAGATAGTTCAGAGTGACCTGGTTACCTGGTTCCGCTACAACCTTAATTACCACCCCGATTATAATGTAGGTGAGCCTAAGTTTATTATCCGCGAAAGCCAGAACTGGCAGTTGCTGGGTACCCTGCCTAACGTAGGCGATATTTTTATACGCGTACCGGCTACCGACTATAAAGTACCTTACGTAAAGATGGTTAACTTCCTGGGCGGCAACGGAACGCTGGAAGGCCTTAGCATACAATATATGGTAGGCGGCACACCACTTCCTCCTACTACACAGGATGTGCCTACATTAACCGATGGACTTAGCCAGTTTGCAGGTAACCCGCTTAGCGATATCCCTTTCCGCGATTTCTTAAACGATGTGCCTAACTACCGTCTTTATATACCAGGCCCCGATTCGTTGGCTGATGCTACTGCAGGTTTCCCCGATAACCATACTATGGGTAACTACTGGCTGGGTACTGATGTGTTTCCGCCAAGCGAGCACATAGAGTGGAAGAAACTTTACATGCACCAGGATGGTTCATTTAACTACAATGCACCGGTGCAGGATGAAGGGTATAAATTATATGTAACCGATCCGGATGATCCTATTCTTACAGTAGGAGGTAGCAATATGATTGTTCGCTCGCCGGATGGTACCCGCAACTCGCAAAGCCAGATGGAGATGACAGACCCTACCAATGCACCATACACTATGGACAGAGAAGGTGTGATACAGTTTAACAGCGACCCTATTACCGATTCGTTTACCATAATTGGTTTACCGGTTTGTACGCTTTATGCAAAATCGAACCCTACGGGTGTAGAAAGCGGACCTACCGACTGTGACTGGAATTTCCGCTTGTGCGATGTATGGCCCGATGGACGTGTATACTACGTGCAGGAAGGTATAGTAGGTGCCCGCGGCAGAGAATGGGCCCGCGCGCTGGTAGACCAGATGGGTACCCCAGGTGCAGCTACCTATGTAAACGGTAACGAAGACCCGGGCGATGCCGATATACCTTATACCAACATCAACATTGGCCAGATATACGAGTACGTATTTAAGATGATGCCTATAGGCTATACTTTTGCCAAGGGCCACAGAATGCGTATACTGGTTAACTCATCTAACTATACCCGCTACCAGGTTAACCCTAACCTGCCGCTTGAAGATGGTGAGTTTTTCCGCCGCAAACCCGGCGATGGCCAGTTTTATATGTTCGAAGGCCAGCAGATGTTCCCGCGTGTAGCTGTTCAGCGTGTTCACTTCTCGCCAGAGCACCCTACCAGCATCAACTTCCCGGTGTATAACACCAACTTTACTTACAACCCGGTAACCCCAGTTACAGCCGATAGCAAATTTGATATCTCTGTGTTCCCTAATCCGGCTTCGGAGAAAGTGCAGGTATTCAGCAACATGCCAGGCGACCACGAACTGGTTATTACCGATATCTCGGGCCGTGTAGTGTTTACCGATAACTTTGACGATAACATTATACTTAACGCCGAAAAATTTGGTAAGGGCTTATACTTTGCCACTGTAACCGACGTAAACAAAAAGACTGACCGCGTAACCAAGAAGTTCATCGTTCAGTAAATAATCTATTAAAACGGGCGATTTTGTGAAAAATCGGCCATTTTTAGAAAAGCCCCCTCTAAACGAAGGGGCTTTTCTTTTATATATTCGCGGCAACAAATAAATAGCATATGCTTAACATCGTTTTATTCGGCCCACCGGGAAGCGGTAAAGGAACACAGGCGGCAAAGCTGGTAGAGAAGTACGGACTGGTGCATCTTTCTACGGGTGATATTTTTCGTGCAAATATTAAGGGCGAAACAGACCTGGGCAAGCTGGCCAAAAGCTATATAGATAAAGGGCAGCTGGTACCTGATGAAGTAACCATTGATATGCTGCAAAGCGAAGCATCGAAATATGCAGATGCCAAAGGATTTATTTTCGATGGTTTTCCGCGCACTACTTTTCAGGCCGAGGCACTGGATAAATATATGGTCGGCCGTAATACAGCCATAAGCCTTATGCTGGCGCTGGATGTGCATGAAGAAGAATTGAAAAAACGCTTGCTGGAGCGCGGTAAGCTTTCAGGCAGGCCCGATGACCAGAACCCGGAGGTAATACAAAACCGCATAGGCGTATATAACCGTGAGACAGCTCCTGCTAAAGAATTTTACACGCAGCAGAACAAATACCGCGGTGTAAATGGCGTAGGCGCTATAGACGATATATTCAATGCCCTTTGCAAAGAAATAGATAGTGTACAGGTAAACGGCTAAACGGGCTAAACGGCTACATGGTTAAACGTAAACCTACCTTGGCCATTATCCTTTTAACCCTTTCAACATTTAACCATTTAACCTTTCAATTTTGGCTTCAGAAAACTTTATTGATTACGTAAAAATACACTGCAAAAGCGGTAAAGGTGGCGCAGGCGCAAGCAGTTTTCGCCGCGAAAAATTTATTGCCAAAGGCGGCCCTGATGGCGGCGATGGCGGACGTGGAGGGCATATTATATTAAGAGGCAATGCGCAGCTGTGGACCCTGTTGCACCTTAAATACCAGAAGCATGTAATGGCCAAAGACGGCGCGCGTGGTATGGGGGCCCTGTGCACCGGCAAAACCGGGGAAGACAGAATACTGGAAGTGCCGCTGGGTACTATTGCCCGCGATTTTGAAACCGGCGAGCAGCTGGCCGAAATAAGCGAGGATGGCGAAGAATTTATATTAGTGGAAGGCGGTAAGGGTGGCCGGGGAAACAATCACTTTAAAACAGCTACCAACCAGGCGCCTACCTATGCGCAACCGGGTTTACCCAGCATAGAATCGTGGATAATACTGGAACTTAAGTTGCTGGCCGATGTAGGACTTGTGGGCTTTCCTAATGCAGGAAAAAGCACGCTTATAGCTGCGGTGAGCAATGCCAAACCCGAGATAGCCGACTACCCTTTTACTACCATAGTGCCTAACCTGGGTATAGTAAGCTACAAGGGTGGAAAGAGTTTTGTGATGGCTGATATTCCCGGCATTATAGAAGGAGCCAGCGAAGGCAAAGGCCTAGGCCTGCGCTTTTTGCGGCACATAGAGCGAAACTCTATCCTGCTTTTTATGGTACCGGTAGACAGCAACAATATATTGCACGATTACAAAGTGCTGCTTACTGAGCTTGAAAAGTACAATCCTGAACTGCTGACCAAAGACCGCATACTGGCTATAACCAAATGCGATACGGTAGATGAAGAACTGCGGAAAATGATAGAAAAAGAGTTGAAGGCAGGTATAGCCGCTCCTAAATCCGGGTTTAAAGGAACTAAGCCACTGTTTATATCGGCTGCCACTGGTTACGGTATAGATAAGCTGAAGGATGAAATAATGAAGAAGCTGACTGCTTAAGGCAACTTAAACTCTACAGGAAGTACCTGATAGGATTTAACCGTTAGTCCGTTTTGTTTTGCGGGAATAAATTTGGGTAGTTGTTTTACTACACGTATTGCCTCTGCATCTAATGCCGCATTAATGCCCCGGTTTACACTCACTTCTCCTATTGTCCCATCTTCCTGTATTTCAAAACGCACTAATACAACCCCCTCTATTTTCTTTTCTTTTTCTTTTTGAGGGTAAACTATGTGGCTTTGTATAAACCTGATTAGTGCAGCATCATCTTCGGTAGATTCGGGCATTTTATCAATAAGCGGAAATGTTTTAGCGGTTTCGCCCGGGGTATTTGTTTGCGCAGCCAGGTTTGTGCTTACTATAAGCAGAAGAACAACTGGTAGAAGGGATAGCTTTTTCATGCCCAAAGTACAGGCATAAACTGTTCCAAAATATTTAAGACCAATCTAATTCCCACCTATTCTACAGTAGTTTTTCATCTTTGGGCCTTATACTTCAACTTTTAACTCTTGTCAAACACAACCTCACCCCATAACGCACAAAACTGGATACTGCTGGCCCTGCTTACGCTTATATGGGGCACGTCGTATATTCTTATTAAAAAATCGCTGCTGGGTTTTACAGCTATAGAACTGGCCTGTTTGCGCATTAGTATATCGTGCGTGGTAGCATTGCCATTTGCTATAAAGGGTTTAAAAACCATACCGCGGAGCAAATACCCCGTTATTTTTTTAGTGGGCATTTTTGGCAGCGGGGCACCTGCTTTTTTGTTCTCCTTATCCATGACCAAAAGCGGCAGTGCCATCAATGGCATTCTGAATTCACTATCGCCGCTCTGGACACTGGTGATAGGATACTACCTGTATAAGGTAGCCATATCGGCACAAAAAGTTTGGGGTGTAATTATTGGTTTTGTAGGGGCACTGGTGCTGGTGCTGGGCAAGGGCACCGCCACATTGCAGATAGATGTGCTGTATAGTTTTCTACCGGTTATAGCCACCTTTTGCTACGGTATGAGCAGTAACTTAACCAAGCAAAAGTTACAGAACCAAAATGCCATATATACAACCGCACTCGCCATGGCCAGTATGGGCCTGCCGGTATTAGTTGGTTTATTTTTTACAGAAGCCCCGGCTAAAATTGCGAGTGGTACGGTGTGGTTCCCTTTTGCATGTGTGGCGGCACTTTCTATAGTAGGTACACTGATAGCCTGGATGTTGTTTTACCGCCTGGTACAGCGCACCGATGCCTTGTTTGCCGCCAGTGTAACCTACCTGATACCCATTGTAGCCATCGGCTGGGGTGTAATGGATAACGAGGTTTTATCGCTGATACAAATAGCGGGTATGGTATTGATACTGGTAGGAGTTTATTTTACTACAAGAACCACCCCTGGGCTCTCTGCTCAGAAAGGAAGCTAGGGGTGCGGTATTATACTCACCTCATCATACAGTTTTCCATCGCGGTATAAGCGTATGTAATGGCGCTTATCATCCATATCGGCGCTGCTTACTTTGTAGTTAAATGTGTGTTCACCACTGCCCTGGCTTTCATTATTCAGGTATGTTTTCTTAAGGTGGTTATCTTCATCGTACAAGGCAATGGTAATGGTAGAAGTGCGCGAAAAGCTGTAGCTAAAGCTACCTGAATAGATGGTGGGCGATACAGTGCGTACCGGTTCGGTGTAGGCCTCGTCTACCGCCGCTTCATAAATTTTTTCAATACCTATCCCTTTTGCTTTTGCCACAAAGCGGCGCAGGTCATACATCATGGTAGTATCGGGGCTGAAAATTGAGTGCAGGTCGTAATTATCAGTAAGGCACCATACGGCATCCTGCGCAGCATTGCCCTGGTATTTTTTACGGTTTAATAACTCGGTTAGCCCCAGCACATGGCCTGTAGCCCGGGTGCGCAACACAAAATGGGCATCGGGCGATGGGCCGCCATCGTGCGCCTCGCTGCACATGGCATAAACACGATAGTTTTTTTTCTGCCTGGGAGGTAACTTTACTATCAGTGTTTGGGTTACTATCATGGTTTGCAGGCTGCTATCATCAGGCACCAACTTGTAGCCATACTCCAGGTTAAGGGTCAGGTTATCGGCGCTGGCATTGCTTACCTCCATTTGCATGCAAGGGCCATAGTGCGATGAGTATTCGCCTTTAAAAGCTGTATCGCTTTTTGCACCTGCAATATTTACGGTTACCAGTTTCTTGTGCAACGCTTCCGATAGTTTATATACGCCTTCGGCATGGATAGAAGCACCGGCAGCCAGCAGCAGCAAGAGGAAGTATGCTTTCATAATTAAAAGGGTTAGTGGTAATACATTAACGATGCGCAGGGTGTTATTAGTATGTAGCTGGCATTTTTTGTAGTATAGCCGCTACAAGCAAAAATTTTATCTTGGTAGCGTAAAATCAAAGGGATGCTGATTATAGGAATTACAGGAGGCTCGGGTTCGGGCAAAACCACGGTGGTCAACAAAATTATGAGTTCGTTTTCGCGCTCACAGGTAACCATCGTATCGCAGGATAGTTATTACCGTGATAACAGCAATATACCGCTGGCAGAAAGGGCCGACATAAATTTTGACCACCCGGATAGTATTGAGTTTGACCTGCTGGTAGAGCATATTACGCTGTTACGCGATGGTAAGCCAATAGAAGAGCCTGTGTATGACTACATTACCTCTACCCGCCAGAAAGAAACCATACATATAGTTCCCAATTCGGTGGTGATTGTAGAAGGCATTTTATTATTTACCGATAAGCGTGTGCGCGATTTGTGCGACATAAAAGTGTTTGTAGATGCCGAGCCGGACGACCGGGTGATACGGATTATAGAGCGTGATATGCGCGAACGTGGAAGAACGGCCGAGCAGGTGATTGAGCGCTATGCACTGGTGAAAGAAATGCACGTTCAGTTTATTGAGCCTACCAAACGCTATGCGGACATAATAATTCCGCAAGGCGGGCAAAACCAGGTGGCTATACTGGTGCTGGATGCCACCATCCGCCAAAAACTATTACAGGAAAGCACCCCGGTGCTTTAGCAACGAAACTTTCGGCACAGATTTAGTAGTAATAACAATACAAACCAACCACATGAAAAGGAACCTGATAACTGTCCTAACCCTTTCTACTCTTATTTTAATATCGTTTGGCGGCTGCAAAAAAGGCGGGCTGAATGTATTCAGCATAGAAGACGATAAAAATTTCGGCCTGCAAATGGAGCAGGAAATTGCGGCTGACCCGGCGCAGTTTCCCTTGCTTAGCAGAACGCAGTATGCTTCATCGTATGCCTACCTCGATAACCTAAAGCAGGAAATTTTGAATGCCGGGCAGATAGAGCATAAGGACGACTTTCAGTGGAAACTATACATAGTACACGATGATGCTATACAAAATGCTTTTTGCACACCAGGCGGCTACATTTATGTGTACACCGGTTTGATAAAATACCTGGATAATGCATCGTCACTAGCGGGGGTTATAGGCCACGAAATGGCTCATGCTGACAGACGCCACAGCACCCAACAGCTAACTGCGCAGTACGGTTTTTCGCTTATGGTGAGTGTAATAGCAGGCACCACGGGGCAAGACCAGATTGCACAAATAGTAGGCAGCCTTAGCTCGCTGGCCTATAGCCGCGACCATGAGAAAGATGCCGATGCACACTCTGTAATTTATCTGTGCCCTACGCAATACCGCGCCGACGGTGCGGCAGATTTTTTTGAAAAAATAGAAAATTCGGGAGGCTCCAGCGTGCCTGCTTTTCTTAGTACCCACCCGGATCCGGGTACACGGGTAACGAATATACGTGCTAAGAAAACAGAGCTTGGATGTACAGGTAACCCATCAGGCTCAACCGATGGGACAGCCTACTCTACCTTCAAAGCAGGCCTGCCTAATTAAATAGCAAATTCAAGATTGTTGTGGTAGCTTATTACTTTGTTGTAATAGGCTTCGTACTGGGGTAATACATTCGCTATATCGAATGTTTTGGCGTGTGCCAGAGCGTTAGCCTTGAATTCTTTCAGGCGGTTCTCATCCTGCAAAATGTAGATAGCGTTTTTAGCCATGTCTTCATAGTCGCCCACGTTGCTCATAAAACCGGTTTTGCCCTGTATGTTTATTTCGGGTATACCGCCGGCGTTAGAGGATATAACAGGCACCTCTACCGCCATAGCTTCCAGCGCGGCCAAACCAAAACTCTCGGTTTCTGATGGAAGAATGAATAAATCGGATACTGCCAATAGTTCTTCTACAGCATCCTGTTTGCCGAGGAAACGAACATCCTCACAAATCTTCAGGTTACGGCAAAGTATCTCTATACCCATACGCTCGGGACCATCGCCTACCAGGAAAAGTTTAGAAGGTGTTTGCTTATGTACTATGTTGAACATGTTCACTACATCTTCTACCCGCTTTACTTTACGGAAGTTAGAAACGTGCGTCAGAATCTTTTCGCCATTAGGTGCAATGGCTTTTTTAAAGTGGTCTTTGTTAGTCTTTTTAAACCGCGAGAAATCGATGAAGTTGGGTATCACTTCAATCTCCCGTGTTATGCTAAAGTTCTGGTAGGTATCATCCTTCAGGCTTTGCGATACCGAGGTAATGCCGTCGCTATGGTTGATAGAATATTCTACCACCGGTTTATAGCCGGGGTCTTTGCCTATCAGCGTAATATCGGTGCCGTGCAGGGTAGTTACAAAAGGCAGGCTAAAACCCTTCTCTTTTAATATGCTACGGGCAATTAGTGCCGATGAGGCGTGGGGTATAGCATAGTGCACATGCAGAATGTCGAGTTTTTCAAACTGGGCTACGTCTACAATTTTACTGGCAAGGGCGCTTTCATACGGTTGATACTGAAACAGGGGATAATCCAAGGCAGAAACCTCGTGGTAAAAAATGTTCTCGTGAAACGAATCGAGGCGGACAGGTTCCTGGTAAGTAATAAAGTGGACCTGGTGGCCTTTTTTAGCGAGGGCTTTACCTAACTCGGTAGCTACTACACCGCTACCACCATAGGTTGGATAACATACAATACCAATTTTCATTTTCCGTTTTTAGTTAAGACGAAGCGAATGTAAACAGATTGTAGTAAGATGTTTGTTACTTTAACCGAGCAATCGCATTTACCATACATGAAGTCTATAGCACTTTTTACAGTTCTCTCTCTCTTTTGGGCTTTGTGTGTGTATTCGCAGGACACTACTTCTGCAACTTTCACTGTTTCTTCAGAAAACGCAGCACCCTATAACAAGGCAGGTAGCGCAGTGGTAGCCGCTAAGATGAATGTTTTATATGCAGGAGTAGAGAATCCTATCGATATATCGGTGCCGGGGGTGTCAGTAAAAGATATAACGGTTTCTATAAATGGGGGAGGCAAAATTGAAAAGAAAAGTGATGGCCACTTTGTGGCCACAATGAGCCTGACGGGTGTTTACCTCGTTTCGGTTAAGGTAAAAGGGAAAGAAGTGAGCCGTCATGAATTTCGCGTGAAAAGAATTCCGGACCCACAAATTTCTTTAAATGGTAAATTAAGAGGCGGTTATGTGCAAAGCGGCACTTTAGCTACAATGTCTGGCATAGTGCCCTTAGTTATGGATTTTGATTTTCCAGCGCGTTTTACTGTAACCAGTTTTTCGTTAGCAGTTAACTCTGCAGGAAAACTTGAGGTTTTAAAGGCACAAGGGCCGCTGATAACACCTGAAATGAAAGCTCTTATTAGTAGAACTAAGCCAGGGGATATAGTGGTTTTTGACGATGTTAGGGTTGTAGGGCCAGATAATCAACCCAGGATAATAGACAATATGTCCTTCATTATTATTTTATAAGCTCACTTCAGCGCCTTATAAATCACCTCCTGCAAATCGGTGCGGATATTCATTTTAACCAGTTGGTTATTTTCGGCGTTAGGGTAAACGCGGTTGCTGAGGAAGATATAGGTCAGGTTGTTCTGCGGGTCGCTCCACACACAGGTACCGGTAAAGCCGGTATGGCCAAATACCGAAAGTGGTACACCATCGTAGCAAGGCGATGGTTTGCTTACATCCGGTTCGGGTTTATCGAACCCAAAACCACGGCGCGATATTTTTGACTGACGGCTGGTGAATGTTTTGATAGTAGCCGAATCGAGAATGCGCTTGCCACAATAAATCCCATCATCTAACAACATCTGGAACAGGGCTGCTAAATCAAATGCGTTGCTGAATACGCCTGCGTGGCCTGCCACGCCGCCATACATAGCCGCACCGGGGTCGTGCACATAGCCGCGCACTACCTGCTTGCGAAACAGCGAATCATTCTCGGTAGGCA
>DATGWP010000202.1:0-93963 GCA_035299425.1 Chitinophagales bacterium | reverse complement strand
TGGCGGGTGGGCGTTTGTTCGATGCAGTAGTGGATCCACTGATTGCGCAATACAGCGATAGTAGTAAGAACCCATTAGGGCGGCGCATTCCGCTTATGCGCTGGTCGGTGCTGCCTATGAGTGTTTTTGCCATCCTGCTTTTCTTTCCGCCGGTACATGGCGAAAGCACCAGCAATATATTCTGGCTAAGCGGTATACAGTTGTTCTACTATTTCTTTTTTGGCATGTATGTTATTCCACACAATGCGCTAATAGCCGAGCTGGGCCATTACGAGGGCGGCAAAATGCACCTGAGCACCGCCCAGTCTACCGGTTTTATTATAGGTGCTGCGTTTAGCGCCGTTACGCCCATGTTCGCCGATTTTTTTGCCAGCACTCTGGCTCTTACATCGCGCATGCAAAGCCTGCAATACGCCATTATACTTATGAATGTAATAGGCGCTTTTGCTATGGCCCTGCCGGCCTTTGCCATTAGCGAGAAAAAATATTGCCGGCCGGCAGTTAACGAAGAGTCTATACTTACATCGTTGGGTAAGGCCTTGCGCAACCGCAATTTTCTGGTGTTTGCTATTACCGATAGCGCTTACTTTATGAGCATAGGTATTATAACCACCGGTTTAATGTATTACACCCGGTCGCTGCTTCTACTGGAAGAAAGCACCGGTACTATTTTAATGGGTGTAATGGTGGTGGTTACCTTAATTTTTTACCCCGTAGTAAACATGGCCGAAAAAAAATTCAGTAAAAAGCGGATGATGATATTGTGTTTTCTGGGTATGGTAGCCGTATTTGGCTGTATTTATAACCTCGGGAATTTCCCGTTTGGCATGGTGGCGCAAGGCGTAATGCTGATGGTAGTGTTTGGTATCCCCGATGCGTTTATAGGTATTTTGCCCAACACGGTAATAGCCGATATAGCCCACGAAGATACCCGGCGCACCGGGCAGAATAACGAGGGTATGTATTTTGGTATGCGGGCCTTGTTTCAAAAATTCGGGCAAACGCTGGGCATTATGGTGTTTGCCATGCTAACCTTGTATGGCAAAGACCCAGGCAATGATTTAGGTTTGCGCCTTAGCGGAATTGTAGGCGCTGTATTGTGTTTGGGAGCAGCATTGGTATATACTCAATACCGCGAAATAGAAGCTGTGTAGGCAAACGGATAAAGCGGAAGAAAAGCGTTTTGCGATTGCCCAAACAGCTCGAGAGCCTGAATACCAGCCTGCAAAAGGCATTTACCAGATATATAATTCGCTTTTATAAAGGTTACAGGCTTCCAATCTGCGCGTTTTTATATTTTCGCCCCCACTATGGATTTCGATATTCAAATTTTTACGCAGCCCGCTACATGGGTAAGCTTGCTTACACTTACCTTTCTTGAGATTATTCTGGGGGTAGATAACGTGATTTTTATTTCGCTGGTAGCTAACAAGCTACCAACAGATCAGCAGAAAAAAGCCCGCACTATTGGCCTGGGTTGTGCATTGGCAGTGCGTATTGTACTGTTATGCTTTATATCGTACATTATTGGCTTAACCGAGCCTATTTTCCATTTGCCAATTGAAGGATTGTTAGAGCAAATGGGGGTTCACGAACCGGGTGCTGCCGCTGCTGTTAGCGTTAAAGATTTAATATTAATGATAGGTGGTCTGTTTCTTATTGCTAAATCCACCTCCGAAATTCACGAAAAAGTTGGAGGTTCTCACGAAGAAAAAGTAGTAAAAGCCAAAGCAGTTTTTTCGGCTGTTATTATTCAGATAATTCTGATTGACATAGTGTTCTCTTTCGATTCTATACTTACGGCCATTGGTTTATCCAAGCACGTAATGGTGATGATATTTGCGGTGGTTATTTCTATGCTGATAATGATGCGCTTTAGCGGCGTAATAAGCAATGTGGTTAACAAGTACCCTACGCTGCAAATGCTGGCCCTTTCGTTTTTGATACTAATAGGCTTTACACTGATACTGGAAGGCTTTGATATACACGTAAACAAGGCCTTTATTTATGTAGCAGTATTCTTCTCGCTGATAGTAGAGCTGATAAATATTAAGATGCGTAAAAAGAGCGTTAAATAAACCAACGCTGCCCGGTGCCTCCCGTTGGGTATAGTTATCTTAATAGCGTAACAGTACCTTTGAGGCTGGTGTTAGTGTCATCTAAAAAAACCACTTTAGTAGCATATGTAAATACCGAAGGCAATTGCATTTGTCCTTTATAGGTGCCATCCCATCCGCCAAACTGGTTGTTGCTTTCGTACACCAACTCGCCCCAGCGGTTAAATATTTTCAGGTCTATACTCTTAATACTCTGCCCGTATATCTGAAACAAGTCGTTGTTGCCATCGCCATTTGGCGAGAAAGAGTTAGGCACAAACACCGGTAGCGGTTTGGTTACTTCGGCGTGTAAGGTAGCCGAGCCATAGCATGTAGCCGAGCCATTAACCATGCTTACGGTTATTACGTAATCCTGCTCGGTAAATGGGTTAACAGTTGGGTTCGGGCAGTCGGTGCAGCTAAGTCCCAGTTCCGGAGTCCAGGCATAGGTAACCGGTGCATTGGCATTTATGTAGGTTACCTGCACTTGCTGGCCCTGGCCCAAAGGCAGGCGCACCGTGTCGGGCACTACATCTACCACTATTGGCAGTGGCTCTAATACAAGCACGGGTATATTGGTTACGCAGTTATTGTAGCTGGTAGCAGTTATAATGTGGTCGCCGGCAGAGATGTTATAAAAATCGCCCGAGTACTGGCCTATGCCGTTATCAATGCTATAAGTATAAGGCCCGTTGAACGGCGTAGTGCTGATAACATGCGCACCGCCATCATTGTAGTCGGTGCCGTAGCAGGATGTAGAATCGGTAGAGGTAGTAAAGTTATCAAGCGTGGCATTAGGCACTACTGCCTGTACCGTTTTGGTGCAGCCAAAACTGTCGGATACTATTACGGTGTAAGTGCCTATGGCAAGACCCAGTATTACACTATCGGTAGGGTATATAAAATTCGCGCCATCGGGTGTGGCTACATAGGTATAGGGCGATACTCCTCCGTTGGCCACTACTGTTATTGTTCCGTTAGCCTCGCCCACACACTTAACCGGTGTTGCGCTGGTAGCAATCAACAAGTCTGAAGGTTCACTAACCACATCGCTGGCAGTGGCTGTGCAACCGCTGCCATCGGTAACCACTACTGTATAAGTGCCGGCAACTAAACCCATGGCAAGTTTTGTTGTCTGGTTATCGCTCCACAAATATGAGTACGGCAACTGACCGCCTGTAGCATTTACCTCAGCACTGCCATTAGGTGCCATAAAACAAGTTGCATCGGTAGCATCGGCACTGGCTATAAGTTCGGTAGGCTGCGTAGGTGTATATGTTTGCGAAGCTGTACAGTTGTTTGCATCGGCTGCTATTACAGTTACCGGTGCTTCCGCCAAACCTGTAGCTGTTGGGTTGGTTTGTGCGGGTGTTGTACTCCATAAATAAGTGTATGGTGTTGTGCTTGTTCCGGGTGTGCCACCACTGGCCGCTACCGTTACAGCGCCATCGCTACCGCCAAAGCACGAAACAGCGGTTTGGTTTATAGTGCTGATGGTAACGGGTGTAGGTTCGGTAATAGTAAAGGTAGCCGTTGCCGTGCAGTTAAGGTCGGCCACAGTTACGTTTACCACACCTGCGCTTATGCCGGTAAGCGTGGCATTGGCTGTAGGGCCGTTACCGTTCCAATTGTAGCTATAGGGTGCAGTACCGGTTGTTATGGTTATGGTAGCCGTACCGTTGCTTCCGCCTGCACACGAAACTTCTGTTTGCGATTGTGTAAAGGTAAGTGGAGGCACCGATGTAATTGTGTAAGCAGCAGTAGCCGAACAGCCGTTGGCATCAGTTACCGTCAAATTATAATTATCGGCACCCAGGTTATTAATTGTTTGTCCGCTGAGGGCCTGGTTGGTAGATTGCTGCACCCAGCTAAAGGTATAGTTAGGCGTAGCACCCGATGCGTTGGCAGTAATAGCGCCTGCTGCTGCGCCACCACAACCTATGTTTGTAATGTTGGCCGGGTCTATCACCAGTGGTGTAGGCTCGCCTACGTTATAAGTACCGGCGGCAGTGCATCCGGCGCCGTCATCTACAGTTACGCTGTACTGGCCTTGTGTAAGGCCGGTAGCGGTGGCCGTGGTTTGCGCATTACTCCATACATAATTATAGGCCCCGCTGCCACCGGTAGCGGTTGCTGCTATAGAGCCGTTGTTGCCACCATTGCACAAGGGCTGCGTAATAACCGGTGCGCCGAGTGTTACGTTATTGCCACCCGTATTAATAGTAAGTGTTCCGCTGGCTTGAGCTGTGCAGCCTTCGCTATCGGTCACGGTTACTGTATAGGTGCCGGCTGCTACGTTATCCAGAATTGAATCATTTTGTACAGGTGATGAATTCCAAACAAAGGTGTACGGGGCTGTACCTCCTGCCCTGCCGGCTACCAGCACGCCTGTACCCGTACCTGCACAATTGGTTTGGCTTGCGTTAGGTACATTAGCCGTAAGCTGCGCCGGCTGGTTAATAATAACCGTATCGGCACGTACGCAATTAGAGGCATCGGTAGCTGTAAAAATATAAGTGCCCGGTGCAAGGCCTGTGCGGGTCAATGTAGTAGCTCCATCGGCCCACCCATAGGTTAAGCCGGCATTGGTAGTGCTGGCATAGGCAAACGCCTCGCCGTTATTGCTGCCAAAGCAGCTTACATCGTGCGAAGAGTCGATACCGGCCTGCAAAGCGCCAGCCAGGGTTACAGTTACATCATCGGTAACTACTACGGGTGTGCCACCCGCACATGGTGTATACACTGCTTGTGCTGTATACGTGGTGTTACTGCCGGGGCAAACACTTATGGTACTGCCGGTACCTATCTGAGTAGCGCCCTGAAACCAGCTTAGCGCTACAATGGATGGGCCGGTAGGCGTAAAGCGCCATGCTTCGTTGCTGGCCGACCAGTTGCCGGTATTGCGGTTTGGCGGTGTTACCCCCGCTGTACCGTCAATATTCTGTATACCAATTACCGAATTACCCGAGTTCCATCCCGGGCACGCAGGTTTGTCTTTTATATACACTTCTATCACATTCGTTGTTTCATACATTACAATCTGCTGGGTTGTTTGCAGGCTGGTGCAGCTATACAGGGGCACGGTACTAAAATTAACAACAAAAGTCCGGCAAGGTGCCGTACCCAAAACTGCATAATTTATGTTGGCCGGGTAGCTAAATGTAGGCGGAAAAAAAGTTACCAGCGTGCCTACAGAAGGATCCATATCATGAAATGCGCCATTAATAGAGTTATTGTAAATACCTGCAGGGGGAGGGCCGGGGGTTGGTATCGGGCTTGAAAAATCCCATTCACAGCGCAATCCCGCATCTGCTATATTAAATGAAACAAGCCCGTTAGCCCCTATTATTGCCTGGGTATATGAGTTACCATAAAAACAAAAGGTAAAAGGAAGTGTAATTACGCTACTCCATATATCATCTGTATTTATAATAATTTGGGTGCCTCCGGTAAATGGAAAAGGAGGGGCGTAAGGAATAGAAGACGCCGTATAACTTGTAGTAGCACCGGTTTGAAAAGCCGTGGCTGTTAGGTTTGCGCAATTTGTTCCGCAGGGCAGCGATACATCGGTACCGGCATTAACATCCGGGCAACCGGGCTGGGCTTTAGCGGCTGCTAAGCCCAATACACAGATAATAGAAAGTGCAATTCGATGATAGTAAAGAATACGCATGGGCAATTCTGTATGTTCTGTTTTAATGATGTACTAAATGTAAAATACGTTGTTTACTCCCTCCAGGTCTTTTTCGGATTTTGTCTTATTGCGGGCCTTTTTTCTGCCATTTTCCCGCGTGGCAACAATGAAGTTATAAAATGGAATGGACTTTTTTGGTTAGGAAAAAATTAGCCGGGTTCATTCTGTAAATTGATGGGGCAAAATGGCTTCGGCACACTGGCTTTTGTCGCTTGACATATACAAAACCGCAGTTAGCATGTGCAAGTGTTATTATTTAACTGCTTCTGGTTAAGCGCCTATGAAAGCTTACTCAACCCTTTTTGCCAGGCACAGGTTAAACTGTTTTACTATTTCGCGCAGGTTAGCGGTGCGGGCAGTTTCTTCTTCTATCTCTTCTACTAAGGCAGGGCATTCTGCAAACAGCTCCCGGCTTTTTTCATTAAAACTTAAATTGGATAAGGCGGCGAATAAATTGCCACGAGAGTCGCTTCTTATAGTTGTCAACTTATTCTTGTAGTAAATATAAAACTGCGCTGCAGTATTCATGCTGCCCGGCCCTCGTGAAAATACAGGGAAATAACCACCACCTAACGGATCTGCTGCGGTATTACCCAAAAAGGGTTGTTGCATGGCAGCTGCCGGGTGTTCAGCAATCAACCTGTATAGCAGCCGGCATTTCCCCTCCACTATTATCCGGTATAAATTTTCATTCCCGTTGTCTTCTTTAATCGATATATAGCGGCGAAACTCTTCGCTGCGTCTATACAGGTAAAGCTCTTTTATTTCGGCGGTATTAAAAACCTGCTCACTATCGCCCGCAAAAACAAATTTTATTGCATCTGCCAAAAAACCTCCCATGGGCACTGCTTCTTTCAATTCGTAGCGGCTACCACCACCTAAGGAATAATCTATACTACCCTCCACTTTTCCATATAGGGTGTCGCCATCCTGTGTCACCACAAAGCAGGTATCCCAGGTTTTGTGTTTCTCTTTAGCTACTTCTTTTTGTTCCAGGTTTTTTATGTCCCTTTTCGATATGGAGTCTACACTTACCACCTTTCCTGCAGTCTCTACTATATACAAGCCTGCTACCTGGCTACGAAGTACCAATTGTATACTATCGTTTTCCAGCTGTACTAAATAGCCCTTGGGCTTTTCTACCAGTATTTTACAGTTAAACGCGGTGCTGTCTTTTTTTACCAGGTGGTAGGTAAGTTCCCCCGTTTGGCCATATGCTATGGCCACAGCAAAAAGAGTACACACAAAAATTATTACGCGCATCAACTAATTGATTTTTTTGCTATTCTAATTTTTACCCGTGCAAATAAGCTTCTTTGCAGAGATACCATCTAATTTTTCGCCAGCAAGCTCTCAGCACACTTTTTATGGCTTTCGAATTTTGAATTTTGGGCTACCTCTGCTATAAATGCATTTACCTGTGGGTCGTATTTCTCTACTTCAAAAAAAATAGCAGCTGCACTTAACTTGTTTGCTTCTATTCCTTCCTCGGCGGTAAATTCATTTCCTTTTTCATCATAGGCCTTCATTTCTTCGCCATTTTTGCTTTTCATTATATAAGCCATTTCAAACAACGAGTAATCCTTTTCATCGCTTTCAAGTATTATTGTTTTTAGCAGCGGCATGTAACCTTTTACTATTTTTTTATAATTCCAAACGCAAGGTTTTAGCATAGTAATAAAATCAATGTAGCTGCCTTTTATCTGTTCAAGTTGCCGCTTAAACATTTCTTCTACCAGTGGTTCATTTTCAAAATAACCTAAACTATACATGGTGGGCATCAAGGTTTCATAGTAAAAATCATCGAGGTTTTCATTTATCAGCTCCAGCGTTTTTTGTTTTCTTGTTCCTTTAGTTGCTGCCATTTTGCATAAAATATCTATCGCATAACCTTGTATACAGCTATCGTCTCCAAATGCTGTTTTATCCAGGTAGGGGCAAATATCCTCTCCCCTGGCTATACAGAGGTTTTGTACCACCTGCATTTTATTATAGTCTGTTTCTTTCTTTAACAATTTCACCCAAATGCTATAAAAATATTCCAGCGCATTATGCATTTGCTTTAATGACAAAAGCGGCGCAAGCCTTTCTATTTCTTTATTTGTCTCAGTCTCTTTACCGTCTTTTAAATTTTCCGCTAGCCCGTCGATAAGTTCTTGCATCCGTAACTTATGTTCGGCTGTTTTAAAAAATATCGACTTTATAAACGTGCTTATTGCCATCCTTTAAATGGGTTTCAACTAATTACTTTTCTTTGCTAAACTAATTGTTGCCCGTGAAAATAGGTCTCTTCTTTGGTTCGTTTAACCCCGTACACAACGGCCACCTTATTATTGCTAACTACCTGTGCGAAACTACCGACCTTGATAAAGTATGGCTGGTAGTATCGCCCCAAAGCCCCTTTAAACAAAAAGAAACCATGCTGGGCGAGTACGACCGGCTTAACCTTATCAACCTGGCTATTGAGAAAAACACCAACCTCTACGCCTCCAACATTGAGTTTAAATTACCCAAACCGAGTTACACTATAGATACACTTACCTATTTAAAGGAAAAATATCCCCAACACCAGTTTTGCCTGATAATGGGCAGCGATAACCTGGAAACAATCCATAAATGGAAGAATTACGAGCTTATTTTGAATAACTACCCCTTATATGTGTATAACCGCAGGGGTTCGGCTGTTAACCCCTACCCTAACAATAAAAACATCACCTTACTTGATTTTCCCTTCCTCGATATCTCGTCCACTTTTATACGCAGCAGCCTTAAAAAGGGCATTTCTATGGAGTATTTTTTACCCGATCCGGTGTGGAAGTATATAGATGAGATGAATTTATATAAGTAGTTGATAATAAATATTTTGTGTTGTTTTTTAGCTATCCACATATACCCTGTTGGCACTGGTGTATAACTGTGGGTAAGTCGCTCAAAATTCTTTTTGCTATTCCGGCCAAAAATGACGTGGCTGTTCCGGAAAATTTTTTTGGGCACAACTCCAACACTATCCACACTTACGTCAACATAGTGTTAGCGTAAAGTTATGCTGTTTAGGATGTCAACATTGCTATCAACACTGTGTGAATAAAGCTACACTTTGCAGCTACAGCGCGGGTTTGCAATCTACATACCCTGTTAGTTGGTGTGTATCGTATAGGAATAATGTGAACGCAAAATTTTATGGCACAAAGTTTATCTAACAATTCACAGCACTAATAATAACCGGTTATATTTTTTAAAACTTAATTATGATTAATACAGTGTGTGGATTGTGTAAAATACAAGTTTTTTCAGAACCTGGATATAGTGCTTTAACGTATATTATTCAGGAGATTTGTAGCCCACACAAAAACAACCTGATTCACGTTTTTATTATTTAAGCATGGGTGGTATCAACGCAGCATTTTTCTTAGCGGTATTTTGTATAGCCTCGGCATTTGCTCCGGGCAGCTATTCATTTGAAGAATCTCAAAAGAACTTTGAGCGGGTAAGCGATGCTTATTCGCGCAAAGAAGAGTATGTTAAAATGAAGTGCCGTTCAAAGGAGATTCCCGAAGAAACGTTTGGTAATGTATTTATCCGGGCATTTAAGGCCGAAGAAACCATGGAACTATGGGTGCAGAAGCCGGATGGCAAATACATAAAGTTTAATGAATTTAAGGTATATGCCATGTCGGGCACATTGGGGCCTAAACGTCAGCAGGGCGATTGCCAGGTACCCGAGGGCTATTACTACATAGATGATTTTAATCCTGTAAGCAGCTATCATTTATCGCTGGGTATAAGTTACCCTAACGAATCGGATATGATACTTAGCAGTGCATCGCATAAAGGGGGAGATATTTATATACACGGCGGAAAGGCCAGTGCCGGCTGCCTGGCTATGAGTAATTACTACATAGAGGATATATATATATGCGCTGTTAAGGCGCGCACCAACGGTCAAATAAAAATACCTGTGCTTATTTATCCTTTTAAAATGACTACCGAAAATATGCAGCATTATGCCAGGTTTCCACAGTTTAGCAGAAACCTGAAGTTGTGGAACAACCTGGCTACGGGTTACCAGATGTTTGAAAAAACAAACCGGCTGCCTGAGTTTTATGTAGCTGCCGATGGTTACTATAAGTTCATAGATCCGGCGTCGGTTTCAGCTTCATCTAAATAGAAGTAGTTTAAAAAAAAGAGCACCAGTAAAATACATACAGCGGTAGGCCAGTATATTTTTAGATTAGCAGCATGAAAATACTGCAACGTTTTCTTATTGGTATAGCCGTAATTTGTGTAGTACTGGCAGCTTATTACCAGTTTTGGTTTTTGCGCCAGCCGGCCAGAAACATCCCACATAACAATTCGGTTTTTGTAGCACCTGCTAACGGTAAAGTAGTATCGGTAAAGCGATGGACGGCAGATAACCTGATGGTACCTAAAGGTATAATGGGGGTTATTAACGTGTGGACAAAAGATGTGGATACCGGTGGCACTATTATATCTATACAAATGGATGTAACCAATGTGCATTATCAGCGGGCCCCTACTGCGGGTAAGGTTATATCAAAGCACTATCAAAAAGGAAATTTTAATAATGCTGTTGTAATGAGCAACGAGTATGGGCTGCGGTTCGAAAACGAACACAACGAATTTTTAATGGAAACAACCACCGGCAAAAAATACAAAGTTGTGCAGATTGCTGGTTTTGTAGCACGTAGAATAGTTGATTTTACGGCAAATGATCAGGAAGTTAAACAAGGTGATGTAATAGGTTTAATAAAATTTGGCAGCCAGGTATCGGTATTACTTCCGCACGATGTAGCAGTTGATGTAAAAGTGGGAGATGTAACTATTGATGGGGAAAGTATACTTGGCCACGAAAAATAGTTGCGCGTGAAACCCAGCAGCAAAGCCCTGATAGTTCTTATAGTTGTATTGCTGCCGTTATCGTTGTTCTATGGGTCTGGCATGATGGAGTTACGGGCAGAAGAACCCCGCCGGGCAATTGTTGCCTTAGAAATGTATTTGACGGGCAATTATATAGTGCCCAAAATAAACGGATGGGATTATTACAATAAACCTCCTTTATTCAACTGGCTTATAGTTTTATGTTTTAAGTTGTTTCATTCATTCGGCGAGTGGGTGGTAAGGGTTCCCTCCCTCGTTTCTTTTCTCCTTACCGGTTTGTTTCACTACCTGTTTAGCCGAAAATACTTTAAGGGTCATACATCTATTCTTGCATCATTATTCTTTCTTACCTCGGCTGATATCTTTTTCTATGGAAGTATAAATGCGGGTGAAATTGATTTATTCTACTCGTTGCTTGTATACCTGCAGGTAATGTGCATCTTCTTTTTTTACGAACGCAAAGATTATTTACTGCTGTTTCTTACCTCCTATTTGTGTACCGCGCTGGGTGTAATTACCAAAGGTCCACCATCCTTAGCTTTTCAGGCGCTTACATTGTTGGGTTGGTTTATTTATAACAGAGAATTTAAGCGCCTTTTTTATTGGCAGCACATACTTGGTATTTTATTACTGGTAGCTATAAGCGGCGGTTATTTTTATGTATATGCACAGCAGGCAGATGTAGTTGGCTTACTTGTAAGATTAACCAAAGAGGCTACTCAACGCTCGGGAGTAGAGAGCGGATTAATTAAAACAATTACAGGTGCGATTAGTTTTCCCTTGTTACTAATACAACTGCTTTTGCCCTGGTCTGTATTTGTAGTGTTTTGGTTCAGGAAAGATTTTTATGCCAAAGTAAAAGAGAACAGGTTGCTTATGTTCTGCCTGATATTTATTGCCTGCAACATTCCTATCTATTGGTTTACCGGTGAGTTAAAGAACAGGTATATCTATATGTTCTTTCCGTTTATTACTACGCTGCTTGCTTATTTCTTAGAAGTACGTACCGGTAAGTTCGAGAAGTTTTATGCTGTTATTCAGAAACTGATAATAGGCGGTATGTGCCTTTTTGTACTACTATTTTTAGTATTGCCATTTGCACCTTACACAAAAGAAATTTCTGCTATATTTTTTAAATCAATTTTGTTTGCTTTTCTCTCTGTAATTATCGCATTGTACACTATCAAATATGTTCCACATAGAACATTTTCTACACTCTTGTTTTTAGTGTTGTTACGGTTTGCATTAAGCACTTTTTATTATCCGGTTATGCTTGCTAACGATAAGCATATGACATATAGAAAAACAACAAGTGAGATACTTAAGATTGCAAACGGCGAGCAAATTTATTGGGCAGAAAATCCTTATGTATTTAAATCGGAATTGGGCATTGGCCCGCTGAAGTTGAAAGAGGTTACACATAAAACTGCGGCCTTGCTGGCTTACGAAATACCCTACTACCTTACACGTAGCAATAAAATGGTTATGCAGTTTGACACTGTGATTAAACCGGGCAAGTTGTATTTAACTACAGCACAGTTTGCTGCCGGTAAAAACCTGGAAGAGTTATACCATATGCACGATAACTGGACACAGAATGATTTGGTGCTGGTTAAGGGCAGGTAGGTATAAAAGAAGCTCACCATTTATGCTGATGATTAATCGTTCTCCAGTAAGTTTGTTTTAAATAGGAACACTACACCTGTTAAAGATGTTACCGCCAGGGCAAGATAGAAGAAGATGCTAATGGCCAGCGACAGGTTCATATCCAGGTGCATGGCCTGTGCACCAAATACAAAAGCCATTTCGCGCGCGCCTATTACCGGTATCATGTATGCATAGCAGGATAGAAGAAATACAAACAGGTAGTCGGCAATGTGTTCGTTTACGCCTAACGACATCAGTACACAGTATGAGCAAAGTATTTGTGTGGCCTGCACCGCCAGCGATAGCAGGTTGCTGCCGGTGAACACCGGTAAATACTCTTTAAAGAAAATACGTAACCCGAAGTAGTAAACGGCATAGCCCACCGGTATAGCCGCTACCGAAAGTACCTTATACGGCAGGTTAAGCGATGACCAAACAAAAAACAAAATAGCAAATACGGTAAGCGCAACCAGGCCACTGGCCCTGTCGTGCAACGATGCCCATACTAAACTCTTTACCGGTGTGCCCTGCCGCTGATGAATGAAGTATATCTTGTAAGCCTCGCCACCTACCAGCGGCACAAACAGATTATAGAACATGCCCAGTAAGTATAGAAACAGGTTTTGCTTTTCGCTTAGCACTACACCATGTTGCTTAAAGAACTGGTTAAGCCTTATAGCAGAGATTGCCTTAGAGATAAAGAACACAATGAAAGCTGCCATTAACCAAAACAGGTTTGCAGAAGCCAGGTAGCCAGACACCGCCTTTATATCCACTTTTTTATAAATGATAAATACCGCCGCTGCGCTGAGTAGTATTTTCAGCGCTAGTAGTAATCGTTTTTTAATGGTTGGTTGTTCGGTCACGGTATTAGGCGGGCGAAAACTAAGAAGATTTTCTGCCCCACCAGTAAGCAAGTGCGCCACCACTTACCAAATGCCACACGCCCCAGCTGGCGGCTATTATGGCCATGCCACCTAAGCCATTGAAGAAGGTGAAGATGAGTATAAGGCCTAGCCCGGCATTTTGCACACCGGTTTCAAAGGTGATGGTTTTTACGTCACGCTGCTCCAACCGCATTAATCTTGCAAATAAATAACCACCGGTTAAGGCAACTGCGTTATGAATAATAACCAGCGGCATAATAACGGGGAAGTTGGCTATAAACACTTTCGCATTACCGGCAAAGGCAGCTACCAGAAAGATGGCAAATGCTACGAGCGAGAATTTTTTCATGTACCCACATAGCTTTTCGGCCAATAGCGGTTTGCTATAGTTAAGCGCAATGCCGGCTATTAATGGAATGCCTATTACAAATATGATTGTTTGAAACACCTCAAACACATCCAGGTGAATGGTTTTTAGCAGCGCTGCTGTTTCGCTATCCAGCCCACCATAGAAGGAGAAGTTGAAGGGTGTCATTACTATAGCCAGCATGTGCGATACGGATGTTAACCCAACTGCCAGTGCCGTGTTTCCTTTGGCCATGTGTGTAAACATGTTGCTCATGTTACCACCAGGGCAGGCACCAACGAGTATCATTCCTAAAGCTACCGACGGTGGCGGGTGCAATAGTTTTACCAATGCGAAGGTGAGGAGCGGCAGCAAAAGAAAGTGCGCCGTTAAACCAACAATGGAAGTCTTCTTGTTTTTAAGCAGGGCAATGAAGTCTTCTTTCTTTAGCTCGAGCGATATACCAAACAGTATAAACCCCAGGATGATGTTGAGCACGGTGAGGCCGTGTTCGCTAAAGTTTATCTGTATGGTTTCGAGTTCGTTCATTTGTCTTACCACCCTGTCCCGATGAAAAATCGGGACACCCCTCCTAAAATAGGAGGGGAATTAAAGGCAGGCCTCTCTTATTGGGTTATGGGTTTATTGCGTGCTCCAGCAAACAAGTATTTCTCTCTTGCCCTCATACGGCAACCGCCCGTGTGCCGTGCTAAAGTTATCTACTGCTATTACATCGTTTTGTTTCCAGGGTAGTATTACCAGGTTCTTCCAAATTACTTCTTCCAGGTGCTCTACATAGCTATCGGGTATGGGTGTGCCATCGCCAAACAGCACATTCATACTTTGGTCTATGGGTTTGGTGGTTACCGATTTTAGTTTCACCATCAAGCTTAAAAACACTTTCCAGAAAAAGGTTTTGCCGCGCTGCTGGTGCTGGTGTATATAGCTGTATTCTACATCGGCACCGTGCGGGTGAAACACCTGCAGGTGGTTAAACCAAACTTTCTCTTTAGTTACCGGGTGGTTGATAGCTGCCGGTGTGCGGTGCAGCAGGCGCAGGTTGCCACCGGGCATCCATTCAAACTCTATTTCCTGTTCGCGGCACTGTTTTTCTACTTCTGCCTTATCGGTAGTGTTGAATATCTCGTTCCACTTCTTCAGTTCAAACAGGTTGAATTTAGAGCCACCGTCCAGACCTGAATAATTGCGCACGGTTATTACACCCTTCTTATCAAACTCCGCCCTTATTTTTGGGTCAAGGTCGGCATATACTTTACGGAAATTGCAGATGGGCGATTCGCCGCCATACTCCGGCTCTATATGGCAATAGAAGAAAATATTAACCGGTGGGTTTTTTACATAGCTCATTTCGCAGTGCTGCATAATGGGATAGTATCCCGGCAACTCGCTGGCTGTAAAAATGTATTTCGTGCCCTTAACCATATTACGCGGCGATGTGCCGTAATACGAATGCTCCAGCTTAGGGTCTACCACTACAGCCAGGTCTTCAAAATCATTCGGGTTGTTTATTTCAAAACCACGGAACAACACCGCGCCGTGCTTAATAAACTTTTCGTCCATGCTGGCTTTGTTGGCCGCCAGCCATTTCAAAAGCTCTTGCTTTGAGTTTCCGTTGCCGTTGGGTTCTATTATCAGCGGTAGTTGCTGATCGTTTACGAAGGACTGTTTCATATATAAGAATACACAGATTATTTCTGATTACACAAAGTAAAGGCCTTTCAAAAGTTCACCTGCGTAAGCTTAGTAATACGGTGTAGGTTAGTTGTATCGCCATTAGGCGACACAGTTGTCTGGAACCATTCTTCCTGTACCAGTCCCTTATCACAAAAGTGCTGGAATACCGTAACCTCGCCCGAGTCGGGTATATTATCATTATTATAATCGATAATGACCTGAAGCTTATCACAGTTAAATGTGCCTGCTGACGTAGTAATTGTTTCGGCACCAATCCATTTGCGTTTAGTATTGGTAGAGGATATAAATTCATTGGAGCGCCATACTTCGTTAAGCACTATGGGGTAGCGCAGCAGGTATAGGGCTGTATCGGGAATAAACAGGCTGTCGGTTTCGTTTGCCGAGCGCGAAAAATTGCTTAGCACGGGCCAGTTTTCTTCACCGTTTTTAAAAAAGAATGCGGAGCCGTGGTTTTCTGCTGCAATGCCATATAATCCATCGCTTACATTGCTATAATAGGTATATGCCTGGTGTATCTCGCCTGATGTAGTATTGCTATCCCGCTGCGATACTTTGGTTACGGGTATTCCGTTTATAGTTGCATTCCCTACCACCTGCCAGTAAGAGGTAAATGAAGAGTAATAGGTGCCGCTTTGGGTTTCGGTAAAATATTGCCAGCTGTTATCTATTTGTAAGGGATAATTACCTGTGGTTTCATTGTTTTCGTCCTTATCGCAACCCATGATGAGCGAAAGGCATAGTAGTACCGGTGCAAAAATTTTGGGGGTTTTCATGCGGGGTAGTTTTGAAATTGAAATATATGATTTTTCTAAACCATATTTAAAAGTGTTACATCCTCCTGTTTTCAGACGGAAATCAGGAGGGCATTGGTTGCATAGTCGCTTCATTATACCCCCAGCAAAAACATACAATAGCGCTTGTGCAAATCTACTTTCTCGTTTTTCCAGGCGGCAATTTTTTTGGTGCGGATGTATTGGGTAGGCAAGGTAAGGTCGCAGGCAACGCACAGCTTTAGGTCTTCGGGGCAGGTTTTAATTATCTCGTCAAACAGCTTCTGGTTGCGAAAGGGAGTTTCCATAAATATCTGCGTAGTAGCTGTAGACCATGAGGCCATTTTTTTAAGTTTCGATGAGCGCTCGGGTTCTTTTATAGGCAGGTAACCATTGAAGGTAAACTGCTGCCCATTGAACCCCGATGATATAAGGGCCAGTAGTATAGATGATGGGCCTACCAGTGGCACTACATCTATATTCAGTGCGTGTGCATAGTCTACTACCTCGCTGCCGGGGTCGGCTATGCAGGGGTTGCCCGCTTCCGATATGATACCTATATCGCCACCGGCCAGCACGTTTTGCAGCATCTTGCCGCTATCCTGGTGCTTGGCATGCTTATCTAACTCGTATATGGTTACTTCGGTGTCAAAGTTCTTTTTAAACCCAATGGCGCGCAGGTAGCGGCGGGCAGTGCGGGCGTCTTCTACAATAAACTCGTTGAGGTTCTGCACGCATTCTTTAACCTGGTCGGGTATTATAGCAAGGTTGTCTTCGCCAAGAAAAGAAGGGATAAGAAATATTTTACCTGCTGGCATGTATAGTGTTTAAATCAATGTTTAGCGGGCTTATGCTGGCGCTCGTATTTTTTTATCTGCCGCTTCTGTTTGGGCGATAGCCTTGGTGCGTCATCACCTATTACAACAGTAGGGGTGGTTTCTTCTTTTTTCTCTTTCTTGAATACATTCTGAAACCACTCCTTTACCTCATTGTCAGGCTTTTTTTTTAAAGTATCCATTACCGGTACGCAATCCCAGTTTACATTAATGGAGAAAGAATCTTCGGGCAGGGTAAAGTCGTTGTGCTTTAACTGCAACGAGCGGTCGTTAAAACTCTTGCGCATAAAGTTACCTACCATAGGCATGGCACCGGTGGCACCGGCGCCGGATTTGTTAGATGCAAAGTGAACACTTGGCTGCTCGAAACCAACCCATGCGCCCACCACTAAGTCAGGTGTGTAGCACATAAACCAAGCATCGGAGTTGCCCTGTGTAGTACCGGTTTTGCCCGCCAGCGGCATTTGCAAACCATAGCGCGGACGGAGCGATGCTGCCGTGCCTTTATTTATAACTCCCTTCAACATCTGTGTAGTCAGGTAAGCGGTCTTTTCGGCTATGGCTTCTTTGTGTACCTCGCCAAACTGCGCCAGTACGTTGCCATCTTTATCTTCTATACGCTTAATAAAGTAGGGTTTGCTATAGGTGCCCAGGTTGGCAAAGCAGGTATAGGCTCCTACCATTTCAAACAGTGATATATCGCACACGCCCAGGCAAAGTGCGTTCACGGCTTCCAGCTTGCTTTCTATTTCGCAGCGTTTGGCAAACTCTACCAACGCACCGGGGTCGCCTATATCGCACATTATGCGGGCAGTTATCCGGTTATCAGATGCTGCCAGCCCATCCTTCATAGGCACTAAGGTTCCATCGGGCCATTTGCCGGTGCCGCTGGGGTCCCAGCTGGCATCATTGCCACCACACTCGGGTGCTATGTATGGTATGGCGGTGCAGGGTTCGTAGTTACGCTCCAGCGCTAATGCATAAAGAAACGGTTTCATGGTAGAGCCCACCTGGCGCTTGGTGGTTTTCTTTACGTGGTCCAGCTGAAAATAGCGGATGTTAGGCCCGCCTATCCAGGCCTTTACCTCACCGGTTTTGGCATCTACCGCCAGGAAACCCACCTGTATTATTTGCAGATAGTAGCGCAGCGAATCCAGCGGGCTCATTACGGTATCTACCGTTTGGGTGCGGTCGCCGTGCCAGTTGAAAATCTCCATTTTAATCTTGGTCTCAAAAGCCTTTTTAATTTCTGCATCGCTTTTGCCTTCCGCCTTCATTCCTATGTAGCGGTCGCTTTGCTTCATCATTTTGGTAAGCAAATCGGGCTTGGCGCGGTAGCCAAACTTCCACGATTCTTTACCTTTCCATTCTTTAAAGTAAGCATCCTGCAAGGTTGTGAGGTGCTCGGCTACACTGGCCTCGGCATATTTCTGCATGCGCGAGTCGATGGTGGTAAATACTTTCAAACCATCTTCATACACATCCCACTTGCTGCCATCGGGCTTGGGGTTTTTATCGCACCAGTTTTTAAGTTCCTGGCGTATGTACTCCCGTATGTAGGTGCCCACCCCTTCGCGGTAATCGGGGTTGTGAAAGTTAAGCGCTATCTTTTTCTTAGAAAGCGAATCGTATTGTGCCTGGGTAAGTGCCTTAGCCTCTACCATACGGCGCATCACCAGGTTTCTTCTATCGGTAGCACGTTCTTCGTGCAGGCGGGGGTTAAACCGTGCAGGCGCATTCAGCATACCTACCAGCAGGGCAGCCTCTTCGGGTTTTAAATCTTTGGGCGATTTGTAGAAATAAGTAAACGATGCAGTTTTGATACCGTAGCTGTTGTAATTGAACCCTACTGTGTTCAGGTAAAGGTTCACAATTTCATCTTTGGTAAAGGTGCGCTCAATTTTGGCGGCCAGCACCCACTCTTTTATTTTTTGGGCAATACGCTTAGGCAGACTTGCCTTTTCAAAATCCTGGTGAAAGAGGTTTTTGGCCAGCTGCTGTGTAAGTGTAGAGCCACCGCCGCCATCGCGGCCAGGCACAAAGGCAAGTGTAATAGCCCGCACAAGGCCTATCAAATCTATACCGCTATGCTCGTAGAAGCGCTTGTCTTCGGTAGCAATTAAGCCTTTAACCAGATAGGGGGAGAGTTCATCGTAAGATACCTCAATACGGTTTTCGTTAAAGTAAGAGCCCAGCACTTCAAAATCTTCGGAGTAGATGGTAGTGCTTACGGCACTGTTGGGGTTTTGTATAGCTTCCAGGTCGGGCATGTGGCCCAGCAGGCCGTAGTTAACGCCCACAAAAAACAAGGCCACCATGGCTAAAAACGACCATAGGAGGATTTGTATCCTTATAAAAACATCCTTAAAGTTATTCGGATTGTATTTGAAAAAACGCCCGAATGAAGATTTAGACTTTGCCACAATACAAATTTATGCGCTTGCGCTATACATAACGGATATTTGGCTAAATCATTATAACAGGGCTATAGGTGTTGGATAGAGGAGAGGACAGGGAGGAATTACTATTTAGGGAATTACTAATTACAAGTTAAATACACCTTTTTGCATTACTTGGTAATTAGTAATTCCACAATTTGTCATTTCTTTTCCATGTGCTGCACGGTCAGCTCCAGTGTAGTGTAGAAATCCTCACCGTACTTGCGAATGAGCGCTTCTTTCAAAAATTTGTATACCGGTACTTTAAGTGCTTTACCGTTTTTGCAGGCCGCTTTGCATACGTGCCAGCGCTCATAGTTTACGGCATCGTAATTTTTGTATTTGGTAATACGGATAGGGTACAGGTGGCAGCTGATTGGTTTTTTCCAGTCTACCACGCCGTCGTAATAAGCTTTTTCTATACCACATCCTACTACACCTTTTTCATCGCGCACTATCCAGCTGCAGCCCTCATTTTTATTCATCAGGGTGGTGCACCACTCCTTATTTTCTTTTACATACACATACTTGCCGTCGCGCTCTATGGTGGCTATGCCCTCGGGTGTCAGGTAGGGTTTTACCTTCTCATAAATATCATCCAGTATCTGCAGCTCACTTTTATCGAGCGGTGCGCCAAAATCTCCGGCTACACAGCAGGCACCTTTGCAGGCGTTCAGGTCGCAAACAAACTGTTCTTCTACTACGTCGTCGCTAATGGTCTTATCGTCAATTACAATCATGAAAGGTTAATAGTTATTATGGGTTATCTAAGTGCAATACAAAGAAATTACCTTCGCAACATGAAGAAAATATTTTTTGCGCTAAGTATCCTGTTAAGTTTTACACTCTCGGCCCAATACAACTCACTACTCTGGAAAATTTCGGGCAATGGGCTTAAACAACCCAGCTACTTATACGGCACCATGCATACCAGCGATGCGCGGGTTTTTAACTTCAGCGATAGCGTAATGCCTTTCTTTGCTGCCTCTAAAGCCTATGCTATGGAGTTGGACCCAAAAGAGGCTTTCAACATGCAGATAATAGGCAAGCTGATGATGGGGAGCGGTTATTCGCTAAAGGAGATGATACCGGCGGCAGAATATCATTTTTTGGATTCGGTGGTTAAGAAGCAAACAGGCTTTTCGGTTAAGTTGTTTGACAATGTATCGCCGGTGTTTACTATGACTATTTTAGAAGTAAGCGGTATGGAGCTGAGCGACTCGAGCATTAAGGGGAATAAAGAAGTGCTCGACCTGTATTTTTACAAACAGGCCAAAAAGAAGAAAAAGAAAATTATAGGTATAGAAACCATAGAGGAGCAGCTGGGCGCGCTTAACTCGCTGAATTACCAGGAGCAGGCGGACCTGCTGGTTACCGAGATAAAGATGATACAGGAGAATAAGCAGGAAGGGATGGATATAGTAAAGTATTACCTTGACCAAAACCTGGATAGCTTATCGGCTAACGATGCCGATGCGCTGATGCCCGAGAAGTTTTATAAAGCACTGGTGACGGATAGAAACATACACATGGCAGACAGAATTGGAGAGTTTGTGAAAGACCAAAGTGTATTTGTAGCGGTGGGTGCCCTGCACCTGCCTAAGCAAGGCGGAGTGATTGAACTTCTGCGGAAGAAAGGGTTTACGGTTACTGCTGTGAGGTAGTTAATCTTTAGTTTATGGTAACCCCGAAAGGGTTTCAAACCCTTTCGGGGTTAAATGAATGCGCTAGTGCGATATGGCAGTAAACAGTAACTTTACATTGCCCTAATTATATACTTACATCAAACACGTTTTATTGAGCTATGAAAAAGTTTCTACCCGCACTACTGCTTTTCATTTCTATTTGCGCTTATGCCCAACAGCCTCATAAAACAGAAAATGTAATACTGGTAACCTGGGACGGCTACCGGTGGCAGGAATTGTTTGGCGGGGTAGATAAAATGTGGATGACAGATAAGTTTGTAAAAAGTGATGTAGACAAACTGAAGTTGAAGTATGCTGCTGCCACCCCCGAAGAAAGCCGCAGAAAACTGATGCCGTTTTTCTGGGATACAATAGCCGCCAAAGGTACGCTGATAGGCAACCGGTGGAAAGGCTCAAAAATGCGGGTGACCAACATTCATAAGTTTTCGTACCCCGGTTACAGCGAGATTTTTTGCGGCCATGCGTTTAATAGCATCAATAGCAATGAGTACCCTAATAACCCGCACAACAATATTTTTGATTTTGTAGCTGCGCAAAAAGGGTTTGAAGGCAAGATAGCGGCGTTTGGCACCTGGGATGCGTTTCCGCGCATTATTAACAGCGATAGGAATAAAGTACCGGTGTTTGTAAATTTTAAAAAGGAAAACAATGTAGTTACCTGCGGCACCGAAAGCTATAAGGAGTGGCAAACTACCCGGCCGGCAGTAAACCCTTTTGCCGAAACCGATAGCATGACCTATCATTTTGCCAAAGAATACCTGCACCGCAACCATCCGCGTTTTGCTTTTATCGGTTTTGATGAAACCGACCACTTTGGCCACGGTGGCCAATACGATGCCTACCTGGAAACTGCTGCCATGGAAGACCGCTTTATTGCCGACCTGTGGGCTTTTATACAAAGCGACCCGCAGTATAAAAATAAGACCACGCTTATTATTACCTGCGACCATGGCCGCGGCAACAAGCGCCCTGCTATGTGGCGCCACCATGGTCAGGTAATAGCCACTGCGCACAATATATGGCTGGCTGCCATAGGCCCTGATGTGCCGGCCAATGGCGAGGTGAAGGGAGGTAAAAAGTATACGCAAAGCCAGATAGCTCAAACCATAGCCAGGCTACTGGGCACAACTTATACCGATAACCACCCGGTGGCCAAGGCCATAGATATTCTAGTGAAGTAAAATAGTTGGCAGTCGGCAATAATGCTACCGAAGGTTACGGTAAACCACCGTATAAAAGCAAAGCCGATTCAACAGAACCGGCTTTGCTTTTATATCTCAATACTTAATACTAGCTACTCAATACTATTTACCTAAGTAAAACTCTTCGTTTCCTTTACGGATTGTTAGGTTGTTTTTGGTAAGATCCAGTATGCGGAAAATTTCTACAGCGCTGCTGGAGTCGTTTCTAAGTTGCAGGTCTTCTTCGCTGTTCAGCAACTCCCAGGTACCGGTTTCCAGGTGTGGGTAGCGGGCAGTATCTATAAAATAGTATCTGTTGGTATCAATATCATAAGTCATAGCTACAGAATCGTAGCTTAGTGTATCGAACACAACCAAAGAGTCCGGAGTTAATACAAACTCCATCCAGCTTTTGGTGTATGCTTTGGTACCGGCATCGCCTATGGTTAATTGCCACTCGCGGAAAGTAGTGTCAAATTGTAAGGTCTTATCAAGGCCGTTGTTCAGATATTTATCCAGGCTCCAGGTACCGGTTATCTTTTTTACAAATGCTTTGCGGTCGCAGGCTGCCAGCAGCAATAATAATCCGAGAGAGATGACGATGGTTTTATTCACGTTATAGGTGTTTATTAGTCTATTAAAATTATTCTATTTCCAGTTTATCCATGTATAGCTGCGAGCTATCGTTGCGCAGTTGCACATGGTCGCGGGTCAGGTTGAAGATAGTGTATTCGCGTTTATGCGTGTGCGATGTAAAAACACTATCGCCGGCAGTATCAAGCACAAAGGTTAAATAAGTATTCTCTAAAACAATCTTCTCATCATTATCTTTAAAAGTATAAGTGCCATTTACATAGGTAGAATCCGGCGTGGTCATAAACTCGGTGAATGTACCGCCATTGGTAAAGCTAATGGTATAGTTAGGGTTTTGCGCCTGAAACTGAACCGTTTTGTCGGTGTTGTATAGCAGGTACTTATACACTTCCCAGGTGCCTTCCAGGTTTTCCTTATATACCTTTTCTTTGCTGCAGCCGGCTATCAGCACCAGCACCACTAATATCGAGAGGAGTTTTTTAGTCATGTGTTTATTTTTCTGACAGCCGAAGATATAAAGAGAAATGAAATAGCAAATGTTTTTACCCGCTTTGTACAAAAAGGTGTTTTAACAGGTAAAAACGCTTATTTGCCCAACTCTTCAAAAATACCCGCCGCCTTGTTTTTACGCACGTTGTGCCAGTCGAAGTATTTGCCATTCATGGCTACATACACCCCCTTGGGCAGGGTTTGCACAAAAGCCAGTGCACTACCCATGTTAAATAGCCCATCGGAGCTGCCAAACTTATAGGGCACCATGGCGCCGGTAAGCACTATGGTTTTATCCAGGCCGGCCTCACCCAGTTTTTTGGCGGTAAGGTGCATGGTGTCGGTACCGTGGGTAATTACTATTTTATCTTCGTTGCATTGGCTGCAGTGGCTGATGATAATATCCCGGTCGGCATCCGTCATTTCCAGGCTGTCTATCATCATAAGCGTGCTTATGCTTACCACCAGGTTGCTGCGGCCCAGTTTTAATATCTCGGGCAGGTGGGTGTCTTTAAAAAAGAGTTTACCGCTCAATTCATCGTATTCCTTATCGAAGGTGCCCCCGGTAATTAGAACTTTAATAGCCATGTAGGCAAAACTAATAATGGTTGCGAATTATAAGTATAGCGCAAACCTGATTTGTTACCATCATGGCTGTTTCTGCATGGCGGTTTTCCCTTTAGGGAGTTAGAGGGTTGTGGGGCGGCTAATAATGTTGCGAAAAAAGATTTTGATTTTCTGACCCGATACTACAAATTGCAGTATGATAACAGAACCTACCTTGCTAAAGCTGGTAAACCAGCTGCACGAGATAAAGAAACATGCGGGCCGCGAAAACCTGCAACCGGTGCTGCGTGCCTGCAGCCGCGTAAACAATTACCTGGAGGAAGAAGGCATTATAGTACATGACCCTACCGGTGAGGCGTACGAAACCAGCCGCACCGATTGTGAAGCCAACCTGATGGTAGATAATATTGGTAACATGGTAATATCAGAAAGTATAAAGCCTGCCGTATACGCGGTAAAGGATGGGAGTAGAAACATTATTCAAAGGGCCGTTGTTATTGTAGGTGGCGAAAAGAAATAAGATATGTCGGACAGAATTAGCTTTGGAATAGATTTAGGAACTACCAACTCGCTGCTGGGTTTTAGCGGCAGCAATGGGGTAGAGATTTTTAAAAACCCGGTAGGGCATAAAGAAACCCTGCCCTCTTGTGTGGCTTTTCGCAATGGCAGAACTATTGTAGGTGAAAAGGCGCGTGAACTAATAGGCAAAGACCCCGGCAATGTGTTCCATTCGTTTAAGCGGAAGATGGGCACCGGCCAAACTTACTTTGTAGAGTCGAACACCAGTTTTGTATCGCCTATCGAGTTATCGGCACTGGTTTTAAAAGAGCTGAAGAACTTTAATTTTTCGGGCCTGCCGCTTACCGCGGCGGTTATTACTATTCCGTCATCGTTCGATACGCTGCAATCTAACGCTACCAAAGAAGCCGGCTACCAGGCGGGGATAGAAGAGGTATTGTTGTTGCAGGAGCCTATAGCTGCCAGCCTTGCCTTTGCCAATAAAATAGCCGATCGCGAAAAGCTGGAAGGCAAATGGCTGGTGTACGATTTGGGTGGCGGAACCTTTGATGTGGCACTGGTAGAAATAGGTGACGAGATGCGTGTGCTGGACCATAAAGGCGATAACTACCTGGGCGGCCTCGATTTTGATAACCTGATTATTGAAAAGCTGATAGTACCTTACCTGGAGTTGAAGTATAGTATAGATGGCCTGTTTGATAAAATGCGGAACACTGGTGGAGCCTACAACAAGCTTTACTACATACTGCAACACAAAGCCGAGGAGTTGAAGAAGGAACTTTCGGTATCAGAAACCGCAGAACTTGAATTTGATTTTACCGATGAGAACGGACAGTTGAATGACGAATACCTGAACATACGCCGCGCAGATTTTGAAGACATAGTACGGCCAAAAATTCAGGGCACTATCGATTTGGTAGATGCACTATTAAAAACCAACAACCTTACCGCTGCCGATATACGGCAAATAGTACTGGTAGGGGGCAGCACCTACATACCGTTGGTGCGAAGCCTGTTGGCGGAGAGCATAGGCGTAGAGGTAAACAATACGATAGACCCTACCACTGCTATTGCTATTGGTGCGGCATATTTTGCCTCATCAAAACTGAGGAGCACACAAGTGCCTGTTGCCAACACCGGTACCGGTGAGGAGAAAAAGAAGGACAGCCAGTTCCGCATCCGGTATTCGTATAACAAGCAAACCAGCGATACCGATGAAGTATTGGTAATGCTGGCTGAAGGCGACACGGCAGGATACTTCTACCGTGTAACCCGCAAAGACGGCGGGTTTGACACCGGCCTCATTCCGCTTAAAAACAAGAACACGGTTATTCTATCATTGCTGCTAAAAGCTCGCAATGATTTTGCTTTCGAAATTTTTGATGCAGCCAACAACAGCGTTTACAAAGAGCCCCATACCATAGAGGTAGAGCAGGGCACTTACAGTGTATACGGGCAAACCCTGCCTAACGATATTTGCCTGGAGGTAGACAATGTAAACAGCCAGAACACAAGGCTGGAGGCGGTGTTTGCCAAAAACAATTTGCTGCCCCTTAAGCGCACGCTTACCAAGACGTTTTCAAAAACATTGCTGAAAGGCAGCAGCGATTCGGTGCTGATAAATATGTACGAGGGCGACAAGTTTTCGCGGCCGGCATCGTGCATACCGCTGGGGCATTTGCAGATTAAAGGCACCGACCTAACCGGCGATATTTACCGTGGCTCGGATGTGGAACTGATATTTGAAATCAGCGAGTCGCGCGATATAAAGGTGCTGGCCTACTGCATCAGTTCGGGGCAGGAGTTCTCCGATATTTTTAAACCCATGGCGCGCAGTATAGATATAGAAAGGCTGAAACACGAAGTGGCAGAATTGAAAGACGATTGCGAAGGAACACTTAACTGGGCCCTGGCCAGCCAGGATTTCGAAAAGGCAGCGCAACACAAAGCCTACCAGGAAGAGCTGATTCATTTGGAGATTGAACTGGGCCGCATAACCCAGAACGATGTTACCGACTCGCTATACCAGATAGAAGAGCGCAAGCGCTATTACTCGCAGCTGTTCGATGCGCAGCACACGCAATCAACATCATCAGGTTTTAAAGAATACTATCTGAGTTATAAGAACGATTGCCGCGACCTTATTTACACCCGTGGCGATGCGCGCCACAAACAACAGTTTGAAAAGATAGTGACGGAGGAAGAAAAGATACTGGCCGCTGCTTCATCGTATGCTATACAGGCAGTAATAAACGACATGGGCCGCATAGTGCGCGAGATACGCAAAAACGACCCCGACTTTATTGTGCAAACATTTGAAAGCCTGCGCAGCTTTAGAGAGGAATGCTTTAAGGACTGGTCGCTGGCCCACAAGTATTTTCAGATGGGTGAACGGGCCTTTGAAGAGCGCAACTACATCGAACTTAAAACCATCAACAACAGTATTACCGTACAGTTGAAAGATGAGTACCTGATAAACGACAACTATACTAATACGGGGTTAAAGTAGTGTTGCTGCTGTAGTTAACTTAAGCACCACCTCGTCTCGCTTCGCGAGCCACTCCTCCTTAAGTATCGCCGCGGTAGCGGCGAAGGAGGAGAGCATAACAGCCAAATACAGCTTAAGCTAACTACACCAGGCTACCGGTAACTGATGTTATCGCCCATTATGGTCCAGTTGTAAAGTGTGCCGTTCAGGTCCATAAATACATAGGAGGGTTGCTCGTTTTTGTGTAGCAGGTTATACTGCAACGCACGTTGCGTAGGCATTTCGCCCTGCTGAAATTTAAACCAGCCGGTCTCAATAGTCGCATTTTTGTTTTCAAAATTACGGTACAGGTCCCCTTGTATTTTCTGGCCGGGTTTCCAGCCTATGCCCCACATGGGTATAAACCGTATAGGGCCGGGGGTCATGTATAGCTGCTCTGTTTGTTTGCTGGGTATATGGCACACCTGTATTTTATTACCCGATTGGTAGAAGAGCACCATATCCATAGCTGTTCTGTTTTCGCAAAAAACGGGCAGCGCTATATCGGCCAGCATTCCTTTTTCGGCTGCCACGTTCCAGTTGGCTTCAAGCAAAATCCGCACAGGTCCTAACGACACATTTTTAGCCGGCTGCGTATCGGATGGCGTTGCAAAAGGGCGGTTCCATGTTTGTGCGTTTAGCATATCTACCAGCGATTTTAAAAACTGGTGGTTATTGTAATCGCTGGCGTAGCGTGTTTCAAAAGATTCTACCTGTGGCATTTCGCCCTGCCCGGTGTTGTCATACGTTACCGGCAAATGGTATTCAGGTTTACGGTAGGGTTCATTATTGTCATCAAACATGGCAAACACAATACGCAGCACCGCTATTATTACAAAACCCACCCACCAGTAACTTTTGCCGCTGTTATCGTTAGCGGTTTGTGTTTCGGCGGCTGTACTTGTGTTGCGCAGTGGCGGCGATATATAATGCTCCAGCCGCTTTACCATTTCCTGCCGGTACGATTCATCGCACTCCAGGGTTAGTCCTGCGCGGGCATAGCCTTTAGCCAGTCCCTTGCTGCCATGGTTGTATATGGCTACCGTAAGGTTTATCAGGCATATCATGTAGCCATTGCGCAGCTCCTGAAAAGTAAACGGCAGCAGGTTCATCAGGTCTATCAGGCCTTTGCTGAAAAGCATATCCAGTTCCGCTTCATCCCACCGGCCGGTTTCTACAATTGCATCGCCCAACTCGTCGGCGTATATTTTTAAATCACTCAGCCGGGTTTCAATGGGCGCCAGTTGAATTATCAGTTCTGTTTCGCTGGCGGTAAACAGGGTTAGAGTTTGCACCAGGTAGCCTATCATTTCAAAGTCGCGCTGGCGGAACCCATTGGTTACTGCAAACTCAAAAGAGTGTAGGAAATAAGGCTTTACAAAATTGCGGTACGCTTCATTTTCCGAAAGTTCGGCAGAAAAGGGCGGGCTTTCGCTGGTACATTCGGCATTTTCCAGAAAGGCGAGCAGGGCCTTGTCGGCAAAAATTTTGGCGTGAAACTCCAGGTTGTCTTCGGCGGCCAGCCGGTCAAACATGGTTACAATATCTTCTTTGCTAAGTTCTACGCCGTTTCGTATTACCCGCTTATTTTCGTTTAGCTCGGCCTCGGCCATCAGGGCACGTTTGGCAAGCATGAGGTCGCGCCGCGATAAGCCCGTGTTAAACGGCTCATCATCGGTATGCAGAATAGTGATAGGCGAAACGTATTGCATATAGTGTTTCCGGTCCGGTCAAATCTATAAAATGAAATTACAGTATTGCGTTTATATTTAACCCGTGCAACCGAATTGATTATGAAGAAACAGATCTACCTTTTTCTACTTTTTATAATTTGCCATGCCGGCCTTAACGCGCAGGATATAAGTGGTATATTGCTAGACAAGAAAACCGGCGAGCCCATGATAGGCGCTACGGTTTCGGTAAAGGGTACCGGCAACGGAACCGTGACCGACATCGACGGCAAGTTCGAGCTAAAAATTACCGAGACCCCGCCGCTTACCCTGGTGTTTACCTACATAGGTTATACCCCGCAGGAGATTGCGATTAATTCGGTGATGGACCTGAAGCGTTCATTCAATATCAAATTAGAATCGGAAGAAAAATCACTGGGTACGGTAGAGGTGGTGGACAGCCGTATTACCGAAAAAGAAAAACAATCGCCGCTTACTATCGAGAGCATGGGGCTGGGCGCTATTAAGCAAACTGCCTCTTCTACTTTCTACGAAGGGTTGGGTACTTTAAAGGGCGTGGATATGACCGCCGCCTCTTTAGGCTTTGTGGTAATAAACACCCGCGGGTTTAACTCTACTTCGCCGGTGCGCTCATTGCAATTGCTGGATGGCGCCGATAACCAATCGCCGGGCCTTAACTTTAGCGTGGGCAACTTTGCCGGTGCCAGCGAAATTGATATACAGAAGGTAGATTTGATAGTAGGTGCTTCTTCGCCTTTGTATGGGCCTAACGCTTTTAACGGGGTAATAAACCTGCAGACCAAAAATCCTTTTTACCACAACGGCTTATCCATTTATGTAAAAGGTGCAGAGCGCAATTTGTTTGAAGGCGCTATCCGCTATGCCAAATCGTTTAAGAACAAAAGCGGGGAAGATAAATTTGCCATGAAGTTTAACTTCAGCTACCTGCGCGCTCTCGATTGGCAGGCTAACAACCTGGCGGCCGCCACCAACTCGTGGCAACCCGCCACCAACTACGGCGGCTACGATGCCGTGAACCGCTATGGAGACGAACTGCCCACCAAAAATTCGCTCAACTTTGATGACCCCAGCAGCCGCCGTTTAAAACCGGGCCTTGGGCAGATTTTCCGTACCGGCTACGAAGAGAAGGATGTGCTGAACTACAACATAAAGAACATAAAAGCCAGCAGCGCCCTGCACTATAAAATTACCGACAAAATAGAGGCCCGCGTAGCTTACAACTTCGGCTACGGTACCACAGTGTACCAGGGCGATAACCGCTATAGCATAAACGATATACGCATACACCAGATACGTGCCGAAATAGTGCAGCAGGATAAATTTTACCTGCGCGCCTATACTACTATGGAGAACGCCGGCAATAGTTACGATGGTGTGTTTACCGCCATTAAACTACAGGATGCGCAAAAGAGTATAGCCCAATGGAGCAATGCATACTCGCAGTTTTGGTCGAATGGCGGTAGCGGTGTAGGCGCACCGGTGGGCAAGGTAAATAACCTGTTAGGCGTTTACTCGCCGTCTACATCTAACGATATTGACCCAAGCCGTCCGGGTTTTCAAAACTACTGGTTCCCTGCCACTATCACCACCGATACTTCCCAGTGGGACGATATCCGCGCCATGGTTAATGCCGCCTACGATTCTATATTGGCCATCAACGGCGATTCTTTAACCCTGTGGCATTCGCAGGCCCGCACATTTGCCGATACTATTTCAAGCAGTGCATTTGGCAAGCCGCGTTTGGTGCCCGGCACAAAGGAGTATAATGACTCGTTAAAAGCCATTACATCGCGCACTGCATTCGAGCAAAACGGAACGCAGTTTTTCGACCGCTCTAAGCTGTTCCACGTACAAGGCGAATACAAAATTGATGTAAAGAAAAAGAACGCTGAAAAGAACATACTCGACATCTTAGTGGGTGCCAGTTTCCGTATGTATTTTCCCGATAGCCGCGGAACTATTTTCAGCGATACAATTACCGATTACGAAATACGAAACCGCAATAGCGGCCAAACAAGTAAGGTAACAGTAAACGAGTACAATGCGCTGCAAAAAGACAGCTTTGAAATAGTTGATTTTACGCGCCGCAAAATTACCAACTGGGAGGTGGGCGCTTACCTGAGCCTGAACCGGAAGTTCGAGTTAGACGAATTCAATGCCCTGATACTTACCGCTACTGTTCGCTTCGACCGCAACCAGAATTTTGCCTGGAAACGTAAAGATGGCAAGTGGGACCCAATCATTACACCGGCGGCTTCTATCGTGTATTCGTACAAAAACAACCACACCGTTCGCTTGTCGTTTTCATCGGCAGTGCGTAACCCTACCTTGCAAGACCAGTTTCTGTATTACAACGTAGGCCGTGCCATATTAATAGGTAACCTGTATGGTGTAGACTCGCTGGTAACAGTGGAGTCGTTCCAGGATTACCTGGGCTCTACCCCTAATGATAAGAACCTTTTAAAATGGTTTGATGTGCCCGCAGTAAGGCCGGAGAAAGTGCAAACACTTGAGCTGGGCTATAAAGGCATTATTGCCAAAAAAGTATTTCTGGATGGTAGTGCGTATGTAAGCTGGTACCGCGATTTCCTCGGCTACCAGATAGGAACATCGCTTAACTCTACCGTTACCCTCACCGGCGATACCAATTACAGCATCCGCCAGATATACCGCGTGGCTGCCAACGCCAGCGACCGCGTAATGACTTACGGCGCATCTGTGGGGTTCAATTACTTCTTTATAAACAACTACTCCTTCAACGGCAACTATAGCTGGAACCGATTGGATAAGCGCGGCAGCAGCGACCCTATCATTCCGGCCTTTAATACCCCGGAGCACAAGTTTAATGTAGGCATCAGCGGCAAGGATATTAAGCTGGGCAACGTAAAAGGCTTTGCCTTCAATGTCAACTTTAAATGGATAAAAGGCTTTGTATTCGAGGGCTCTCCGCAGTTCAGTGGTTCTATCCCATCGTACTCATTGCTCGATGCACAGGTTAGCTACGAGTGGGCTAAAATTTACACCACCTTTAAACTTGGCGGTAGCAACCTGGTATCAAAAAAGAACTATCAGGTATACGGCGGCCCGGCCGTTGGCCGTATGATATACGGCTCTCTGCTGGTTAATATAGACCAGGATGTGCTGGAGGGAAAAAACAAAAAGAAACCGAAGACGGATTTATAGTCTGGTTTAGATTTGAAAACTCTGGAAAGTTGTGCCTCCAAACTTTCTGTAGAAAACTCTGTAGCCCTAATAATTTCATAACACGCCTATTCTTACTACATTAGCGGAAACTTAAACAAACCGCTATGTTAAAAACTGTACGTTATTCATTACTTCTTTGCGCGTTGGTAGCTTCGGCTATGTGCCAGGCGCAGGTGCGTTACCTCGATGAGGTTTTCAGCACCATTACTATCGACTCTAACATTACCTATGGCCAAAACAAAACATTTAGTTCGGGCTTCAATGCTACCCAGCAACTAAAGATGGATGTGTACCGCCCCGATGGCGATACTGCCACCAACCGGCCGGTAATTATTTTAATGCACGCCGGTTCTTTTCTGGATGGCTCGCTTACCGGTTTCAATTTTGCCGATAAAAATGAGCACTGTATTGTGGAGCTTTGCACCCGCTATGCCAAGCGCGGCTATGTAGCCGTATCTATGACCTACCGCCTGGGCTGGAACCCAACCGCCCCCGATCAGGATACCAAATCTAAAACCATTATCAACGCGGTGTTCCGCGCCATGCAGGATGCAAAAACCTGTCTGCGCTATTTCCGCAACGATGTGGCCAACAACAGCAACCAGTGGGGTATAGACCCTACTAAGTTTATATTAGGTGGCTCTAACTCAGGTGCCTATGTGGCGCTTGCGGCAAGCAACCTTAATAAACCGGCCGAGCTGGAAATACCAAAGGTGCTGGATATAAACGGCCTGCCGTATATCGATACTTTGCTTATCGGCAATTTCGAAGGTTTTGGCGGTTCGCAAAACACCGACAACTATCCTGGCTTCTCGTCAGACTTTAACGGTGTATTAGCTTTAGGCGGCGCAGTAGCCGATACTATTATTATTGAGCCGGGCGAAACGCCGGTTATTGCTTTCCAGGGTGCCGATGAAACACTTACTCCTTACAACACAGCGGTGGTAATTACTACTACCCTGCAGCCTGTAATTGAAGTAAGCGGCTCGGGCGATTTTATGCCGGTGGTTGAGCGCATGGGCAACAATGCGGGCTTCTCGCCTAACTCGTTTGCAGGTGCGCCTAAAAACATCCAGGGCGGTGTGCAAACCAGAACTATAGATGGTTTGTATCCTTTCTACGGCCAGGCCTTTGAACCATGGAACTGGTACGATGGCTCTAACCCGTCTATCAACGCTACAGCCTCGCAGGCTAAAGCCATGAAGTATATCGATACCATCATGGGATATTCTTCTCCGCGTCTTTACCGTTTATTGGTTGATAGCACTTACGGCGAACCAAGCGGCATACGCGAAGTAAACGGCCATGTAGAAATGCGCTTGTTCCCTAACCCGGCTACTACCGAGGTGAATGTATCTATCAACACCTTACAAAAGCCAATGGCCAGCATTGCCATATTTGACCTTGCCGGCAGAATGCTGAAAGAATTTAATAACGTAGACGCTTACGACCGCACAGTAGATGTGCGCGATATGAGCAGCGGCGTTTACCTGCTATCGGTTAAGCTTAAAGATGGCACCGGTAGTACCACACGGTTTACGGTAGAGAAATAGAGTTAGCTTTTTTACTTCGAACGCGCCAGGCCATTACGGTCTGGCGCTTCTTTTTAATATAAGTACCACTTTTCAAAAAGTGGCACTTCGGCAAACATTAAGGGCCCGCACATTTTGTTTAACAAAGTTTGGCGGTTTCAATATTTTGTTATCTTCGACACCGCTCAAAAACTCCAAATTAAAAACCCCAAATGAAGAAATCTCTACTGCTTCTAGCGTTTGTTGTAACAGCCCTCGCTCTTTTTGCTCAAAACAAAACCATCTCCGGAAAAATTACTGATGCCGCCACCAAGGAACCCCTGGTAGGTGCCACCATTTTGATTAAAGGTACACAAACAGGTACCTCTACCGATGCCGATGGCAAGTTTAGCTTATCGGTACCTGCCGAGGCCAAAACCATTACTGTATCTTATGTGGGCTTTATCAGCCGCGACCTGCCGGTAAGCACCACCAACTGGAACATAACCATGGAAGCCAATGCCATAGCCGGGCAGGAAGTGGTGGTGAGCTCCTCGCGTGTAGCAGAAAGTATTAAGCAGGCATCGGTGCAAATTGAAAAGATGACCTCGCGCGAAATTAAGAGCGCTGCTTCGGGCGATTTTTACCAAAGCATAAGCAATTACAAAGGTGTGGACATGGTAACTACCTCGGCCGGTTTCAAAGTAATTAACCTGCGTGGTTTTGGCGATACCCGCTCACTTAGAACCAAGCAGTTTATAGATGGTGTAGATAATGAAGCACCGGGCCTTAACTTCCCGATAGGTAACCTGGTAGGAGCCAACGACCTTGACCTGGAAAGTGTAGAAATTATATCAGGTGCGGCGTCATCGCTGTATGGTGCTAACGCCATGCAGGGGGTTATATCTATGCGCAGCAAAAACCCATACGATTTTCAGGGTTTTTCGGCACAGCTTAAAGGCGGCGGAACTACCGTTCCCGGCCCTTATATAGACGCTCAGATCCGCTATGCGCAGGCCTTCGGCAAAAGCCAGAAGTTTGCTATTAAGTTTACAGGTGAATATACCCAAACCAAAGACTGGGTAGCAGATGATGATTCTTTAAACCGCTACGGAAATCTTAAAGAAGAAGTTGACCTGGCATCAGGAATTCGTGAAAAACAGTATGAGCCGGTAACCGCCGATTTTACACAAGAAGAAAAAAATGACCTGATTAAACTGAACAGCTGGTTAGATTTTAACCCTATTGCCAGCCCGGGTACTTTGCGTGTGCGCACACCCGGTTATATGGAGAAGGATATTGCCGACTATAACATGAAGAACCTGAAGTTTGCTACCGAGTTACACTACCGCTTTACAAAAGACCTTGAATTAACCGGTAGCTATAAATTTGGTTTTGGCTCGGCTGTTTACCAGGCTACTGCCCGCTACCAGATAAAGAACTTCACCTTCCACCAGCCTAAGCTGGAGCTAAAGGGCAAAAGCTTTTTTGTAAGAGCGTACGGCTCTATTGAAGATGCCGGCGATTCTTACAACATAGGTCTAACCGGTTCGTATCTTTCACGTGCTGCCCTTAGGTCGGTATATGCATCACGTTATTCCGAAAAATATTTTGATGTACTGGATACCCTTACCAATGGCTTCTGCGAAGATTGCGTTACCCAGGGTAATGTAGATGAGGCCGCCCGTCGTGCTGCACAATATGCAGACTCTGCCTGGTATGTGCCGGGCTCGCAAACGTTTAAAGATACTTTTAACATGCTGGTGGGCAATGCTAACTCATTGGATGGAACAAAGTTCTTCGATAAGTCCATGTTGTTTCACGTAGAAGGCCAGTATAACTGGGATTTTGTAAAGTGGTTGGATATTATCACCGGTGTATCGTACCGTATTTATATGCCTAACAGCCGCGGAACAATTTTTGAAGATACCGGTAGCGTAAAAATCCGTGTTCACGAAGTGGGCGCTTACCTGCAGGCTACCAAGCGATTGCTAAAGGATGAAAGCCTTAAAATAATAGGCTCTATCCGGGTAGATAAGAATTCAAACTTTAAAGCACAGGTTTCGCCACGTGCATCGTTGGTTTATACCTACACTGCCGCCAAGAGCGACCACACTTTCCGCGCAGGTGTAACTTCAGCTTTCCGTACGCCAACCTTACAGGATTTATACCTGTATCTGGACGTGGGCCGTTTGTTCCTGGTGGGTAACCTGAATGGCTATACCAATTTATTTACCCGCGAATCTGTATTGAATTGGTACCGCACACCGGGTACTGTAGATGAAAAGGACCCTACTGTGATATTAAAGCCAACTACGCTTGCTCCGCTTAGGCCAGAGCGTGTGTTATCGGTTGACTTTGGTTACAGAACAGAAATAGCTAAAAAAGTGTTTATCGATGTTTCGGCTTACTGGAGCCGCTACAGCAATTTCATCGGTTTCCAGCGCGTGGTTAGAACCGCATCGGGTAATGCCAATGCCAATCCGAATGGTACTGAGGAAGAGAAAACGGCCTATGAAAACGCAGTTGGTAACATCATGGGTAGCGACTCGCTGGGTAGCGTAGAAGGAAGCAACGGAGAGAAGCTTTACCGGGTTTACCAGATGTGGGTGAATGCTACTACCGCCGTACCGGCATGGGGAGCTGCCGTAAGTGTAGCTTACTATGTAGGCAAGGGTATTACGCCTTATGTTAACTATACTTACAGTGATTTAGATGATAGCCGTTTGGTGAACAATGGCGCTACGGTGCTTTCTGGTTTCAACACGCCAAGGCACAAATTCAATGTGGGTGTTAACGCCAGCCGTGTTGTAGGTGGTTTAGGTTTCAATGCCAACTTTAAGTGGGTTACCAGCTATAAATGGGAAAGCCCCTTTGCCGATGGTGTAGTGCCTAGTTTCCATACGCTGGATTTGCAGCTGTATTACGAAATCGACAAAGCTTATTCTACTATCCGCTTAGGCGCCTCTAACATATACAACAACTGGCACATAGAGGCCGTAGGTTCTCCTAAAATCGGAGCTATGTATTATGTAGCGTGGAGCTTCGACCTTGTAAACTTTGGTAAGAAGAAAGAAGCTGCGGCGCCTTCTTCCAACTAATTAAATACTCCTTTACCAGGAACAAAAAAGCCACCGGTTATTTAGGTGGCTTTTTTGTTTGTATAGTAGTAGTTTGCTTAACCGTTTTTGTAGTTGTGGTAGTCTGCACTTTTAAAGGGGCTCCCTCGCTGCGCGCCAGGTTTATATTTTTAAGTATCCTTATATACTCGGGGGTATGCGCATATTTTTTCCTCTTTAAAAACGTATAATAGTTCTCTTCGGGGTTGGTGTAGTATTCATCCTGCCACTTTTTATAGTAATCTATACTGGCCTGCCAGGTATCAAACTGCTTGTACTTTTTGGTAGAGCGGAAAGCGAACAGATTGTTTTTTTTCATCAGCATTTTGCTCTGAAACCAGCCTGTTTCAAGTATCGCCTGTTTCAATACTATCTCGGGATGTTTTATATCACTGGCCAGTATGTAGGCATACACACTATCCTTCATGCCCGCTGCACATTCGCCGCAGCATAGTAACGCCGCAAGAATGAGTGTATGTGGTACTAATCGTTTAATAGTGTATTTTTTGATTACTCTAATTTACGGCATAGCGGCCGTAATTGTTGATGCGCTAACCTTTTTTAATACTTACTCTTTTCAACACATCAATGTAATTGTTTGAGCCCGAGTATTTTACACGCCGCAGAAAAGAATAATAATTCTCTTCCAGGTTTTTGTAGTACTTGTCTTGCCAGCGTTTGTAAAACTCCACGCAATCTTTCCAATCGGCAAAGTGCATGTATTCCTCTGTTCTTCTAAAGGCAAAAATATTGTTGCGGTCCATCAGGTAATCGGCACCCAGGTGTCCGGTTTCCAGCAGTACCTGTTGCATCACTACTTCGGGATGCTTGATGCCGCACGATTTTATATAGGTGTAAATGCTATCCTTTAATTGCGCCTGGGCAGCAAAAGGGAAAACGAGAGAGATTATTCCGGCTTGTATGTACTTTTTGATAATAGTTGTTTTGGTTAACGCAAAGGTAGGTTATGCAATAAGCATGCCTTTATCGTTATCCACGCCTGTCAAATAGTCTGTGATGCTATGTAGGCAGTGCTCCAGGCCGCCTGAAAGTTAAATCCGCCGGTAATGGCGTCAATGTCAAGCACTTCGCCGGCAAAGAAAAGGCCCGGGCAAACCTTACTTTCCATGGTTCGGAAGTCAATTTCAGCCAAATCTACCCCTCCGCTGGTTACAAATTCATCCTTATTTGTCGATTTTCCGTTCACTTTATAGCGAGCTTTCGCAATTTCCACACTCAGTGCCTCTATGTCTTTGTTCGAAATATCGGCAAAGTTGCGCTTTTCGGCCTGCGGTATTACCATCACCAGGCGCTCCCACAAGCGCTTGGGTATATCAAACATAGCGGTGGTTACTACCCCTTTTTTAGGGTGTGCCTGCTTCATGTTTTTCAAAGCCTCCTTTACTACGTTAATGTCTTTGCTTATCCAGTTTACTTCTATTTCAAATTGATGGTTAACTGCAGATAATGCACGGGCGCCCCAGGCGCTTAAGCGTAGTATAGCAGGGCCACTCATGCCCCAGTGTGTAATTAGTAGCGGACCGGTAGCAGTTAATTTAGGAATGCCAACGGCTGTAACCTGCGCTTGTGGAACAGAGAGGCCCTCTAACCCTTTTATGCGCTCATCTTTTATGTTGAAGGTAAACAGCGATGGTACCGGTGGCACTATAGTGTGGCCAAGCTTCTTTAGTGTATCCCACACACCGTGCGATGAACCGGCAGTTATTATTACTGCATCTGCCTGCAGCACCTGGTTTGCATTGGTGGTTACCACCCATTTCCCGTTTAGTGGTTCTATGTTATCGGCCCCACAGCGTAGTTTTATTTTTACGCCTAACCGGTTCGCCTCATCCATAAAACAATCAATAATTGTTTGCGAGTTATCGGTAACGGGGAACATACGGCCATCGGCCTCGCGCTTAATTTTTACGCCGCGCTGCGCAAACCACTCAATCGTATTAGAAGGGTTGAACCGGTTGAAAGGGCCCAGCAGTTGTTTCTCGCCGCGTGAGTAGAACTTAACCAAGTCCTTTGGCTCAAAGCAGGCATGTGTAACATTGCAACGGCCGCCGCCGCTTATTTTTACCTTATGTAAAAGTGTGGGAGAACGTTCGAGAATAGTGATGTTATACTCTGGGTTCTTTTCAGCACAATTAATGGCCGCAAAAAAGCCGGCTGCGCCTCCGCCAATTATGATAACGTGCTTGCTCACTGTGCTGTGCTTATTTGGAATGGTGAAATAGTGGAACAATGGAAGCGCTTATAAGAGTATTCATTCCAATATTCCATTTATCCATTATTCCGGTGTGGCAGTCTAAAAATCTATTTACGCCCTAAACCCCGGGCTCATCTACCACTTGGTATATATCGCGCAGGTTGCGGCCAAGGCCATCGTAATCCAGGCCGTAGCCTACTATAAACTCGTTCGGTATTTCCATGCCTACATAGTCTACCTTCAGGTCATGCTTAAGTGCAAGGGGTTTCATCAGCAGCGAGGCAATTTTCAACGATGCGGGGTTCTGTTGCAAAAACAGGGGTAATATTTTTGCCAGTGTGTTACCGGTGTCTACTATGTCTTCTATAATGATAATGTGGCGCCCTTCTACTTCGTGGCTTAAGCCTATTATGGTAGCTACCTCGCCGGTAGAGGATGTGCCTGCATAAGAGGCTGCTTTAATAAAGCATAACTCGCAATCCAGCATTAGTTCCTTTATCAGGTCGCTGGCAAACATAAACGAGCCGTTAAGAACCGGTATCAGCAAAGGGCGTTTGCCTATGTAATCTTCGTTTATCTGGTGCGCCACATTCCTTACAGCGTTAAGTATTTCATTTTCGCTTTTATATAGGCGGAATGTTTTGTCGTTAAGCCGTACCTGCTTCTCCATTCAATCTTGCTTTCGCCAAATATATGAGGATGGTTGGAATTATAGTAATAGGGTATTATAGAAGTTCCACTTTTTCAAAAAGTGGAACTTCTCAGCGTTACTTCTTTATCTTATCCGTAAAGTAGTGCTCAAACTTTTCAATCTTGGGCACTATCACATAGCTGCAATACGAATTTTTGTCCTTGTTCAGGTTATAGTAATCCTGGTGGTAATCTTCCGCCTTGTAGAACACTGTCATAGGGCTTATTTCAGTTACTATCGGTGCATCAAACGCTGCGCTTTTGTCCAGACCGCTTTTAATTTCTTCGGCTATTTTCTTCTGCTCATCGCTGTTGTAAAATATTACCGAGCGGTATTGCGTTCCCTCATCGCCCCCCTGGCGGTTAAGCGTGGTAGGGTCGTGCGTTTTAAAAAACACCTCCAGTATCTCGGCCAGGCTTATCTTGTTTTGGTCATAGGTTATTTGTATTACCTCGGCGTGGCCGGTCATGCCACTGCATACTTCGCGGTAAGTGGGGTTTTTAACATTTCCGCCGCTATAGCCCGATGCTACAGACTGTACACCGTTCAGGCGCTGAAAAATGGCTTCTGTGCACCAAAAACACCCGCCACCAAAGGTGATGGTATCTAACTTTACATTCTCATCCATAATTATCGTGTTGGTTTTCGTATTCGTTGTTGCTTTTGCAGCATTGTTTTTCTGCCCGCACGAAGTAAGCGAAACAAGTGCAAATACTGCTGTCAAAAAATTTGGTATTACCCTGTACATGTTTTTACTTATTCTGTCGTTACAACAATGTAATCCTTACAAATGTTCTATAACAAAACGGCACCGGAAATTTCCGGTGCCGTTTTTTAATGTTTTTGTGAGCTCGACTCAATCTGCAACCACCAGCGTCTGCCCCGGTTTCAACTCCGAAGTTTCGAGGTTGTTTTTCTCTTTTAACTCTTCTACCGATGTGTTGAACTTGCGGGCTATAGAGTATAGCGTGTCGCTCTTCTGCACCTGGTAAGCATTGTTGTTATTGGTAATAGCTGCCTGCTGTGGTTGCGCATTTTTCTGCACCGGTGTTTCTGCCGGTTTTGCTTTGGCTTGTTCGGCCAGTTTGGTTTGCACCTTCAGGTATTCGGCATAGGTCATTGTGCGCGGAGATACTGTTCTCTTCTCCTGCAGGCTTACTGTTTGACCGGCGTGTACCTGGTCATTCATGTGCATGGCATTCTTGGTATACAGGTCGCGCACCTTTACACCTGTCTTCTGCGATATGTCGCGCATGCTCTCTCCCGGCAACACCGTATAAGTGGCTTCTGCTCCGCGGCCTTTTTTATTTTGCAGGTACACATACTCGCCATCTTTAAAACGCTCACCGGTGGTCAGGTCGTTATACTGCATGATGTATGAGTAATCAATGTTGTATTCGTAAGCTACCTTAAATGGGTCTTCGTTGCCCTCGGCCTTAATAGCGCGGATGCCATTTACCGAGTATTCCTGGCGGATATTTTCGTCTTTCTTCACTTCTGCTACTACGGCTTCTTTATGGTGTTCCTTAGGTTTTACATCTTCAACTACCACTACGCTATTATCGTGGCTGTTGTGGTGAGCGTTTATTTTAGCCATAGCTTTTTCATCCACTGCCGGTGCATCTTTCAGCATCTTTTCCCGTTCCTCTATCATGGCTACACCCGCTATATCAAGTTCAGCCAGTTTATATTCTTCTATATAGTTTATCAGCAGGCTGGCGTATTTAGGGTTGGTAGCGTAGCCGGCTTCTTTTAACCCCAGTGCCCAATATTTATATGATGTAAGCGATAACTGAAACAAAGGCGCGTAACGCGGACGGGTCAACAAAAAGTCGGAGTGGTCGGCAAATGATTCACGTGGATTGGTATATACCCGGAAACACTCCTGTGGCTTATCGTCATCGTGGTAGTATTTGCCACCGGTCCAGTCTTCTTTGCATTTAATACCAAAGTGGTTGTTGCTGTTGCGCGATAGCACCGATGTGCCGGCACCAGACTCTAGTATACCTTGTGCTATAGTGATGCTGGCGGGTATTTTAGAGCGCACCATTTCATCAATGGCTATCTGTTTGTAACGTTCTATGTATTGCAGTATATCCTGTTTCTGCTGGGCAGATGCAGTGAAAACCAATAGAGTAGAAAACAGGGCTAGCAGATTTTTCATGATGCGACTTTTTACCAATTACGAACTTATGCACATGCTGTCCACATTCTAACGTAAGGTGCGCACATAATGTTGTGAGCTATCCTGTTTTGTATACGATATTTAACCCGTCGCGAAGTGTTAAAATGAAGTTTTTAACACGTGGGTCATTGGCAATTTTTTCGTTGTATTGGTGTATAGCCAGCGTATCCTTGTCTTTTTTCTCTTCCAGCACCTTGCCGCTCCACAGTACATTGTCGGCTATAATATAGCCCCCAACTCTCACCTTATCAAACACCAAATCGTAGTATGCGCTGTAATTGATTTTATCGGCATCTATAAACACCAGGTCGAAGGTCTCCTCCAGTGTAGGTATAATCTCTTTTGCATTGCCCGCATGGTGCTTTATTTTGTTGGCTACACCGGCTTTTTCAAAGTACCGCGCGCACATGGATTGCAGTTCTTCGTTTATGTCAATGGTATGCAGTAGGCCATCAGCTGTTAAGCCTTTAGCCAGGCATATAGCTGAGTAGCCGGTAAAGGTGCCTATCTCAAGTATGCGCTTTGGCTGTAGCAGTTGCGATATAAACTGCAGCACCTGGCCTTGTATATGGCCCGATACCATTTGGGGCATTTGTATTTTCAAATGCGTTTCGCGTGATAGCTCACGAAGCACTTCATCTTCCGGTGATGAAAATTGTTCCACGTAATTTTCTAGTGCTTGCGATACTAAGTGCATGGGATATGTTTTTGTTCTCACAGACAGCACGAACAACACAGAATAGGCACTACATCAAAAGTCTGTGTTGTTCGTGCGTTCAGTGAGAAATTTAAGAGTGATTATAAGGTAATAGTACCGCGTTTCTTCATCTCTTCAAAAATGGTTTTGTACCAAAACGAAAACTGCTCCGGTGTTTCGGTCAACCCTTCTTGCAGCTCGGCGTTACTCATCCATTTTATAGCAGCTACTTCATCTTTATTGAAATCAACCTCGCCATCATACACACCGGTAAATACCGTGTCGTACTCCCACTCGGTTAGCCCGCTTTTTTCATCGTATACTTTGTAGATGAAGTTGAACTCTTCTTTCAGTGGTGTGTTAATGCCCAGCTCTTCGTGCAAACGCCGCTCGGCAGCTGCCTGAAAAGATTCATCCTTGCGCGGGTGGCTGCAACAGCTATTGCTCCATATACCGGCAAAGTGATACTTATTGAAGGCGCGTTGCTGCACCAATTGCTCGCCTTGGCTATTGAAGATTATAACACTAATAGCCCTATGCAGAAGTGCCTTTTGGTGCGCTTCTAACTTGCCCACATAGCCCAGCACATTATTCTCTTCATCAACTAATACTACCTCTTCTTCTTTATTCAAATCTTCCATTTGTTCCACATTTTTCTACTCCGGATTTTTAAACCAACCCGAGTACATTACATAATTATTGCTTATACGTTCTATCAGGTTTCTGAAATTCTCTTTATCAACCTCCTTTACTTTTTTAGCCGGTATACCGGCATAGATGCTGCCCGGTTCTACAATGGTATTCTCCAGCACTATTGCACCGGCGGCTATAATGCTGTTCTCTCCTATTACCGCATGGTCCATCACTATGGCGCCCATGCCTATCAATACATTATCGTGCACGGTGCAGCCATGCACAATAGCCCGGTGGCCTATACTCACGTTGTTGCCTATGTTAAGTGGTGCTTTCTGATACGTGCAGTGCAGTATGGCGCCATCCTGCACATTTACTTTGTTGCCCATGCGTATGTAATGCACATCGCCACGCACCACCGCCTGAAACCAGATGCTGCAATCGGCACCTGTAACCACATCGCCTACCACGGTAGCATTTTCTGCTATGTAGTTGTTCTCTCCAAACTTAGGCGCTATGCCATTAACCGGTAGTATTAATCCCATTGTATGGCAAACATAAAAAGTATGCAGAGAATATTCCGCTAAGCGTTGTTAACGGTATTTGGCTGTTAGATTCCCCTCCTTCGCCGCTGCCGCGGCGGCACTTAAGGAGGGGTGTCTGAGCGAAGCGAAGACGGGGTGGTTGTTCTTACCTGGAGGAGTTTAAAACTTCACTTCCACATCCAGGTCCCAGCCTCCTTTTAGCTGGTAACTATCTTTGTAGGTAAATATTTTTTCCGGTTGGCGCTTCTCTTTAAAGTTACCGGTATCCCATTCACCGTTTTTGTTTTCATCTTCTATTACTACAAACTTATAGTTGCCGGCCAGTATATTGTTTACACTTACTTTTCTTTCTCCGTTACCGGTCAAATAAAATTCCTTCACCAACTCTCCTGCCGCATTCAGCAGTTTTATCACATAGTATTTTTCGGGGTGCTCTGTCTTCAGGGTTATGTTCAGGTTGCCGTAGCTGTTTTTGCTGTTGGTGGTAAACTGTTGCACCAGCTTTCTGTTCCACATGCCAAAAATATCGCGGACTGTTGAGTCAGGAATTTCAACGGTGTATTTGGTGTTTTCCTTTTTCTCAAAATCTACCAGGATGAACATTTTGGTTTTTTCGTCCACCGTAAATTTAGCTTCCGGGCCCGATAATGTCGAATCCACCAAAATCCGAAGCTTTTTATACGCGCTTATTTCCGTAATAGGCCTCGAGAAATTTATTTTAAGCGGTTTATTAAGCTCTTGCAGACTGGAAATATTAGTTTTTGTTGTATCATTTTTCCGTGCAACTGCTTGATTTGGAACACTTAATAAATATTTGTTCCCCGCGTAAAGCGAATCTTTTTTAATAAACTTCAATTCCATCCTCAGCGTGTCTAAAAGGGTATCGTTAGCGGTGAGGTAAAAGGTGTCTTTTTCACTGTAATATTTTGAAAACCAATATATTATGGTGTCATTGGTGGGATATATGTAGGCAAAATCATCTTTAGAGTACCCCTTCCAATCCAATTTAAAGGTTTTTATCGGACGGTTGTAAACAATTTGTAGTTGGCCAGGGCTGAGGCTTCTTACTTCGTCCAACTTTAACAATTTCCGGTTTTCATCAAACAGATTTAAATTAACAGTTGGGGCAATTGTATCGTTCAGGTCAATAAGTGAGTCAGAAAATGCAATCAACTCGTTAGGCTGATCGTATATGTAATTATAGTTGGCGTCCTGCAATGCATAAATCCAGTACTTGCCGGCCTTAATATTTTCGAGTTTAAAATTTCCGGACTCATTTGTTTTAGCAAAGTAATAAGGCTTTGATCTTAAAATGCCATCTATGGAATCGTTCGGATAAAGAGCAATTACCACATCTTTTGCAGGTGTGTTGTCTTTAGCCAAAAGGAGGTTTCCGTTCACTTTTTGCGAATCGATAAAGCTGCCGGTAGAAAATACATACGTAAAGTTAGGCGCTGCATTGCCCTCATTGATGTCTTTAAGGTCGTCGCCGAAATTGATAGTGTAAGTTGTGCTATCGCGCAGGGCGCTCTTCAGTTTTATGGTTAGTGTACGCCCTTCAACATGAAAAACCGGGCGCTTGGCATTGGGTGGAGAGATTAACGTCTGGGCAAATCCGGTTTCTTTTATGAATTCATTAAACGTTAGCTTTATTTTTTCGCTTCTAAAATGAATTGTTTTGTTGGGTGGGCTTGCTTTTTTAAGTTCGGGTGGTGCTGTATCCTGTGGGCCTCCGAGTGGTACGCTCTCCTGGGCACAGCGGTTTTGCGTAGCTACTACCAATACCAAAAGCAACAGGTGCATTAGCCTTTTAAGACTCGCTTTAAGCGGTATTTTATTCCCGATAAATTTGACTTTAGCTCTTTCTCTCACCTTCATTTTGCTTTTATCTGCCCATGCGCACCAGTAGTACCGATACATCGGCAGGCGAAACGCCACTGATACGGCTTGCCTGGCCCAGGCTGGTAGGTTTTATCTTTGCCAGTTTCTGCCTTGCCTCTATGCTCAGCGACTTTAGCTGACTGTAATCAAAGTCAGGGTTTATCTTTATATCCTCCAGCTTACCCATTTTCTCTACCAGTTCCATTTCCTTCTCTATATAGGCATCGTATTTCATTACTATTTCAGCCGATTCTATAAAGTCTCTATCGTACTTTCTTAAGAATTCATCCAGTGCCTTCACCCCTTTTCGCAGGGTATCCATACTCACTTGGGGGCGCATCAGCACCTTATCCAGTTTTATTTTTTGGTTTAAAGGGGCTGTGCCGGCTTCTTCCAGCGTAGCATTTATCTCTGCCGGCTCTGCTCCATAGCTTCCTAAATAGTCCCTTATCTCTTGTATAGCCGCCTTCTTTTGCTTTACCCGCTCGTATCTTTCATCATCTGCCAGGCCTATCTTATGCCCTAGTTCAGTCAATCGCAGGTCTGCATTATCCTGTCTAAGCAGTATTCTATACTCAGCACGGCTGGTAAACATCCTGTATGGCTCCTCCGTTCCTTTATTTATCAGGTCATCTATCAATACTCCAATGTACGCATCAGAGCGCTTTAGAACCAACGCTTCTTCCTCTTTGGCCGAGCGGTGGGCATTTATCCCTGCCATCAGGCCCTGGCAGGCAGCTTCTTCGTAGCCTGTGGTACCGTTTATCTGCCCGGCAAAGAATAATCCCTTTATTAGCTTGGTCTCCAGCGATAAATCGAGCTGCGTAGGCGGAAAATAATCATACTCAATAGCATATCCCGGCCTGAACATCTTCATATTCTCAAACCCCGGTACTTCCTTCAGCGCCTTGTACTGCACATCTTCGGGCAGACTGGTAGAAAAGCCGTTTACGTATATCTCACAAGTATCCCATCCCTCCGGCTCTACAAACAGTTGGTGACGTTCCTTATCGGCAAAGCGGTCTATTTTATCTTCCACGCTGGGGCAATAACGCGGTCCAAGCCCTTTTATTCTGCCACTGAACATGGGGCTTTTATCAAACCCTGTCCTTAGTATATCGTGCACCTTTTGGTTGGTGTAGGTTATATGGCAGCTAAGCTGTTTCCTTGCCTTGTTGGCGCCAAAAGGGGTTGACTCCTTTTTATATGAGAATCCTGTTACTTCCTCATCGCCAAACTGCTCTTCCATTTTGCTGTAGTCCAAGCTGCGGCCATCCAGGCGCGGCGGGGTACCCGTCTTCATTCTGCCCGACTCAAAGCCTAATTCAACCAGCTGTTCGGTTATACCGTAGGCAGCTTTTTCTCCGGCCCTACCGCCCCCAAAATTTTTCTCGCCTATATGTATCAGCCCGTTCAGGAAGGTCCCGTTGGTCAAAACCACCGATTTTGCCGGTATCTCTATCCCCATTCCTGTGCGGATTCCGCACACTTTATTACCCTTTACCAACAGCCCACCCACCATATCCTGCCAGAAATCCACATTTTTGGTACCCTCCAGCATGGTTCTCCACACAGTTGCAAACATCATCCTATCGTTCTGGGTGCGGGGACTCCACATTGCCGGCCCCTTGCTTCTGTTTAACATCCTGAACTGCACCATGCTCTTATCGCTCACTATTCCCGAGTATCCTCCCAGGGCGTCAATCTCACGCACTATTTGTCCCTTGGCAATTCCACCCATAGCGGGGTTGCAACTCATTTGGGCTATAGTTTGCATGTTCATGGTAACCAGCAGCACGCTACTTCCCATATTGGCAGCAGCGGCTGCAGCTTCGCACCCTGCATGGCCGGCCCCCACCACTATTACATCATATTCTTTAAACATAGCGCGAAGGTAAGTATTTGGTAATTGAATGATAACTCATGAACTATTCCTAACAAATGTGCCACGTGGAACCTTGGTTTTCCTTTTATAGGCTCTAAAATGTTCCATGTGGAACAAACAGCTACCCCTTTAAGAACTTATGGAATTCTCTAAGCCATTTATCCTCCATTTTCCTCATTTCGGCCTTTTGGGGGGTAGTTTTGTCCTTATAGCCCAACAAGTGCAATACACCATGAAAAATAACCCTGTCTAATTCATTATTAAAGGCTTCTGTATCAAACGACAGGGGCCTTGTCGCCACTTTTACTGCTTTTTTTATCGCACTGCCGTATTTAGTGCTGTTATCGAGCACTCTGTCAATTGATATATATATCTCAGCCTCAATGCCTTGTGGTGAATTCTCTAGCGGAAAAGTTATAATATCGGTATAATAATCGTGATTCAGGAACTGCCGGTTGATATTCAGTAAGTATTCATCAGTACAAAAAATGAAAGAAAGGTTTAATCGAAATCTGGAAGCCGGTTTCTTGTCCCTCTTGTTAATGTAAGCTTTAACCTGCTGAGCGATAAATTTTTTGTGCGCAATTGAATTGCGCAGTGAAAGTTTAATATCCGCCGTATGAAATGCAATCATGCCTTCTTTTTAAAACAAAGGTGCCTAAATATTCCAATTAGGATATTAGCTCTATACAGTACGGTAGGTTAGTAGTAATACAAAGTATACAAAACCGCTTATGCAAACGTAGGGATGTTGTTTATACCAACGCAAACTCTCTTATTTCCCGCCATAAGCCAGAACAAAAGATTAAAGCAAAGCAATAAGCTATTGTTAATTTAGCTATGTTTAATTCACTTACTAAACCCTGAGATATGAAAATGAGATTTTACACCCTACTCTCACTATGTTTTATGCTACCAGCAACCTGGCTTAGCGCACAGCAGGATTATCACCGGTGCTCATCATCGGAATATTTATTACAACAATTGCAGGCAGATCCTTCTTTAGCCGGCCGCATGCAATTGATAGAAGACCATACCCGCCAGTTTGCTGCCGAAAATCCGGATGTAAGCAGAGCGGTAATTACCATACCCGTGGTTGTGCATGTAGTATACCGCACCGCTGCCGAAAACATTTCGGATGCGCAGATACAGGCACAGATAGACCAACTTAACCTGGACTTTGCACGCTTGAATTCGGATGCAGGCAATACGCCTTCTGCTTTTTCAGGATTAGCTACCGGTGTCAATATTCAGTTTTGCCTGGCTCAGCGCGACCCTAGTGGTAACCCAACCACCGGTATAATCCGCAAGGTAACCACTCAAACATCCTTCTCTACCAACAACGGTGTAAAAAGTTCTTCTACCGGTGGCGACAATGCATGGCCTGCCGGTAGCTATTTAAATATTTGGTCATGCAATATTAGCAACGGCATACTTGGTTATGCGCAGTTTCCGGGTGGTGCAGCCAGCACTGATGGCGTGGTTTTGCTATACTCTTCTATCGGCAGCATGTCTAAACCCGGTACCGCCTCGCCTTACAACCTTGGCCGCACAGCTACCCACGAAGTAGGCCACTGGTTGAACCTGTACCATATATGGGGCGATGATGGCACCGGTTGCAGCGGAAGTGATAATGTAGGCGATACGCCTAACCAGGCCGGTGAAAACTATGGCTGTCCTGCATATCCAAAAACCGACGGATGCACAGCAGCATCGCCGGGTGTAATGTTTATGAACTACATGGACTATACAGACGATGGCTGTATGAACATGTTTACACAAGGACAATCGACCCGTATGAACGCCCTGTTTGGTACCGGTGGTTCAAGAGTTTCGTTGCTTTCATCGATGGGTTGCCAGCCTGTAGGCCCGGCCTGCGGCTTAGCAACTGGTTTAACGACCAGCGCTGTGGGCGATAACACGGCTACATTTACATGGGCTGCTGTATCGGGTGCCGTTAGCTACACTGTTCAATACCGGGCTAACGGCTCTTCAACATGGAGCACGGCCTCTGCCGCAACTAACAGCTACACGGCAAACGGTCTGGTTGCAGGCACAGGCTATGAGTGGCAGGTTAAAACAGTTTGCAGTAGCAATTCATCTGCATTCACGGCATCCGCTACATTCAACACAACCGGTACACAACCTTGTGCGCTGGCTACCTCATTAACCACTTCAGCTATTACTTCTTCATCGGCTACATTCAACTGGGCTGCTGTTGCTGGTGCTACCGGATATAACGTACAATACCGTTTGGTTGGTGCCGCCAGCTGGACAAGCGCCTCCACAACCGGCACTACTTATAATGTTAGCGCGCTTACAGCTTCAGGTAATTACGAATGGCAGGTACAAACTCTTTGTACTTCGGGCAGTGCTTCATTTACCGGCTCTGCTTTATTTACTACGGCTTCTACATGCAGCGATGTTTACGAATCAAACAATACCTCCGGCACAGCCAAAACAGCGCCCCTCAATGCAGACTTTAATGGCTTTATTTCTCCATCTACCGATGTTGACTGGTTTAAGTTTACCACCACATCACCTAACGTAAAGGTTAAAATAAACCTTACCAATCTGCCAGCCGATTATGATATGATCCTCTATAAGTCCAATGCATCCACAAAGCTTGGCACCGCAGCAAACAGCGGCACTACCAGCGAGCAGATAAAATACAATGCAACCTCTGCAGCAACATACTACCTTAAAGTATATGGCTACAGCGGCGCTAACAGTGCTACACAATGCTATAAGCTACGTGTATCTACTTCATCAACGGCATTTAGAACAGATGGGTCAACCACCGATACAGAAGAAGAAATTGAAGTTCTTGCTGAGGCTTCTTTAAAAGTATATCCTAATCCTGCTTCCAACAACATTACTGTTGAATATTTAAGCTCGGGCAACAGCAACGCCCTGTTCAGTATTTATAATCTAAGCGGACAAAAAGTGAAAGAAATACAGGGTTCTGCCTTTGAAGGAATAAACAAAGAAACCTTTAACACGGATATGTTAAGCAATGGTGTATATGTGCTGCAGCTTAGCATAAACGGCGAAAGTCAAATGCTGAAATTCACTATTAACAAGTAGGCTTTTACTTTACTTATACTATGCGCCGGATATTTATATATCCGGCGCATTTGCTTTTAGGAGTGTCTGTTTTTGCAGAATTATAGGCTCCTGTGTGCGTTTCTAATTTAACAAATACGCTTTGTATTCAATACAGGCGCCTAAATTTGGGACGTTACAAAGTCTGGTAATTTGTTGCTTAACCCATAAATGAGACAATGAAAGAAATCTCTACCTTCAAAAAAATCAGCATTACCATAACCCTGTTTACCGGTTGTGCTATGTGCGCAGTTGCACAAAATTCTACAACTACTGTTACCCCGGTAGCAACGCACAAAATAGCAGAGCAAGTAACCACGCCATCCGGTGTAGATTCTAAAGGCAGCCCCTACAGTTCTGTTTCCGAAAAAGAACTGCAGGCTTCTTACCCCTGGTACAATTACAAAGGCATTACAAATATTCAGGAAGCTAAACAACAATGGATTCTGGATAATCCGGAGGCATATAAAGCAATGTCAGGGGGAGTAAATAAGAAAAACCCTCAATAGGGAATCAGAACTAAGATTAAATTTTCGCTATATATAATTTTTTACTATGATAAAAGTGTACCCGGCTTACAACCGTATATTCGCACCTAAGGCAGCATGGCTGTTTATATTACTAATGGTAATAGGTGCTGTAACACATGCCCAAACTATACCAGCATTCGAGGTTGAGCCAAACAACACTGCGGCAAGTTCGACCGCCATACCTACCAACCCTGCCAAAATAAGGGGGTACATATATAATAACGGCGATGTAGACTACTACTCGTTTTCCGCAACCGCCGGCGATAAAGTTTATGCTGCAACGCAAACAGCTTTTTCTGCCAATGCCAATACAGACTCTCATCTGGAGTTGTTTGCATCTGACGGTACTACCAGTATAGAACTTGATGACAATGATGGCTCTTTTGGTGCCAGTGCATCTACCATAGCGGGCGCTACTATACCGGCTACGGGCACCTATTATTTGCGTGTAAGGCATAATTCTGCTACCAATCAGTTAAGGCCCTATGATTTATACCTGCATGTAAAATCCGGCAGCCCGGTAGCAGAGACTGAACCAAACGACCTGCCGGCAACAGCTACACCTATTGCCGCAGGTAACTGGATGGCCGGCTCAAGGAGTACAACAACAGATGTGGATTATTTCAGTGTTACATTAAATGCCGGCGAAACTGTTTTTATAAGCCTGGACCTCGACCCCGAACGCAATAATGTTACCTGGAATGGCCGATTGGGTATTTCCCCTTTTGGAAACGCGAGCGCACCACTTATAATTCCTGCTAACGATGCCAACGCAACCAGCCCGAACTCCGAAGCTATATTTATGACGGTAAAAGATGCCGGCACTTATTATGTATATGTAGATGCAGCCAGTGCTATTACCGGTGAGTCCTACACGTTTTCTATAGCCCGGTTTGCTGCTACTACCGGTTATGTCAACTACCCTTCGGTGGCTGTGCCGGTTACCATACCTACGGGCCCGGGCATAGTTACATCTACCATTACTATTACAGATAGCACCGTTATAAAAGATCTTGCCGTGCGCATAAACATTGAGCACACTTTTATGCAGGATTTAGATGCCACCCTTACAGCGCCAGATGGTAGCGTTATGCACTTGTTTAGCGATATAGGGGGTGGAACATCAGGTGGTCTGCAAACTACTATGGATTTGTTTTTTGATGATTTCAATGGCATCCCGCCATCCGGCTTTACTACCTCAAAAGGGATGGGCTGGCAACCAGAGCTTTTAACAGCGCTGGATTTATTTAAAGGCGCAAACACGGCAGGCACCTGGACACTTACCCTATATGATGATGCAACCGGCGACGGTGGAACGCTTAATGGCTGGTCGTTGGATGTATTAAAGGATGATACGAAAGACCTGCTGCAAACCTATATAAAGATATCGTCCGAAAATTTTGAATCTTCGGATGGTGGTTATACCCACAGCGGTACCCAGGATGAATGGGCATGGGGCACTCCTAATCAACCCGCCGCCGCTGGTGTAGCCGCGTTTACAAATGCGCATAGCGGCGTTAATTGCTGGAAAACAGATTTAACCGGTACGTACAATGTAAGTTCCTACCAAACACTGGAATCGCCCAGCCAGGATTTTACAACAGTTACCACAGATATGTACGTAAGCCTGGCCCTGAAATACGCTGTAGAAAGCGCCAGTTTCGATACTCTTTATGTATTTGTAGAAGAGGTGGGTGGTACTGGTTTAGTACAACAGATATTCACATGGTATGGGGCAACACCTAATCAAAACATAGGCAGTCCAACAGTAAACACAGGCTTTGCTTCTGCATGGAAAACCATTTATGCCAACATTAGTGCCTTTGCCGGTAAAGTGTGCCGCCTTAAGGTCCGGTTAATTACAGATGATAGTGTGAACCAACCGGGTGTGGCCATTGACGATGTCCAGTTTTTTATGGCTTGCCCTACCATTACACTTTCTCCGGGCAACTTACCCGATGGCACTGCAGGCACTGCATACACACAAACAATAACACAAACCGGCGGTGCCGGAGCCATAACATATGCCATAACTGCCGGCGCGTTGCCTAACGGCCTAACCATGGATAATGCCGGCGCTATTACCGGTACGCCAACAGCTACGGGTGTCTTCAATTTTACAGTTGAAGCAACTGATGCCAATGGTTGCACTGGTGACCAGGCTTATTCTGTTACAATTAACTGCCCTACACCTACAACCGCATTAACTGTTACACCAAACCCTGTTTGTAACTACGGAACACCTGTAACACTGGGTGGAGGCACACCTGCAGGCGGCACGTATAGTGGTACGGGCGTATCGGCCGGTACTTTCGACCCATCTGCCGGAACACAAACTATTACCTACACGGTTACAGATATATACGGTTGTGTAAGCAGCGACGATGATGTGCTTACTGTAAACACACCACCCACAGTTAACCTGGGTGGGCCATATACACAGTGTGGCGGTAGCGTAACCCTGGATGCAGGCAATGCCGGCAGCACCTATGCCTGGAGCGATGGCACTACAACAACACAAACACTAACTGCCACCGCAAGCAATACTTATAGCGTAACCGTAACCGATGCTAACACCTGTTCGGCAAGTGCACAAACCACTGTTACTATTAATTCTGTACCTACGGTAAGTATTACCGGCACTACCGAACTATGCAGCGGGGCCACCGGTAACCTTACGGCCACCACTGCAGCCACTAATTTTGTGTGGAGCACCGGTGAAACAACTGCAACAATCGCCATAAGCACACCGGGAGTTTACCGGGTTACGGTTACAGATGGAAATGGCTGCACAGCAACAAACGGCACCATCGTGGCTGCGCTTGGCAACTTCACCGTTACCAATAGCCTACAGGCTGGCGACTTTCAGTTGGCCGGACAACGATTGTTCCGCGATGCAGAATCAAATGGTTGCGACACGAAAGTATGCCCGGGCTATAGTGGCAGTTCGGGATATTTCTTCGATGCTTATAATGTTATAAATAACAGCGCAACAGCAATATGTGCAACGGCAGCTATTAATGCTGCCTGTGGCACCGACTTCTTTGTTTCTTTTTATACCGGCACCTTTAACCCATCGGATGTATGTATAAATTATGCAGGCGATATAGGCAGCTCCATTAACGGCGACTACGATTTTAATATACCCGCAAATTCAAATGTAATAGTGGTAGTAAGTGGCGTAAACCCATCTACAGCCTGCGCTTCATACACCCTGGCGGTATCAGGTATAGATTTTATTCAAATCACACCCGCCGGCCCAACCAACTTCTGCTCGGGCAGCTCGGTAGACCTCACCGCCAACGGCGGCAGCGGTTATACCTGGAGCACTACCGAAACTACGGCTACCATAACTGTAGAACAGGCCGGCACATACACCGTAACAGGCACCGACCCTAACGGATGCAGCGCTACTGCATCGCAGGCAGTTACAGTATATGCTACACCGGTACCTACCAACGTAAATGGCTACACAATATGCGAAGGCAACTCAATTCCTTCGGGCCAGGGCTTAACCGCTACCCCGGCTATGGTACCACTTCAACAGGTTATCACATTCAGCATAACAAACCCTGCCGGCGACGAAGGCGATGTAGCACCCGGTGTAACTATTGCTACTATCAACCTGCCAGGCCTGCCTGCCGGTTCGGTGGTTTCTGATGCGGTAATAAACATAAACGGTATCGAATTGCAGGGCTCAAGCTGGGCAGATGAAGTAAGGCTGGAACTTAGCGGCAACATTACTAATACCGGCACTGCCATTGCCAGTACCCAAACTAACCCTAACCCGTTCGATGGCTCTTTCACCATACCATCAGCTTCTATACCATTAACCCCGGGCACAGCTACACTAAGCTACTACGAAGACTTTAACGATGATGGTGGCGGACCCGATGCTCTATTCCCTGCTACCGGTACTTTAACTATAACCTACGAAGCACCCGGCAGCCTCGCCTGGTACGATTTAAATAACGCAGGCACTTTCTTGGGCAATGGTTCTCCGTTTGACCCATTAAGCGGTGCGCCTGCCACCGGCACAACAACTTACTATGTGCAAACTACTATTGGTAGCTGCGAATCGGCAAGGGTGCCGGCAGAGTTAACTGTAAATCCCCGTCCGGTTGTAGACCTGGGTGGGCCTTATGAGCAGTGTGGCGGAAACGTAGTGCTGGATGCCGGTAACCCGGGCAGCACTTACCTGTGGAGCACCGGTGCTACTACCAAAACAATAATAGTAACCACCAGCAACACATATAGCGTAACAGTAACCGGTGCCAATGGCTGCACAACAGCCGATACTACAGAAGTAACGATAAATCCTTTACCAATAGTTGATTTAGGTGGCCCGTATACACAATGCCAGGGCACGGTAACATTAGATGCCGGTAACCCGGGCAGCACTTACCTGTGGAGCGATAACAGTACCAATCAAACGCTGGTGGTTAGCGCATCCGGCGACTATGAAGTAACAGTTACAGATATAAACAGCTGTAGTGCTTCGGCAACCACCAATGTACAAATAGACCTGCCACCGTTAAACACCACGGGCTATACCATCTGCCAGGGCGAAACGGTTCCAACCGGTGATGGCTTTACAGCTTCGGGATGTGGCGATATCTCAACTTCATTTGCCGGTCGCACCACGTTGTCCGACCCAACCTTTAACCGCAGCCAAAGCGGCACTACTTACAATGCCTCGGCAATAGGCACGGCCACGCATTACAACACACATCAGTTTTCGGTAGGCACCAGCGGTGCGTATACCTTTACGCTGTGCGGCGACTTTGATACTTACCTGCACATTTACCGCGATTCAATTAACACCGCTTTCCCGGCAACTAACTTTATTGTAGCCGATGATGATGATGCTGACGCAACTTGTGCAAGTGGCTCGAGAGTTACGGTTAATCTTACTGCCGGTGTTAGTTACACATTTGTAACTACTGGCTTTAGCAATAGCGATGTAGGTACTTATACCGTAACCTTCACCGGTGCCGGCTCGGTTTACGAAGGCCCTCTTAACCCGGTTCTATGGTTCGAGGTACCGGTGGGTGGCCCGCTGGTAGGTACCGGTACACCATTCAACCCGGTGGGTACGGCTGCATTACCTAATACCAATACAGCAGGCACGTATACGTTCTACGTGGCATGCCCCAACACACCTTACTGCCGTACACCGGTTGATTTCGTAATCAACCCAACGCCGACAGCCATTAACCTGGGCGGCCCATACACACAGTGTGGTGGTAATGTAACTTTAGATGCAGGGGCAGTAACTCCCGGTTCTACATACAGCTGGAGCGATGGTGCGACTACACAAACAACAGTAGCCAGCACAAGCGGCACATACACTGTAACTGTAACCAATACATTTACCTGCTCTGCCGAAGGCTCTGCTGATGTTTACATTCAACCGGTTCCGGTGGTTAACCTGGGTACCGATGTAGAACAATGTGGCGGCACTGTAACCCTGGATGCAGGCACACCGGGCAGCACTTACCTGTGGAGCGATAACAGCACCAGCCAAACACTTACGGTAAGCACTACCGGTACGTACGGTGTAACCGTTACCGATATCAACAGCGGTTGCACCGCCAGCGATGATGCAGATGTTACCATTCATACATTCCCGGTAGTTAACCTTGGCCCGGATCAGACTCAATGCGGCGGCAGTGTAACTTTAGATGCGGGCAACGCAGGGGCTACTTACCTGTGGAGCAACGGCGCTACCACACAAACGGTTAGTGTTTCTACATCGGGTATCTATCGTGTAACTGTAACCAATGCAACCAACTGCACAGCTACAGGTTCGGTAAACGTTACTATCAATACATACCCGGTATTAGGTGCCGATAAAGCGGACAGCGTTTGCTCGGGCACTACCGTTAATCTGAATACTTATTATACCAACAGTGGTTATGCTACCTATGTGTGGGATACACCAACCCCGGCAGCAGTTGGCGCAGGTGTTTACCAGCTCATAGTAACTAACACCGGCGGATGTGCCGATACAGCCGTAGTTACTATTACCAACCGCGTGAAACCAGACCTTGGGCCTGATATATCGGATAGCGTTTGTATAGGCTATACTTTCGACCTTTGGACATTGTATCCTAACAGCCCTGCATACACATCATATATCTGGAACACGCCGACACCGCAAGAGGTTACCGCAGGCACTTACACGCTTATAGTAACCAATGCCAGCGGCTGTAAAGATACGGTGAACGCCACTATAACAACCCGCGAGCAACCGGTACTGGGTGCCGATGCGGTAGACAGCGTTTGTGTAGGCTACACCCTTGACCTTACCACTTACTTCCCCGATAACGGTTATGCCAGTTACACGTGGAACACCGCCACGCCCGATAGCGTAGGTGCGGGGGTATACACTCTGGTAGTTAGCAATGCCAGCGGCTGTTACGATACCGCACAGGTAACTATCACCTGGCGCCAGCAACCCGTGGTTACACTGGTAATGGATGCTGCCATGTGTTATACCGAACCGGCCTTTACTTTAACCGGTGGCTTGCCTGCCGGTGGAATATACAATGTAGGCGATAGCCTTAACGTGCTTACTTTCAATCCAACCGTTTATGGAGTGGGCACTCACCTTATCACGTATATTTATATCAACCCATCGGGTTGCGTCGATTCGGCCAGCATTAATTTTACGGTTAATCCACAACCGCAAATTGATACGGTAGAAGCCCCTGATTTATGCGCCGGGTCTGCCCCAATGAACCTGGATAGCTTCTTTACTCCGCTGGGTGGTGTATATAGCGGGTTTGCGGTAAGCCAAAACTACTTCTATCCATCGTTGGCGGGTGCAGGCACTCACCTGGTTACTTACAACTATACCGATGCCAACGGATGCATGGATACATTGGTTTATCCTATAGCCGTAAAGAATTCTGTAAACGTTTCATTGGTTTCTTCCGAACTTGACTATACCATCTGTAGTGGCGACTACATCCTGTTCACTGCATCTGGTGCCGAGTTCTACGAGTTCTTCCTGAACGGTGTTTCGCAGGGGGCGGCTTCTACCACCGATACCTTCTCTACCACTGGTTTAGCCAGCCACGATGAAGTATATGTAATTGGTACTAACAGTTGTTCGGCCGATACCAGCGATGTAATTATTACCGATGTAATAACACTACCTACCGTTGATGCCGGCAAAGATACAACCATCACCCTGGGCGAAACGGTAATGATAAACACAACGGCCACCGGTACCGGCTTATTGCTGTATCAATGGACGCCGGATTACTTCCTCAACTTTACCAATGTGCCTAACCCTACATTCTCCGGCCCCGATACTACCACGTTCACAGTAAAGGTTACCGATACATACGGTTGCTGGGCACAGGATAGTGTAACTATCAATGTGTTTGTGCCTGATAACATTCTGTTGCCAAATATCATTACCGCCAACGGCGATGGAAAAAATGATATATGGAGGCTGAACCCTAAGATTAACCTCGATGGTTCTGAGCTTATCATCTTCAACCGTTGGGGCGAAATGGTATACGAATCGGAGAACTATACAAATGATTGGGACGGTACTTTCCGTGCTACCGGTAAGAAACTGCCGGACGATACTTACTACTATGTATTAAAGGTGCCTGCTCAGAACAATCACATTTACAAAGGAGCTATCAATATATTAAACAGTGATGCCAAATAAGAAATAGAAAACCATTTCAAATAAAGCATGACTAAATAAATAAAGAGATATGAAAAAAATTATAACACTGTCGGTTCTGGCGCTGGTATTTGCACTGCAAACAAAAGCGCAACAAATACCACTATACAGCCAGCAATATTTTATGCGCATGCTGTATAATCCTGCGCTTACCGCCTACAACGGCAGCAGCAACATTTATGGTTTCTACCGCGAGCAATGGACCGGTATGCCGGGCCACCCGGTAACCCGCGGCGCCATGGGCGAGATAAGTGTATGGAAAGACCGCAGCGGCGTTGGGTTCCACGTGTATAATGACAATACGGATATCATTCACCGCGTAAACGCACAGCTATACTATGCGCAAAAAGTACGTTTTGCCAAAGACCATACCCTGTCGCTGGGAGTATCGCTGGGCATTATGCAAACACGGATTGATTTCAACAATGTAGTAGCCAACGATATTGATGACAACAGCCTGCTGGGCAATGCCAAAGGTGGTGTAGGTTTCGATATGAATGTTGGTCTTGCTTACCAGTGGAAAAAGCTAACCCTGAGTTTTGCTATACCACAGGTACTTAACATGAATGCACGCGTTACCTCGCAGTTAAAGGAAAGCAAGTATTCTATGAAACGTCACTTTATAGGCGGTGTTAGCTACGAGATAAGTATTAAGAAAGAAACGTGGAACATAGAGCCAAGCATATTGGTAAAGAAAGGAGCCGCACAGCCAGTGCAGGTAGATGCCAACATAATGGCCAACTATAAGCGTATGGTGTTTTTAGGTGCCGGCTACCGGTTAGATTATGGTGTAACCATGCAGGCTGCCGTGCGCATAGCCAAAGCAGTTACCATTGGTTATGCTTACGAATACCCCATTATGAAGAAAGTGCAGTACTCTTCTACACAAGGCACCCACGAAGTTATCCTGGGGCTCAACTTCGATAAATGGCTGAAGAAGGATAACAAGAACCCCGAAGAAACATTTGCCAAACAATCGCAGTACGATAGCCTGGCGGCAGAGGTAGTGAAGATGAAAGAGAACCAGGATAGCACCAAGCAGGCGCTCGATTCTTTACAGGCCGAAACCAGCGAACAGGGGGCTGTAATAGAAGAGCAGAAAAAAGCAATTAGTGGTTTGGAAGAAAAAGTAACTAACCTGGAGAGCGAAGTAGCGGCTTACAAAAAACAGGTAGCCGACCGCCCTACCCGCGATTTCCCTACTACAGTAGATGATAATACAACCGCATCTCAAGGCGATATTCTACGCCTTAACAGCGTAAACTTTGAGCGCAACAGCGCCGAGCTAAGCCAAAGCTCATTTACCGAGCTGGATAAAGTGGCTAAGTTCCTGAAGAATAATAAGGGTATGCGCATACAGATATTAGGCCATACCGATTACAAAGCATCGGATGAATACAACGATTGGTTATCGCGCAGCCGTGCAAAAACTGTCTATGATTACCTTACCAAGAAAGGAATACCGGGCAGCCGCATGGTAACCATTGGTATGGGTAAGCGCGCTCCAATAGCCGACAACGAAACCGAAGAAGGCCGCGCTAAAAACCGCCGTGTAGAGGTGAAGATTGTAGAGATAGTAAAATAAGAATACTTAAACTAACACTTGTTAGTTGCTGGCGGGATAGGATGAAAATCTTATCCCGCTTTTGTTTATAGCCCACCTCCTAACTAACGTATTATCAACACAATCTGCTTCGGCGGGTCAAAACAACCCTTAGGCATAACAATATTCTCTATAATTATTTTGTCTTTAGGTTTAGTGCGTAGTACATACTTATTGGCTTCGGTTACATCTGTAAAATGAAAAGCCTCGGAGTTAATGATAAACGTAAACTGCATACGTGCAGGAGAGCAGATTTTACCGCTCGAGTTTTCGCGAACCATTATCTTATTTAAATCGGAATACAAATAAGGGGACACATCGGCAACACCTGTAATTCCACGTGCCATTATGGTATAGTTTGTATCAACCTGTATCTGAGCTTTGGCACATCTACCTGATAGCAATAGCAGTAATAATAAGGCGAGGGATTTCATATAAATAATTTTTGGGGACTACTGTATCACCAACACAATCTGCTTCGGCGGGTCAAAACAATCTTTCGGCATTATTATTTTGTCAATAAAGATTTTATCCCTTGGCTTAACCCGGGCGGCAAGGTAATTGGCAACATCCATAGTTGGCGCAGGCAGCGCTTCGGAGTTGATTACAAACGTGAAGTCCATATGTTCCGGCCTGCACATTTTCCCGCTTCGGTTATCCTGTATCACCAGCCGGTTAAAGTCGGGTAGTAAAAACGGGATTACATCGCCAACCCCAACAACATTTTGCGCTAATATGGTATAGTTACTGTCTACCTGCACCTGGGCACTAACAAAGGTCACAGGCCCTAACAACAACAGCAAAATGCTTAACAATTTCATATAGCACTAAACTAACCAATCTGTATAATAAAGGCATGGAATCTTTTAACCAACTAGCAATAAGCATTTTACAATATGTGCTACTGCTGCACGTCCATGTAATAATGACAATTAAAAGATGCCTTTTAGCAGTCAAAGCTGGTTTGAAAGGATGAAGAAGCCCTTTTAACCTATATGATGCTAATTAGGTTGCTTGCCATGCACAAACTGCTTAACTTAGCGCACTTTTAAATAACAGGAGTAAAGACCGGAATAATGGCTATAAAGATTACCAACGACTGTATCAACTGCGGAGCTTGTGAGCCCGAATGCCCCAACGGCGCCATATACGCCGATGGCGATAAATGGAAGATAGCTGATAGAACGGGCGTGCATGGCGCTTATACGCTGATGGATGGCACTACCATAGATGCCGATAGTAGCCAGGCGCCATATTCTACCGATACCTATTACATAGTTACCGATAAATGCACCGAGTGCAAGGGCTTTCACGATACACCACAGTGCGCATCGGTTTGTCCTGTAGATTGTTGCCTGGCAGATGAATTACATGTAGAAACCGAAGAAGCCTTACTTGCCAAAAAGGCCAAACTTCACTTAGCTTAATGCCGGCCTGCTTTACCCGCAGCCCACAAATTACTTTCAACAATGGATATAAAACCTGAAACACAACCACACCATCCGGTAGAAACGAAGGATGTTGAGAGCGTTGTTATTCGCTTTTCGGGCGACTCGGGCGATGGCATGCAGCTTACAGGCATGCAGTTTACAGATACTACTGCCCTGTTGGGCCAGGACCTCTCTACCTTTCCGGAGTTTCCGGCAGAGATACGTGCCCCGGCGGGAACCATTGCCGGTGTATCGGGCTTCCAGGTTCACTTTGGCAGCAAAGAAATTTTTACCCCCGGCGACCAATACGATGTACTGGTAGCTATGAATGCAGCCGCACTGAAGAACGATCTTAAGCGCCTGAAAAGGGGAGGAGTGGTAGTGGTAAACACCGCCGGCTTCGATTCTAAAAACATGAAGTTATCGGGTTACCCCGAAGGTACTGTTAGCCCGCTGGAAGACAACACACTGCACGATTACATAGTTTACAAAATAGACGTAACCAAACACACCAAAGAGGCGCTGAAAAATTCGCCCCTGGGTATGAAAGATGTGGAGCGTTGCAAAAACATGTTTGTGCTCGGCGTACTGTTCTGGATGTTCGATAAGAGCATGGACTTTACCCTTAAGTTTTTAGAAGAGAAATTTGGTAAAGCTCCCGACATACTCAACGCCAACGTTACCGCTCTAAAAAGCGGCTGGAACTACGGCGACAATACCGAGATATTTCACACCCGCTACCGCACAGCCAAGGCACATTTGCCGGCAGGGGTGTATCGCAACATATCGGGCAACCAGGCTTTGGCCATTGGTATAATAGCTGCTGCCGAAAAAGCAGGCCTGCCAATTTTCTTAGGCTCATATCCCATTACACCGGCATCCGATGTTTTGCATGAATTGAGTAGGTATAAAGCCAACGGTGTAAAAACCTTTCAGGCAGAAGATGAGATAGCGGCAATATGCTCAGCTATAGGTGCCGCTTACGCAGGTTCATTGGGAGTAACAACTACTTCGGGCCCGGGCATGGCGCTTAAGAGCGAGGCTATGAGTTTAGCTATGATGCTCGAGCTGCCTTTGCTTATCTGCGATATACAGCGCGGTGGGCCGTCTACCGGTTTGCCAACCAAAACCGAGCAGAGCGATTTACTGTTTGCCATGTATGGCCGCCACGGCGAAGCGCCGCTGCCAATTGTTGCAGCCTGCACACCGGCCGATTGTTTCAACGCGGTATACGAAGCCGTAACTATTTCGATAGAGCACATGGTACCGGTTATTTTTCTTAGCGATGGTTACATTGCCAACGGCGCCGAGCCATGGAAATTTCCTACCGAAGATATGCTGCCGCCTATTCATGTCAGCTTCTTAACCGAGAACAACAACCCCGGAGGCAAACTATTGCCGTACCGTCGCGATAACCGCGGTGTGCGCCCATGGGTTAAACCGGGCACCAAAGGATTAGAACACCGCATTGGCGGACTGGAAAAACAAAACGAAACCGGAAACATATCGTACGATTCTACCAATCACGAGCTGATGGTAAAACTGCGCGCCGAAAAGGTAGCGAAGATTGCCGACCGTATTCCGCTGTTAAAAACCGATAGCGGTCCCGAGAAAGGAAAAGTATTGGTACTGGGCTGGGGTAGTACCTACGGTGCTATTAAAACGGTGATGAACGAACTGCACGCCGAAGGCTATGCCGATGTGGCACATGCACACCTGCGCCACATGAATCCTTTCCCTAAAAACCTGGGCGAATTGCTGCATGGTTTCGATAAAGTACTAATACCCGAAATGAACACCGGGCAGCTGTTGCAACTGATAAGGGCTAAGTATTTAATACCGGCCATAGGCTTCAACAAAATTCAGGGCCTGCCGTTCGATACGGATGAAATAAAAAATAAAGTGTTGGAAATATATAATAGCACAACTTAAAAAACGCGCGTCATTGCGAGGAGGCTTTGCGACGAAGCAATCCCCCGAACTTCTTGAGGCAAGGAGGAATAAAACATGGAAACTTTAGAAAATACCGCACCACCCAAACTAACCGCCAAAGACTTTGTCAGCGACCAGGAAGTAAAATGGTGCCCCGGCTGTGGCGACTACTCTATACTTAAACAGGTGCAAACTGTGCTGCCCGATTTTGTAACCGAGAAAGAGAAAGTTGTTTTTGTATCGGGCATTGGTTGTTCTTCGCGCTTTCCGTATTACATGGCTACCTATGGCATGCACAGCATACACGGGCGCGCCACCGCAATAGCTACAGGTGTAAAGGCAGCCAACCCCGACCTTACCGTATGGGTGGTAGGTGGCGATGGCGATTTGCTGTCTATAGGTGGCAACCACTTTATACACATGCTGCGCCGCAACCCAAACCTTAAGCTGATGTTGTTCAACAACCAGATATACGGTTTGACCAAAGGCCAGTATTCACCTACATCACCAAAAGGCACAGTGGCTAAAAGCACACCGCTGGGCTCAGTAGATGAACCCTTTAACCCTGCCGAGTTAGCGCTGGGCGCCAAGGCAACTTTTTTTGCCCGCACTCTCGACCGCGACCCTAAGCACATGCAGGCCATGCTGGCCCGCGCTAATGGGCACAAAGGCAGCGCATTGATAGAGATATACCAAAACTGCCCGGTGTTTAACGATGAAGCATTCTTCATCTTCAGCGAGAAAGAAACCAAACGCGAAGAAGCCCTTTACCTGGAGCAGGGGAAGCCATTAGTGTATGGTAACAACGAAAGCAAGGGCATTAAACTCGATGGCTTTAAACCCGTAGTAGTTGACCTTACCGACGGCACCGTAAACAAAGCCGACCTTTGGATACACGATGAAACCGATAAGACCAAAGCCTTTATACTGGCCGGCTTTGCCGATAATACAGAAGTACATTTACCACGCCCATTCGGCGTTTACTACAGCACCCTGCGCAGCTGCATAGAAGACGACATGGCCGCACAGATAGAACACGCACAGGCCAAACGCGGCAAAACCCCGCTAAACAAAATCCTCAGCGGCGAAAAGACCTGGACGATAATGTAGGTGAAGAATAGATTATTGCAAAAATTAATTTAACAAAAACTCATCGATTCGACGATTTTTTGTCAATTAACTATTCCGTGCTTTGCAAATCAATCTACATTAAGTGAAAAAATACTATCCAATTCTTTTGTCTAAAGCTGGAGAAGCAACTGCCTTACAACATTTAACTCCGAATGTGAAAAATGATATTTGCCCAGTAATTGAAATGTTACCAACTAGGATTACTGCTATTACGCAATTTCTTACTCGGCATTGGAATTTTAATGGTAATGAAGTTGTTATTGACTTTTCTTGGTATGAGGATTTTTCCACCCAGAGCATTAGAGAGATCCGATTATTTTTAAATACTCTTTTTAAAGCTGGAGTTAATGTTATACCAGCGATTCAAAAAAACAGCCCATTAAACTACTCTAATTTGGTTAGCGCACTTTTGGCAGCACATCAGTGCAAATTGTGTATTCGAACATCAAATCAAAGTGGGGGTTTTTTAAATTATAACCAAGACATAAATGATATAATTACCTTAGTTAATACAACTCCAGGAAATACAATTTTGCTCTTGGACTTGGGCTATGCAGAAAACCACAATCATGCAATGCTTGCAACTATTGCAGGAATGTCCATAAACGCATTAAAGCCAACAAAAAATCATTGGTCAGATATTGTCGTTGCAGCAAGTTCATTTCCTGCAAATCTTGCAGGATTAGCCCCTAGACAAGCACCGCATCGGCTAAGGCGTTTTGAGTGGGACATTTGGCAAGCTCTGCATATTACTTTACCCAATATAAAGTATGGCGACTTTGGAACAAAATATCCATTTTACTCTAACGCCCCCTTTCCAGGTACAATTAGCGTGAAATACACAGTTACTGATGAATTTGTTATTTATAGGGGAGAATTGACTGATCACCATGCTGATGGACATGGTCAATATATAACGCACGCGCAGAGACTTGTCAGATCGGCGGATTATTCAGGGATAAATTTTAGCTGGGGAGATTTACAGATTAATTCCATAGCTAATGAAAATGTAGCGGACGCTAATAGGCGTACAGGAAATCCAAGCACATGGGTGCAGTTCAGTCAAAACCACCATATTACTCTACTTCACAATCTTCTTTGAGTTGCCATGTAGTTCGAGCCTTTAGTTTTTCTCTAACTATATCCGAAATAATTGTAACGGGTAGATTGGCATCTAGAGTCTGACATAAAATCCAGCTTCTATCTTTCTTCTTGAAAGGGATTTCCTGTTCAGTTAGAACTTCAACCAATTCATTATGCCATAGCAACTTTGCAAGATGAAATCCACTTTTTCGGGTGTTAATTTTGGCTTCTCTTATGCAGGTTAACTTTTCTGACCTGCCGGTATTTGAACAAACACAGATTCCAACCCACTCTGGCAAAGCACTATGTACTTTGCCATAATGATTATTTTCTGTTACAACAGTTACAAAATCAAATATTTTTGAATAAGCTACTATTTGACCAGGTAACCGATTTAATGTGTCAACCGCACTTTTTATTTCATACCCATGAAAATGTCCGTTGATAACGGCCATATCAATTCTAGCTTTAGCTACAGGTAGCTTCATTTCTTCTACAACTTTTGAATGAGGATCATTGTAATATGAAAGTAGGGCAGTTCTGCGAAGAATATCTCTGATATTAGGGTCTTTCATCCCAAGGTTATTTTAGAAATTAAAAAACAACTATATTTTGAATAGCTGGAAAGAAAGTGAATAAAAATTATTGGCATTGTATAGCTAAAGTATACTACACTATACGTTTGTTGTTCCAAATATAAGAACAAAAATTCTTCCTGTTCATTTTAGTAAGGTTATTATCATTTATAAACACCGACAAAAATCTTCATTGGCTAGAATAGTTAAATTTGAAAAGGTTAAAGGACTTAACGAGGTTTATTTACAATTTTTCCCACTCAACCGAATCTAAAATGCATAAAAATGAAATTAATCTTTGATATCTTCTCAATAGCATTTGCAGTTGCAGCGGCAGTATTATGGTTTAGGAGCGCAAGAGTTAAAGCTCCCGAAAGCTCAGGTATATTCACAATTACTGGCAATTCTATTTTGTATTCTTTTGACCCAAGTATAAAGAATTTAGGAAACACTACGGTTAATGAAAAGGAGTTTTTCCCTGCAATGTCTGGCTTACTATATAGTTATAAAAAGCAGAGCGATTTAAGTGCCAAAGCTGCAATCGCTGCAGGATTAGCGGCTCTATTTCAGTCTATTTCGTTTATTATTTCACTCATCTCGTAATGTAACTATTTGGTGGGCCCTCTTTTTCAGTAACCTATACATAAAACCAAAACCCCCGCTTGTTTATTCAAGCGGGGGTTTTTATTAGAAACTAATTAGAGGATTATTCTTTGTAAAGCTTGCGGGCACCATACACAAGCCCTGCACCAAGCAATAGAAATATACCACCGTCAATAGGCACGCCTGGTGGCGGTGCAGGTGGTGGCGGCGGCGGTGGCGGGCCTTGTGCAAAAACACCAACGGCCACAACCATCAAAATCAGGGTCCACAAAAATCTCGGCGTAAATCTTTTTTTCATCAATTGTTCATTGTAGCTGACACTTACAAATGTATGATTCCTATACTAATAAGCAAATACGTTAGCCGGATAATTTGAGCGGTTTATTGGCTAATCAATTACAGACTGAGCTCCTGAAGAGGGTCCCAAAATACGGTTTTAAAATCAATTACAGCATCTTTTTTCACTTTTATGCCCTCTTTTTCCAAAAGCTTCTGCATTAACCCGGGCGGGTTAAAATGGTGTTTACCAGTAAGTAAACCATTCCTGTTCAGCACTCTATGTGCCGGCACATGGGGTACCTGGCGTCCCGCATCGTTCATGGCATAGCCCACCAGCCGCGCCGACCGTCCGCTGCCCAAATACTTAGCAATAGCCCCATAACTGGTCACCCGGCCCTTGGGTATCAGCCGTGCCACCTCATACACGTTCTGAAAAAACGTATAACTCTTGCTTTCGGCAGGTTGTAGCGCCTTCTTGGCCTTTACTGCTTTCGTCTTAGGTTTCGCCGCAACCTTCGTCTGTTTGCTCATGTTAAAGGTTAAAATTGTATACTCTGTGCATCTCTATGTATTCTGTGCCTCTGTGGTAAGTGCCTTTGTCACAACCGGAACCTAATATAATTGATTGTTCGCCCAATGGCAAGGTGTTTCTTCTCGTAATACGTTTTTATTTCCAGTTCCTCAAAGTCAAGCGGGCCGCTATATATATCCTGTTTGCAGTAAATAACCTCGGGACTGAACTCTCTGGCCATCTCTTCGGTAAACAAATGCAGCGGCAGGTCGTCGGTCTTAAAGTTAAGTATAGCCCCCGGTTTAGATACCTGTTTATAGCGCTCCAGAAACTTAGGGGCGCTTAACCGGCGCTTGGCATCGCCCAGTTTAGGAAAGGGGTCCGGAAAAGTAATCCAAATTTCATCCACCTCACCGGCCGCAAAAAAATTAAGAATGTTCTCAATCTTCATCCGCACAAATACCACATTGCTCAGCCCTTCATCAAGCGCAGTTTTACTGCCCGTAAACAAACGCGCACCTTTGCTATCTATACCAATAAAATTCTTGTGGGGGTATTTGCGGGCCAGCGCCAGGGCATAGTCTCCTTTACCACAGGCCAGCTCAAGCACTATCGGGTTATCATTCTTAAATACCTCGCTGCGCCACTTGCCCGCCAGCTCCCGCTCCTTGCCCTCATGGTCCTTCAGTTTGGTATTGGTAAAATGAGGGTTCTGATACACATTCGGAAACGAATCAATACTCGTTATCTTAAACATTTTGGCCTTGCCCATAACACAGCTATCTTTATGCCGCGAATGTATTTTTTCTCTTCGAAATGATTGAAAGCAACGCCAATGGCTTTTGCTACGTTCTTAATAAGGACACCCTGCAATAAACACGAACTATGAAAAAACATATCTCTACCCTGCTCCTGTTAATCAACTCTGCTATACTATTTGCACAAATACCCAACGCAGGTATGGAACTATGGGATAATCAGCCTGTACTGCTGCAATGGCAAACAAACAGCCGTCCGCTTACCCTGCCCCCTTATGAACCCTACATAGTAAGAAAAGACAGTGACGAATACACGGGCAGCTACGCCGCCAACTTTTTTGCCAATGGTGTTTTTAAACCCATGGCTACCACCACTTTCGCTATATCGCAACATCCATCGGCCCTGAGCTTTTATTATAAATACATATTTGCCCCCTGCGTAAACGATGATGCCTGGAATGAAAAAGATACAGCCTCTGTATTAATAGAAATATTAAACGGCACCACCGTAGTAGATAGCGGCAAATGGCAGGTAGATACCACCGGCCTGGCACTTAGCTATCTGCATGCAGTAGTGCCGGTTTCGCAAAACAGCAGCAGCTTCGACTCGTGCCGTATTACGATCCTGGGTGGTGCCCTGGTAGGTGGTTGCGGTATTGTACAGCAAGCCACCGAGTTTAAAATAGATCATCTGCAATTAGATGCACCCCAATGCACAAACACAGGTATAATAGTACAGGGTACAAACTGCTTATTAATCGACACCGGTGACACCACACTATTTCTGCCTTGCAATATCTCCATAGAGGCACTGGGGCTGGAAGCCGGCGATGCCATCGGGTTTTCGTTTACACCAAACACCACCTGCAAAAGCATTTGCATGCAGGGCACCATCATAGATATTACATGTATAGACACCGCACTGGCACCACCATGCAATGCATCGGTGCAATTACAAAAACAAAACCCTACCTCGTATGTTGCTTACAATGGTTGGCTGAAAGCCACACCCGTAAATGTTACCGCACCGGTAAGCTATAGCTGGAGCAACGGCAGTAGCGGGCTAAATATCGACTCAATAGCTAACCTGGGCGAGGGCAACTACTGCGTAACTATTACCGATGTTAATGGCTGTAGTGCCACCGCTTGCGACTCACTGGCCGGTGCACATATCTGTATCGATTCTGCCTTAATATGTAACCCTCCCGGTTTGTGTTGCGATGCACCTTTATACGACCCGGTGTGCGGCTGCGATAGTGTAACCTATCCCAATCCCTGCACCGCTACCTTCTTTGGTGGGATTACAAGTTATAACCCGGGTCCATGCCTTACCACAGCTATAAAAAATATAAGCGAGTACAACGGGCAGCTATTAATAGCACCTGTACCGGTGAAAGACAACATGAGGCTTACTTATGGTTTTGCAAAATCGGGAAATGTAGAGGTGCGGATAACCAATGCACTAGGGCAAGTGGTAAAAGCCCACACCGCAGGGTTTCAAACAGGCGGCACAAATAGTTTAGTAATATCTCTCAACGGTTTTATACCCGGAGTATATTTTATGGAGGTAAAAAACGAAACCGAACGAAAAATTAAGATGTTTGTAAAGGAATAGTAACCAATTTCGAACGGAAACAGAATGGAATTACAGAGCAGCCCGTGTTTTGTGTTGCCTCCTGTCTTTACTCCGTGTCTCTGTGCGAAACTGCCTTAAAGCCCTTTCATATGTCTACCTACCATCCATCTCTCACGCTCCGCGAAGCTCTCAACATCTTCTTTGCAAAACACAACCTGGGCGAAGAGGGCGGCCTCAACAACAACGTAGCTTATCTCGACATGAAATACTTCCGCATTCCGTTCCCCAATACCGAATCGCGGAAAAGAGCATTGGTGTTTCACGATATACACCATATAGTTACTGGTTACGAAAGTGATTGGCAGGGCGAAGCCGAAATTGGCGCATGGGAAGTAAGCACCGGTTGTGGCGATTTTACAGCAGCTCTGGTTTTAGATTTAGGGGGCATTGCCGTTGGGCTTATTTTCTTTCCACGCAAAACTTTCCGCGCATTTATCCGCGGCCGCCGTACACAAAACCTCTACCGCAACCACTACAAGAAAGAAGACCTGATGAAAATGAGCATCGCTCAAATTCAGGACCTGTTACAGTTAAACAAAGCAGATAACTCTCCTGCAAAAGCAAAAGAAGTGCTGGCGTTTATTGGCTGGTCTTTGGTGTCGGCGCTTTGGTATCTGCCTTTTTTGGTGCTGTGTGCGGCCATAGGTTTTGGAGCGTACCGGTTGGTTGGTTAGTTGCAGGGCACCCTGCCTTTGTATAAGTTAATACAGCCAAATTTATCGCGGCAGCTATCGCAGTATTTGTTTATAGTAAACGAAGCTGCATCTACCGTATCAAGAATTTTTTCACCATCAATATTGAAATTAATTTTTTGGTCCAGGTTATAAACCCATTGTTTGTCTTTCGCAAAGCCGGGCGTTTCTTTTAGCAACTGCACATTGGTATAATCGGCGGATGGAATTTTAAAATGCATGTAGTAATAGTAACAGCCATCAGTAGACCAGTAGTCAGACAGCGATTCTTTATCATCTTCATACAATCGGCGAAAATTTTTTACAGAGCAAACCTTAAGTGGGTTGCTTTGATAAAAAACATCTATGTCATCGGTAGAATAATAAGCATCTATAACCTTAAAGTTTTTGCCGGTAGATGATTCAATAACATGGCCGCCATAGTAAGCGTGGTCTTTGTCAACCGCGTATGAATTGCTCAACACCTTAAAGGTGGCAGCATCCGCACCTTCAATAGGGCCGCCACCTATAAATACCCGGTCTATATCGCGCGCATATCCATCGCCTAGTGTTTCAAAGGTTTCTGGGTCGGCGTCAATTTTTCTCAGGCTGCAGCCATTAGCCTCGTTACAATCTCTGTAATACACTCCGTCGCTTTTCTTAACATAGCCCACGCAACTGCTAAGCATGGCTACTACTAAAAATAAAAGGGCAAGCGATTTCATTGTGAAACAATATGAAAAAAGAAATCCGAAGTTTTTAATACTTCGGATTTCTGAAAGGTATATAGATTACAACAAAAATTAATTCAACCCATACTTCTTCATAAACTTCTGGTTAAGCTCTTTCTGCTTATTGTCCAGGTTTATCTGACGGCCATTGATAAAAGCATATTCAATAGTAGAGGTGCGCATATCCAGCACATCACCGCTGGATACTATCAGCGATGCATCTTTGCCTTTCTCCAGCGAACCTATCTTACTATCTACTCCTAAAATCTTCGCCGTGTTCAGTGTAATAGCAGCCAGCGCCTGCTCTTTGGTCAAACCATAAGCCACAGCGGTACCGGCATTATAGCTAAGGTTGCGCTCCTGCCAAAAACCGCCTGGTATGCTTATGCAAAACAGCACACCCGCTTTTTGCAAAATAGTCGGTGTTTTAAAGGGCTGGTCTACATCCGCATCGGCACTGCCCGGCAATTCATGTGTTTTGCCAAGTATCACCGGTATCTTTTTCTTGGCCAGTTCATCGGCTATCATCCAGCTTTCTTCGCCACCGCTTATCACCAGCTTCAAGCCAAATTCTTCGGCAAAGGCAATTACATGCTGCATCTCTTTTACGGCATCTACATTTACATACACATTTTTGCTTTGGTTAAACAGTCCGCGCATAGCCTCAAAACGCAGGTTCGTTTTAGCATGCGCTCCCGCTTCATAATAACTCTTAGCCTCACGGAAATAATCTTTAATAGCATTCACTTGCTTGTCGTATTCTTTATTGGCTTTGGCCGGCTCCGGCTCGCCCCACCATCCTCCGCGTGTCATCATGCTTGGCCAGTACATCCATATACCGTCTTCTTTTACTAGGGCGTCTTCCCAGTTCCACGCATCCAACTGCACCACCGCCGATGTGCCCGATATAGTGCTCCACATAGGGGTACTTTGTGCAAACAAAATACCATTGCTGCGTACCGTAGGCGTTACGCGGCTATCGGTGTTATAGGCTATAATAGCGCGCGCATCGGGATTGTAAACGCCCACCTCGGCAAAATCATTGGTTGCGCGCACAGCCTCAATTTCATCTATACCCACTTTAGTGTTAGGCGCTATCAGGCCCGGGTAAATATGCTTACCGGTGCAGTCTATCACCTTACCGGTTTCATCGGTTTTAAAAGACGGGTTCTCCTCTACCATGCTTATCACGCCATTTGCAAACGCAACCGTAGCATTTTGCAACACCTTGCCATCGCCGGTGTGCACCGTAGCATGTGTTAGGTAAATAGCCTGTGTTTGCTTAGGCGCCGGTGCTGGCACTTCGCTTTGGGCCACGGCAAAGCCATAGCTTAACAAGGCAGTAAATGAAAGGAAGACGCTTTTAATTGAGTTCATATTTCTTGATTGATAATTGCAAATTGGTAATTCAAAAATTTCTAGTGATCATGATGGTCCCCACCGCAGCTATACGCATGGTTTTCCTTTTTGGTGGGTTCCTGTGTAGCGCCGCCGCCTTTTTTGTCATCCAGCATTTTCTGAATTAAGCGCGCACGTTCTTTTTTAATCTCCTCGCGTATACGCGCATCTTTCTCCATGTCAAAAAACAGGATTCCATCTACAAAGGTCTTTTCGGCTCGCGCATAAATCGAAAGCGGGTTATCGCTCCACACCACCACATCGGCATCCTTACCGGTTTTAATAGAGCCGGTGCGGTCATCTACGTGTAGCATCTTAGCCGGGTTAAGCGTGCAAAGTTTCCAGGCCTGCTCTTCGGTCAAGCCGCCGTAGCGGATACTCTTGGCAGCTTCCTGGTTTAAGCGGCGCGCCATCTCAGCATCGTCCGAATTTATGGCGGTGGTCACACCCATTTTAGTAAGTATAGCTGCATTGTAAGGTATCGCATCTATCACCTCATATTTATAAGCCCACCAATCGGCAAAGGTCGATGCATTCACACCATGCGCCTTCATCTTGTCAGCTACCTTGTAACCTTCAAGTATGTGTGTAAAGGTGTTAACCTTAAACCCGAAGGAATCCGCCACATGCATCAGCATGTTTATTTCGCTTTGCACATAACTGTGACATGTGATAAAACGCTTACCATCCAAAATTTCTTTTAAAGCATCCAGCTCCAGGTCGCGCCTAACGGGTGTACCTGTTTGTTCTGGTGTTTTGCCTTTGGCTGTTGAGCCCCCTTTAGGGGGTTGGGGGTTGTATTCTTTTGCTTTACTAAAGTAGTTGTAGTACGTCTGCTCTACCCCCATCCGCGTCTGCGGGTAGCGCACCCGGTTGCGGTCACCCCAGTTAGATTGCTTTACGTTTTCGCCCAGCGCAAACTTTATAAAGCCATCCGACCCTTCAAATTTCATTTTCTCGGCAGCATAGCCCCAGCGCAGTTTTATCAGTTGGGCCTGTCCGCCAATAGGATTCGCCGAGCCATGCAGTAGCTGCGCACAGGTTACACCACCGGCAAGCTGACGGTAAATATTTACGTCCTCGCTGTTCACCACATCGCCTATCCGCACCTCGGCGCTGCTCGCTTCGCCTCCTTCGTTCACCCCTTCCGATATCGCTATGTGGCTATGCTCATCTATTATACCCGTGGTTACATGTTTGCCGGTAGCATCTATGGTTTTGCAATCGGCGCAGGCCAGGCCTTTACCCACCGCCGAAATTTTTCCGCCGCGGATAACCACATCGGTGTTCTGCAAAATTCCCTCTGCTTCGTTAGTCCAAACCGTTCCGTTTTTCACCAGGTAATTTTCCTGCTTTGCTATCGAGTCGGCTCCATATGCCAGGAAAGGGTATATCACCTTACCTAGGTTTTTAGTTACATCTACAGTATCTTTTTTTGCTTTTGCGGTATCGGCATCTGGTCCTTTTAATTGATTACCAGTCCATGCCGTCCAGTTGCCGTCTGCTGTTTGCCCGCGACCGCTCCAGCTCTTTTGTGCGTGGTCAATGGTTCCGTTCAGGCGTATTTTGTTTTGCTCGCCCTTCTTTTCGGGGGCAAAAGCCAGCGTTATATCGTTGTCTTTATAGCTAAGTTTTACGTCCAGTTTTACTGTATCGCTTAGTAGTATCTGCGCCTTTGGCGAGGCTGCCTCGCCGCTTACTTTCAACTTAAACGATTGGTTGGTGGCCTGCAGGTTCAGCGTGTATTCGCCGCGTATATCCTTTGCCTCAAACGCCTTTATCTCGTAGCGCCTGCCGTTTATCCAGTTTTCGTTTATCTCGCATTTATCGTCAAACAGCGACTTATTGGTCACAAAAAAGTTAGCCAGTTTACCGGCCTCCAGCGAACCAACTTTGTCATAAGCGTTTACAAAGGTCGCCGGATTATAGGTCAAAGCCTTTAGTGCCACCGTAGAGTCTAAACCATACTTTACAGCTTTGCGCAGCGCCGGTAAAAACTCATCCTTCTTTTCCAGGTCGGTAGTGGTCAGCGCAAAATCAATTCCTGCTTTTGCCAGTGCCGCACAATTGGTTGGGGCAAGCTCCCAATGCTTCAGGTCTTCCAGTTGTATCCAATTCGCCTTATAAGGGTCCTCTACCTCATACGCCTTCGGAAAGTTGAGCGAGGTTATCAGTTTGGCATTGGTGCTCTTAACCTCTGCTATGCGCTGGTATTCATCGCCTTTGGCTTTAATTATGTATTGTACACCAAACTCATCGCCTATTTTATCGGCGCGCATTATCTTCAGCCAATCGCCGCTGGCATCAAATATCTGCGGCAGGTTTTGCTGGGCGTTCCATTCATCCAGGTTAATGTTATACTCTACCTGTGTGCCGGTACCGGTTGGCTTGCCATACGCGCTGGCATACCACTTGGCATCGTGATAGGTTTGGCGCAGCAAGGCAATTCGGCCCATCAGCGAGCTTGGATAATCCTGAGTAGAGTTACCATTGCGGAAAGAATAATGAGCGCTCGCGGTTGGTTTAATTATCACCCAGTTCTCTCTGTCGTTAGCCAGTGTAACTACACTGCCGGTGCCGCGGGCAAGGCCGTCTTTGCGGTGTGTAAGCACTGCACCAAAACCAATCTTGCGCAGCTCCTCGGCATTTTTATCGTTCACCGTAAAGTTTTTATCAGCGTGAAAATCGGTGTGTATAGCCTGGTTCCAGCCATAGGCGCCCTTTATGTTCGACTCCATTTGCGGGCCATCTTCACCTTTCGCTTTAGGCACTTCGGGCATACCGTAGTCGCTGAAAATATCTATAAACGAAGGGTAAATAAACTTCCCCTTCAGGTCGTGCACCATCCAGCCCGCCGCCGGTTTTCCGCCTCGCTCTACCTTTACCACTTTGCCATCCTGTATATACAGGGTAGCGCTGTCTGTCTTTTGGTTATACGCCACATAAATGGTAGCACCGGTAAAGGCATGCTTACCCTCGCGGTAATCATCGGGGCCATTAGTTTTAAAGGTGGTTTCCTGCGCCGATAGCAGGCAACATAAAAGCACAAAACATAGGGAAGAAAATAAACGCATACTTGGGTTTTAAGATTGGGCGAACATAAAGATAAAAACACCGATACTTTAAGTACCACCCTACTTATGTTTTTGGCAGGTGTTTAAGGTTTGGTTAGTAGTAGCTGCGCAGTAGGTCTTGACCTTAAAAATTATGGACGTTAGAGATAAATTTCATTTTATCGTTCTCCCCTCTCACTTTAGGAGAGGGGAGATGCCAAGGGCAGAGGGGTGAGGTCGCATTCCGTGCCTCCGTGGCCAAGGCTGGTTTTACAAATAAACCTGCAACTTCTCCTGCAACCAATTCTTATCCGCCAGCGCTTTTGCGCTCGCTATCTCGCCTTGCAATTTCACAATAGCCCCCTTATCGCGTACGCGCAGGTTCATCAGCTTTTTAGCTATGCGCAAAAAATTAAGGTAGTTCTTCCGGTGCTGCTCACTTACATTTTTGCGCCGCTGCACAAACACTCTAAAGCTGTAATAGGCATTCAAAAAAGCCTCTTTCTCATCTAACTCAAAATAGCACTTCAGCATCAGCGAGCGCGCATCCAGCCCATAAAACAAATCGCCCAGTTGCACCTTTTGCAGGTTGCGCAACGCTTTATCATATTGCCCGGTATGGAAAAGATAGTTCGCCATATTGTAGTTATAGGCATTCTCGCGCACTACTTTGTTTAGCTGGTACCGGTACTCATTTATAAAATCCAGCGTCCAGTCATACTGTTTGGTGCGCAGCGCCGTGGTTACTATATTTTTAAAGTTACGCTCATTTATCTCGCCGTTCAGCAGCAGCACCCGTTTCTGCAAACCTTGCTGATACAACTCAAACAACTCATCAAAAAATTTACCCTGCCCGGCGTTTACCCGGCTTATGCAAAAGTTACGCGCGTATGCAAAAAGCTCGGCCAGGTTCTTATCCTCAAAGTCGTAACCGTGTTTGGCTATTATCTTTTTTATGGCAAAATACTGTTCGTCGGTCTTCTCGGTTATCAGCCTGTACAGCGTACGGTACGCCTGCACAAACGGGTTACTGTTTAGTTTGGGCAAAGAGGCCAGCTGTAATGTTTCTGCTGCATTAAAGCATTTAGTAGTTGTGCCAAATACATTGTTATCGTTAGCCACCAGGCACATCTGCCGCAGCTTTTCTATCAGGTAATACACATCCAGCCCCGATGGCTCGTCCTTCTTATTAGCCGCAATAAACTTGCTGTAGGTTTTTAAACTACCGGTGTGCAACTCCTCTATCAGCTCGCTTGTAAAGTGCTGCTCTAAAAAATATCCGGGGCTTAGCACATTCTTTTTTGCCTGAGCCCGCTTCATTATTTTATTCGCCAGCGCTGTTTTGTTCTCGGTGGCCTCGCGCAGGCTGTAGTATTCATCCAGCACCTGCACATACTGGGGCTTATGGGTCAGGGTATAGCGGGTGTAAATAAATTCTTCTATCGCCGCCAGCAGGTCCGACACCATATACCTGAATTTCTTTTCATTATAAGGTGCCTTGGCAAATACATGTTTCCAGGCCAGTTTGTTATCGTATCTTTCCTCTTCGGGTTGCTCCAGGCACAGGTAGGTATGCAGCCCGCACAGGGCGGCATCGCGGTTAAAATAAGCAGAAGAGAGGTAGCGGTTTAATTCCCTCTTTTCTTCTTCGCTTAATATCCTGTACTGTTCCTGCAGGCGTATGCTGAATGAATTATCAATCATATTATGTTTAAAAATATCCGATAAAGATAAAAAAATGTAGCAGTTTTTGCCATTTGCAAACCGCATGTTTGTATCGTCAAAAAGAGTGTCTATGGAAAGTAGAAAATTTTACCCCCCGGTTTTCGCCCTTATAAGCGCTGTGCTATTGCTGTGCAATAGCGCAGCGGCGCAGGTAAGCGTGCAGAGCGATTTGTATAACGTGCTGCAGGATGCCTGTAGCGACTACCTGGATGTGGCTGCTAACGACCAGCTGGGCGGGGCTGTTTTTACTTTATCCATTTCAAACAATAACCCGGCCCTGCATGGTTCGGCCTCGGTAAATGGCTCGTACGTTTCTTATTGCCCTAACCCCGGCTATACCGGTGCCGATGATTTTGATTACGAAATAAGCGTGGGTGGCCAAATCCGCACAGGCACGGTGTATATCAACGTGCTAAGCAGCAACAACCAGATTTTTGCCGGCGATGCCGACCAGAACGGCAAGGTAGAAAACTACGATGTGCTTACCCTTGGCCTGGCTTATGAGCTGGTGGGGCCATCGCGCGCCAATTTTAACTCTATAGCATCGCTGGCATGGCAGCCCTCACCGTTTGTAAACAGCGACCCCGGCGCAGCCGACTGTAACGGCGATGGAATTGTAGAAGCCCAGGACCTGATTAGTATAGACGACCTTTACGGCGATACATATCCCGGCAATAGCAATTACGAGGTAGAGCTAAGCCAGTGCCGTAGCGGCGCACCGTTCTACATCCGCTCGCTTAGCGGCGATACCGTTAACGATGGCGACTCGCTGGAATTTGAAATTATACTGGGCGATACACAAAGCGTTATCCCTGCTTATGGTATTGCATTTACCCTTTCTTTCGATGGCGGCTTTATTGGGGCCGATAGAATAGATTTTGAACCGGCCCAGTCGTGGTTGTTGCAAAACGACCAGGGCCTGTTTTTAAAGAAAGACTTTAATGCCACCGGTAAGGTAGATGTTGCCCTTAGCCGTACCGACCATAACCCTGCAACCGGTGGCGGTGTTTTACTGCGCGCCCGCCTGCCTATAGATGATAACATAGATGGCATTACCAAAGCACCCGGTTGGTACAACCTGCAATTGCAGCTAAGCGCTACCCGCCTGGTAAGCGAGTACAATGTAGTGCAGGATGTTTGCATACAGCAGCCATCGCTTATGGTGTATAAAAACGGCACCGGTATCAGCGAAAGAAAACACAGCACATTAAAACTTTACCCTAACCCCGCCGGCAGCGATTTGTTTATAGAGGCAGATAAAATACTGGAGATAGAATTAACGGATATAACCGGTCAAAAAATTTATACATACAACACAGGCGCAACCAATAAGGTAAGAGTAAATCTGCAACAGTTATCGCTGGCGGCAGGGGCTTACTTTGTAAAGGTGCGCACAGCAGAGTTTACAAACACTAAAAAAATATTTGTTCAACACTAAAAACCTATATGCTAATGAACAGGCTATAAAAAAGAGCCGGCACAAACCCCAGGGGCCGCACCGGCAAATAGAAAATGCAAAACAAAGTTAGAATAGATTTTAATAAACCAATCAATCAATAATTATGAAACCATTTAAAAACATACTACTGCTTATAGGCATACTGGTGCTTAGCCTGAAAGGCTATAGCCAGATACCTGCATTTGTATACGAAGTAGACATGAACCAGTGTTTCACATATTCCACCACGCCCAACAGCTATAGCCTGGATAGCATAACTATAGTAACGCCACCTGCCAATGGAACACTCACCGAAAACGATTCGGTTTTTGTGTATTGCCCAAATCAGGATTTTGTGGGCAGCGATACTGCACACGTGTTTGCCTGCATTCAGGGTGGAGGCATGCTGTGGGGCTGCGATACGGTGGAGATAGTTTTTAATGTAACCAATAACTGCGCTGTACCTGTTACACTTGTGCAGGATTCGGGCATTTGCCCGGGCGGTAATCGTAGCTATATGGTTATAGCATCGGGCATGGCACCCTATGCCTATTTGTGGTCCGATGGTTCTGCTGCCGGCTCGGCCTGCGAGCTAAACCCCGGCATGGGTATTTGTGTTACGGTCACCGATGCCAATGGCTGCACAGGCAATGCCTGCACCAGCACCAATGGCTGCAACCTTAACGCAGTAATTACGCACTCACCCAATGGCTGCGGCGCGGTAGGCGATGCATTAATTGCTAATGTTACAGGCGGCACAGCACCATATACATATTACTGGAGCAACAATAGCACCAACTCAACTATATGTGGCTTAACACCGGGCACGTATTTCTTATCGGTGGTAGATGCTCAGGGCTGTGTAACGGCTGCTACTTACACTATACAAGGTACCGGTGGCTGTAGCTTTACTTATTCCAACAATCCGGTTCAAACCGGTGAGTTTTATTTTAGCCCGTATGTAGATTCATTGTACGTTCCTGTTTTGTGGAACTGGACCTTCGGCGATGGCACTACCAGCCAGCAGCAAGACCCTACGCATGTTTATACGACACCGGGCTACTACAACGTAATCATGTTTGTTAGCTATAGCAACGGCGATTCATGCAGCTACAGCGCATATGTATATGTTGCCGACGACTCTATTAACTTCCCGGCCTGCCAGGCGTATTTTTCTAATTACCTTGATGCTAACGGCACTTACCATTTTGTAGATTACTCTTCTTACAACCCTATAAGCTGGCTTTGGAGCTTTGGCGACGGCACCAGCTCTACCCAGCAAAATCCAACGCATACGTATAATTCGCAAGGCGCCTTTACCGTGTGCCTTACCACCACCGATGCCAATGGCTGCAGCAGCAACACTTGCCAGCAGGTAAGCAACATACCGGTACAGGATCTTCAGGCTTTCCTTTATCACCAAAGCAGCACCACACCGGGCTTTCCGGTATGGGTTTATCTGGGCTACTACAATGCCGGCACCATTTTGATGAACGGAACACTGGAGTATCGCTACCCTGCGGGCACCACCGTTAACGCCACCAGCCAGGCGCCTCTTTCGCACGATGTGGCCAACCGCCTGCTTACCTTTAGCATTACAGGCTCTGTGCCCGGCTCGTCCGATTATATTTATATCGACCTGCAGGCCGATGCCAATCTTCCTTTAGGTTCATTGTCTGAAGATACACTGTGGGCAAACCCGGTAGCCGGCGATGCCACACCGGCCGATAACGTGGCTTTGGTACAGGATACCGTAACCGGCTCATGGGACCCTAACGATAAAGCCGTGTCGCCTAAGGGCAAAGGCGATTTTGGTATTGTTCCTTTAGAGACAAATGTATTGTCATACCGCATCCGTTTTCAAAATACAGGTACCGCACCGGCACACGATGTAATTATTCGCGATGCCCTAAGCAACCATATCGACCTTTCAACCGTCAAAGTTACGGCCGCAAGCCACGCACACACTTTCGAGATGATAGGGAATCAATTAGTAGTAAGTTTTGCCAACATTATGTTGCCCGATAGCGGAGCCGATTACGAGGCCAGCCAGGGGTATATTGATGTGCGCGTAAAACTTAAACCTAATCTTGCTCTCGGTACACAGGTGTTCAATACAGCCGAAATTTATTTCGACTTTAATGAACCGGTTATTACTAACACAGTAACCAATACCCTGGGCCAATTAGTTTCCGGCATCGAGGCTATCGAATCGTTAGAGTTTGCTATGCTGCCAAACCCTGCCAGCACACAGGTTACCGTGCGCGGCGATTTTGATAAAAACGCAACCTTTGAACTTATGAACCAACTGGGCCAAACCCTATTAACCGGCCCGGTTAACGCTAACAACACAACACTAAACGTTGCCGACCTAAGCAGCGGTATTTACCTGGTACGTATTAAAAACGGCACACAGTCAGCTGTGCAAAAGCTGGTTATTACCAGGTAGTCATCTTTCTTTCATAGTCTTAGTTTAGTCCACTAAGCAGGGTGCGGCGCAAGCCGCACCTTTTTTATTTCTGCCTGTTCCGGTCTACCACGACGATGCCGCCTTTACAGGAAACCATAAACCCTATGCAAAGCATGTTGCGTAGCAACCAACCATATTGTAACGCTGGATTTTAATCCGGCGAAAAGAGGAAACACCTGATAGAGCTCCGTAGGAGCGGCCCATGCATCCCCTTTTTAAAATCAACAACAACTAACAAAAGTGCCATTATCATCAACACAGCATTAGCTGCGTTTTCGGGCGAATTTTGCAGGGTGGTTACACAACCCCCCAAAAGGTGGTTACACGTATTTTTTACAACAACTTCAACCCAAGCCCTTTACACCAAAAAGGTGGTTACACCATTTTGGTATGCATACATCCTGGCGCTAAAAACCATCCGCAGTATACCTTGTCAATAACTTGGCTCCTGGCCCTGTATCATTGACTTAAGCCGAAATTGGCTGTTAAGTTCTCCTCCTTCGCCGCCACCGCGGCGGTTTTTAAGGAGGAGTGGCTCGCGAAGCGAGACGAGGTGGTGCTTAAGTTAATTACAATGACCTACCCATCCTCCCTTTTTATTTCCCGCACATAACCCCATCTTTACCGCATGTATTACAAAACAACCGGTAAAGGAAAAGTAGTGGTGCTGGTGCACGGCTTTATAGAAGAAGGCACTATGTGGGCCGACACAGCCAAGGCGCTGGCTAAAAACTATAAAGTAATAGTACCCGATTTAGAGGGCTTTGGCAACTCGCCCCTGCAAAGCAAAACCCTGAGTATGGAGTACTACGCCGATGAAGTATTCAAACTACTGCAAAAAGAAAAGGTGAAAAAGTGTGTGTTGCTCGGTCACTCTATGGGTGGCTATGTGGCTCTCAATTTTGCCGAGCGGCATCCCGAAATGCTAACCGGTTTTGGCCTGGTAAACTCGCATTGCTTTGCCGATGCCGAAGAGAAAAAAGCCAACCGCAAAAAGGGAAATGCGTTTATTGCCAGGCACGGCAGCAAACCTTTTGTTAGCGAACTTATACCGGGCATTTTTCACGACAGCTTTAAGAAAACCGCTGCCGGTAAAAAACTGATTACCGCTATGGTTAAGAAGGCGGAGAAATACACCCCCGAAGCTTTGATAGCCGCCAACACAGCTATGATGAACCGGAAAGAAAAATGCGATGTGCTGAAACAATCACCGGTACCGGTACTGCTTATCAACGGTAAACAGGACGAAAGCGCCCCGATTAATCTTACATCACAGCAGGCTTCCTTTCCATCGATAGCCGATGTTCATTTTTACGAAAACTGTAAACACATGAGCGTGTTCGAAAAGAAGAAAGAAGCCCTTAAAGCCATTACCCGCTTTGTAAATTTCTGCTACTAAGAATACCCTTACTTGCCAATGTGCTTTTGCTGAGAGCTTAAGCCAATAGTATCAGCTGGCGTTACAGGTCTCGGTTGCCCGTGCATACTGCCCACATCGTTTTTGCCGGTTTTGTCGGCTGGTGTCTGTACGGTTGCTTTGGTTACTGCATTCCGGTTTTGCCCCACAGCATCTTTAGCGTGCGTATCTGCCTGCTGCGAAAAACTAACCAGCCAGGCACTACATAAAGCCAGCATTAAAAACAGGTGTTTCATAATCTGTGCTTATCGGTAGTTTACTATTATATTCATAGCACCTGCCAGCGCCGATGTAAATCCATCACCACCAATAGTAATAGAACTGCCCGTGGTGCCCCCAAACCGGCGCGATTGAAAGGTAATGGTATGTGCGCCCGGCCCTATCACCGTCATAGCGGCTATCGAGCAGTTGGCAAAAGAGTTTCCACCGGCAGGGTCCGATGTATTTACACAGCTTACCCGCGCAAAACCGCCATAAGGTATAAGTACCCCATCTATAAAAAAGGCAATATCAAACGTATTAAAAACTCCCGGGGTTGTTACCGTATTTGCAGCCCCTATCGAAGCTACCATAGAAAGTTCCGCAGTTTGCCCATTGGGCACCGTAATATTTTGCGTCATACCCGGGTTTAGGGTAAAAGTGCCCGAAGTAACGTTGTTGCGCGGGGCTGTATTAATAACCGTGTAATACTCGGTGCGTGGGTGCATTACATGCATATCCCCATTGGCATCTACACCCACATAGCGGGGATACGAGTTGGTAGGGTAAGTAGCCACCGGATTAAAGCCTGCCGCATTGCCAAAGGCATCTACGCGTATGGTAGGCTCCTGAATAGTAAAGGCAGGGTTGCTTACGCCGCCGCCATAGTTACCAGCTATGGTCATGTTCGATTGGCGTAGCTGGCCACTACCTGCTGTGGTGGCATAAGTACCGCTTATGTGCAGTTTTTTAAGCGGTGCAGCAATGCCAATACCGGTATTGCCGGCAGCATCTATAGTTGCCCGCTCTACGTTATTGGTTCTAAATACCAGGCGCACGTTATCGGTAGTGCCCAAAAAATTAGTAGCAGGTGCTGTGCCGCTGTTACCCGTAATTTTCCAGAAGGTGCCATTGCCGTCATTCGGCGCCCAATCGGTACCATTGTATACAAGTATTTGATTGGTAACCGGCGGTGTAGCCGAAATGGGAATGCCCCGCAGCCCCACCACATTCGGGTTAGGGTAAGAGCCGGCAAGGTCGCCGCCTGCAGCGCCCAGCGGCCCCGTTGGCCCGGTTACGCCCGTAACTCCCGTTGCCCCGGTAATACCTGTGGCTCCGGCGGCTCCTGTTGGTCCGGTCACACCATCTATACCGCTTGGCCCGGTAGCACCGGTTGCGCCCGTAGTGCCTGCACCTGTTGGGCCTGTGGCCCCCGCAGGTCCGGTATCACCGGTAGGCCCCGTTACGCCTACTCCGGTTGGTCCCGCTGGCCCGGTAGGGCCTGCTAGTCCTTGTGCGCCTGTATCACCCGTAGGTCCTGTGGCACCGGGCGTTCCGGCGGCTCCTGTGGGTCCGGCCGGGCCGGTATCTCCTGTTGGGCCGGTTAATCCGTTTGCACCGGTAGCACCTGTATCGCCGGTGGGCCCTGTTAAACCTGCTGCGCCCGTATTGCCGGTAGGGCCTGTTACGCCCGATGCCTGGCAAAGCGATTGCCAGTTGGTGGCCGTTGTAAAGTAATAGAAACAGTTAGCCGTAACATCAAAAACCAGCAAACCATTGGCAGGGGCAGCAATGGCCGTGCGCTCTGCGGTGGTCATACGCGGTACCAAAAGTCCTTTACTGTTGTTGTTCAATTCAAGAATAGCACTGGCATCCGGGTTTGCGGTGCCTATACCCACATTGTTTTGGGCAAACCCGTTTAATAATAATGAGAAAGCAAAAACCAGCGTAAAGGTGTATTTCATGCGCATGCCCTGTTTATTAAAAACCTAAAGATAAAGTAAATTTTATGTGCTCTTTGCAATAAAGACGCAAATATCATGTATTGCGATGTATTCAGCCCAATATTTTATCTTCTAATGAGATATTAAATAATCTGAGTCTCTGGCAGAGATAACCTATTCTCTGTTGCATTCTAATGTTCTCTATGTCCTCTCATTAATCAGAAAATAGCATGGCTACACTATAACCTGCATTTTGTATTCTATGTTCCTATGTGGTTCAAAATTGTATTTGCTTTTCTTCGCAAGGACGCGGTCAGAAGGCATATTAAACAATATGGCCCAACCCCTCTTTGTCATGGTTTTGTAAGAAAACACCCCACCCCTTTCATATTACAATACTATGACACTTTACAACCACAGGCACTGTATTTTCGAACCACGTTCGTTTTAGTTGGCCGGCTTTGAGGCTATGAAAATGCTGGTCGCGCCCCTGGTATCTACTGCCAGGGGTTTTTTATTTCTGGCAGGTTTCTTTTGTAAATTTCGTCTGGCAACCAACGTTTACCCCCTTTTTTGCGTTTAGTAATAACACAAATTCTTTTTTAAGCTACTTTCGTAGCCCCTTTAATATTGCCTGTGAGAAAACTATTATACATAACGCTCCTCCTGGTTTCTTTTTACAACACACGTGCCTCGCACATTGTGGGCGGAGAATTGTACTACGATTGCCTGGGCGGCAACCAGTACCGTCTTACCCTTAAGCTATACCGCGATTGCTATTGTATTGATTGCGCAACTTTTGGCGCCACCGAATACCTGTCAATATTCAACGAGTTTGGGAGTCTCTATGCACAACCGGGTATGCCTTTCCCGGGTGCGGTAAATCTGAATCCCCCCATCACCAACCCCTGCATGGTGCAGCCCGATGTATGTGTAGAGCGCGCCATATATACCTGCACGGTTACACTGCCACCCACCAATGGCGGCTACGATATTGTTTACCAGCGCTGCTGTCGTAACAATGGCGTTACCAATCTACCCATAGAGCAGGGCGCCACCTACCAGGTGCATATACCCGGTTCTCCGTTTGCCACCTGCAACAATAGCCCCCGGTTCAACAACTTTCCGCCCATGTACTTGTGTGTTAATGCGCCTATTGTTTTCGACCACGCGGCCACCGACCCCGATGGCGACCAGTTGGTTTATAGCCTGTGCGACCCATACTCCGGTGGCGACCCGGTTTGCGCCGACCCCGCCCCATCGCCTAATACAATTGCCAGTGGTTGCCCAACCGCTCCTCCCTCACCCCCGTATAGTGCTGTAAATTATAATGGAGCATATAATCCTTCCAATTTCATGAACAACCCTTCGGGCCCCAGTAACCTGAAGATAGACCCGCAAACAGGTTTGCTTACCGGCACACCCAATACCATCGGGTTATTTGTGGTGGCTGTGTGCGTAAGCGAATACCGCAACGGCGTATTGCTGGGCGAAATGCGCCGCGATTTTCAGTTTAATGTAACCCAGTGTAACATTCCCATTGCCAATATTCCCAGCTTTGGTATCAACCCGGCCAATGGCATTGGTATTTACTCTATCAACTGCAAAAGCTTTACGGTAGATTTCATTAATAACTCATACAACCCGCCACCGGTAAATAACCCGCAATGGTACCACTGGGATTTTGGTGTGCCGGGCGTTACCAACGATACTTCTAACCTGCAAAATCCGCAATTCACTTTTCCCGATACCGGTGCATACCTGGTTACACTTATAGCTTACAAATCTGCCGGTAACGGGGGCACCTGCGAAGATACTACCAGCGCCTATATCTATGTGTATCCCACCTTCAATACCGACTTTACCACTGCCGATATCTGCGCCGATATCCCCGCCCAATTTACCGATGGCACTGTTTCTACCGGTGGCCCTATAACCCAGTGGCGCTGGAACTTTGGCGATGGCGGAACCTCTACACAAATTAGCCCTAGCCACCAATATGCAAACCCGGGTAGTTACAACGTAACCCTCATTAGCCAGAATGACAAAGGCTGTAAGGATACCGCACAAAAAACAATTAATGTATTGCCGGCACCGGTGGCCTCTTACACCACCAGCGCTACCTGCATTGGCCAGCCCACTACCTTTACCAATACATCTTCCGGCAATGTTATTTCATATAGCTGGAGTTTTGGCGATGGCAACACCGCCATTCAGCAATCGCCGGTGCATACCTATGCGGCTGTGGGCAATTACCAGGTCAGGCTTATTATAGCCACCGCCGAAGGCTGTGCCGATACCCTGCAGCAGGTAATTAACGTAAACCCGCTACCGGTTATCAATATTCCTAACGATACTACTATTTGTCCTTTTACTTCGGTGCAGCTTTATTCGGGCGGTGGGGTAAGTTACCAATGGTCGCCACCTACCGGCTTAAATAACCCAACCGACGCCAACCCTGTCGCCACACCTGCACCACCCAATGCTATTACCTACACGGTAGTAGTTACCGATGCCAACCAGTGTATAAACACCGATAGTGTGCGCATTTCTTTTCATGCCATACCACAGGTTAATGCCGGGCCCGATACCTCGGTATGTCTTAACCCCGGCAATTTTCAGCCAAGCGTGCAGTTAAATGCTACCGGTGCCGCTACGTATGTCTGGACACCCACTACTGGCCTGAGCAACCCCAACATAGCCAATCCGGTTTCTACGCCTACAGCAAATACCAAATATGTGGTTACCGGTACCGATGTTAATGGGTGCAGCATTACCGATTCGGTAAATGTTTTTGTACTCGACCCTGCTTTAAATGTAGTGGTTCAGCCAAGCGTTACTATTTGCGAGGGCGATACTACCGGCATTGCGGTTGTCAGCCAGGGCCAGTCTACTACTTATAGCTGGAGCCCTAACCAATATATCAGCAATGCTTCCGAGCTTAGTCCCTACTTCTACCCGCGCGATACTACTTTGTATATCATCACCATTTCTAACTACTGCTATACCAAAAGCGATTCAGTGCTGATTATTGTATGGCCTCTGCCACAGTTGGCGCTTAACCCGATCGATAGTATCTGTATCACCGAATCGATACAGCTACAGGCTTACGACGCACAAACATACCAGTGGGATGCCAACCCAACCCTTAGCGCCACCAACATACCCGACCCTGTGGCTACCCCTACTGTTACAACCACCTACTACGTAACCGGTACCAGTGCACTGGGTTGCGTAGCCCGCGATACCACGCAGATATTGGTTTACTTCCCTTCGGTGCTAACCATTACCCCACAGGTGCCGTATGTGTGCCTGGGCACGCCGGTGCAGTTAAACGTAACCGGTGCCTACACCTACCAATGGCGGCCCGACCCAACTCTTAGCGCTACCAATATTGCCAACCCCATTGCCAACCCTACCGATACTACCATGTATTTTGTAGACGCGGTAAATATTCATGGTTGTGCCTCCAGCGATTCTGTAACCCTTAATGTGCAGTTTCCGGTTACGGCCGTTACCCTGCCATTGTTCGATGGCTGCCAGGGCCAGCCGGTGCAATTACAGGCCTCCGGGGGTTTTTATTACGAGTGGACCCCGCCTACCGGCTTAAACAACCCCTTTGTAAACGACCCGTTTGCAATGCCCGATACTACTACAGCGTATGTAATTACGGTAAGCAACGATTGCTTTAGCGACTCTGCCGTTACCCTTGTAGTTGTACACCCGCTACCGGTGGTAGATGCCGGCCCGGATACCACCATCTGGCGCGATACCAATGCTCAACTGCGTGGCTTTACCAACGAGACCAACCACTTTTGGAACCCAAGTACCTGGCTCGATGACCCCTACAACCTTAACACCAATGCACAGCCGCAACAGACTATGTATTACGAGCTTTTTGCTATAGACCAGTACGGCTGCAAAAACATCGATTCGGTGCTTATTACCGTAATACCCTACACGGTGCTCGATATACCAACTGCCTTCTCTCCCGATGGAAACGGAGTAAATGATGTATTCCGCATAGTGCGCTACTTAAACATAGATAACCTGATAGAGTTTGCCGTATACAACCGCTGGGGCAACAAAGTGTTTAGCACTACCAATATAGAGCAGGGCTGGGATGGCCGCTACAACGAAGAGCCCCAACCGCTGGGCGTATACGTATGGATGGTAAGCGCCGATGCCAAAGACGGCGAACGCATAGTTAAGAAGGGGAATGTGACTTTGGTGAGGTAACCCGGCAACCCTTTCATAAACCTTATAGTGGTATTTGTGTATGCCCAATGACAACGCTCATTTAGGGCATTGACCCTAGTCATTACCTTATCGCTGTTTCAACTGCTTATTTGTAGTAAAATACCAACATATGAAGCAGCTAAGTTTTATTGGACTACTAGTGGCCCTGTTTCTAATTTCCGGCTGTAAAAAAGAGAAGGACCAGGATAAAGATGATGACGATATTGTTGGTACACCAGTAATGATTTCAGGGGAAGTGGATATGAGTGCCACCAGCGTTGCCAGGGTGCTTGCCTTATCATCAACCAATACCTATAAGCTGGTGGATGTAGTAAATAATCATTTTAGCATTGAGCTGGACAATGGAAAACCATGGGGCCTTGTTTTTTTAGATAATGCCAGCCAGCCCTTAGGGGTGCTTTCGATGGGTAATGGTATAGATGCTTTGCCCCTGCATTATATCAGCGCAGGTGTTAGCGCAATAGATTTGCTGGTTATTACCCGAAACGGCAATGTTTTTACCCCCGCCCACAATCCATTAGGTAGCGAAATTCAGTTGACTTCGCAGCAAATGATAGCAGTGGCAAGCATGGACGACTACCTGGTAGCGTTGCTTAAAAACCCCGATGTAAACGGCAATGGGCAAATTGATTTGCTTGAAGGGAAATTTTTTAAACTTTCGGTTATTTATTTTATAAAACCCGGAACATTTTCAGGGGCAGCACTTACGCCATCAATTGACACCAATACACTTATAGAAGGTTACAAACTGTTTTTAACTGCTGAGGACCAGAATTTTCCCGAAACGGTTTACTTTACCGGCCCTGGTGGCTCACAGCTATCTAATACCGGTTCAGAAGGTTATCTGAGTTTTACAGATAACCGGGTGTATTCAACCCCCTACCAGTATAACCTAATGGGCACCGGTTCATATATACCGCCGGGCGGAACCTATACCATACAATATGGAGGTTCTACACTTACATTTAACCTGGCCGACCAGTCGTATGTAAACAACAATATAGTATACCCATGGCCTACCCTTGCGCTTAACAGCAACGGAACGATGAATAGTATGAGTTGGGTTTACCGCATTTTGAGCGGTACCGTAAATTTTGATATATCGGCATTAATGAGGGGGCTGGAAATACAAATAGAAGGAGAAGGCAATAAATGCAGCTCACATCAAAACTCCGATAGGCTATACGATTCAGGTAAGTTACCAGTAAGCACAACGGCACACACATTCAGTTGCCAGAATATAGATTGGGGAACCGGAGCGCCTTACCCGGGATGGAAACATATTGACAGGGTGATGATGACTTACGAAGACCACTATGATGCATCGTATGTAGTGATGTACGAAAAATATTAGTAATGCTTTGCTTATAAAATTCCGGGGGATTGAATTTACAGGGTTGAACAAAAATCTTTTAAAAAAAATTTTTGCTCCTTTACCTGTATGAAAAACCTCATTCCAGCCTTATTGCTGGTATTCCTCGCCGCCTGCAACAAAGCCCCGGAAGTATTACCTACAGAAGTAACTACTTTCCGCGAAACCGGTTTAGATGTATCGTGGGACCACAGCGGCAGCAACCGGATAGCCTATACCAGTAAAGGCACAGATGGTTATTACGACATACACTTTGCCAACCCCGATGGCAGCAACGATACCTGCCTTACCTGCAATCACCCCGCACTGCCCAACAAGCATATAGCCAATATGTATTGGCACCCAAACGGCCAGTGGCTTACAGCAGTGGTAGAAAAAGAAACACACCCCGGTAGCAGTACAGATGCCTTGCCCGGTTTTGGTGCCTACTGCGATATATGGCTGATAAGCGCCGATGCACAGCGCACCTACAAGCTGGTAGATATACCTAACGATTACAACCACGGGGTTATATGTCCGCGCATTTCGCCCAATGGCAAATACCTGGTTTGGACCGACCGTAAGAAAGCCCCTAACCCTTTAAACACCTACGAAACCGCCGGCCTATGGACCATTAAACTGGCCGACTTTGCTTTTGTAAACGATAGCCCCGTGGTAAGCAACATCCGCACCTTTGAACCGGGTGGCGACGGCTTTTATGAAGTCTACGGTTTTTCGCCCGACAACAGCAAGCTTATATTTTGCAGCAATATCAACAAGCCTAGCTTTTGGGATGAAAACATATATACCATAGACACCAGCGGTGGCAGCCTGACGGCGCTTACAGATAAAGACTATAACGAACATGCGCAGTATAACCCTGCGGGCAACAAAATAGTTTGGATGAGCAACAAGCAAAGCGACAAAGGCGGCACCGATTGGTGGATGATGGATGCGGATGGTAACAACAAAACCAGGCTTACTTATTTCAATAGCTATAACAATCCACAAACCCAGCCCAATGCAGTATGGGCTGGGCTTGTTTCATTCTCACCCGATGGCACACGCTTTATTGGCGGTATGCAGCTTAGCCTGATTACACAGGAGGGAAAAATTGTGATGGTAGAGATTAAGTAGGTCACAGCCTTTTGTAAATTCGTATACATTAATTTTTTATATTAACGCACCACAGCAATTCCGAAACCTATGCTCAATAAATTCCTTACCATCTTCTTTCTCTTTTTTGTTTTAAACGCACATAGTACTATTATTTATGTAAAACCCAGTTCAAGCGGTGCAGCCAACGGCACCTCGTGGAGCAATGCCTACGGCAGCATAACAACCGCCATAGGGGCAGCATCCAATGGCGATTCTATCTGGATTCGCCAGGGCACTTATACCCTTTATTCGGCTGTTACCCTAAAAAGCGGCACGCATATGTTTGGTGGCTTTGCCGGAAACGAAACAGACTTATCACAACGCAACATTCCGGCAAACCAGACGCTGATAAGCGGCGAAACCGGTACTGTAGGCCAGCCCGCAGACAATACGCAGGTATTATTTAAAGCAACTAACCTTAGTTTCGGAATAGAAATAGATGGTTTTTATTTTCGCGATGCCTATAATGATGGCTCCAGTTCCTACGGTTCGGCGCTGGTGGTAGAGAACAGCAGAACTATAGTGCGTAATTGTTCGTTCGCATATAACTATGCCGACCGCGATGGTGGTGCCATCTATTTTGATGTAGTGAATACAAACAACAGCTATACACTTACTCTTGAAGACAGCTATTTTCTATACAATACTGCAGAGGGCAGCGGTGGTGCCGTGCGTAGCGATAATGGAAATGTAATTGTAAAGAATTGCATTTTTACAGGTAATGAAGCGCAAAACGGAAGCGGAGGAGGCTTGGATAACAGTGGTGGTTTGGGCTTTTTTGTGGTAGACCGCTCTACCTTTTCAGGCAACATTGCCGGTGGCAGTGGCGCAGGCATCAATTCATCTACCACCAGCGATTTTGATACAGTAATGAATTCGCAGTTTGTAGGTAACCATTCTTACTATGGCTCCGCTTTATTTTTGCAGAACAATACCTTTAGCGGTGTAGTAGGGGCATGTGTGGTAATCAATTGTACGGTGGCCCATAACCTGAGCGATGCGGCTGTTTCCAGCCCTTCGTACGAAGCAGCCATTCAGTTTTATGGTACTGGTTTTCCCAGGGCGGCTTATAACTGCATTTCATGGGGCAATAGGGCACTTAGTCCAATATCTACCTTTGTTACGCTGGCCAATAATATTACCGATAACCCCGCCATTACCGGTAATGGAAACAGCAACGCAAATCCGCAGTTTGTAAATCCGGCATCCGGCTATAACGAAGCCCCGTTTTTTGCAAGCAGTTATAATTACCGGCTGGGCAGCACTTCGCCCGCGGTAGATGCTGGAAACAATAACTACCTGGTAGCGCCTTACACAAAAGATATAGACCGCGTAGACCGCCCGCACGGCCTGATTACCGATATTGGTTGCTACGAACAAAGCTATTGCATTAATACTCCGGCCCTGGCGGTTACCGGAGATACTGTTTTTTGTAACGGGCATAGCGCAGTGCTTACCGCACCGGCCGGCAGAAGTTATTTGTGGAGTAATAATGCCACCACGCAAAGCATCACCGTAAACACCTCGGGCAGCTACAACCTGTTCATGGTTGATTCTGCCTATTGCCGTGGCATTGTTGCCCAAACCATCACAGTAACAACGGCTACTGCAGCTATTGCACTATCCGGCAACGATACCTTTTGCACCGGAACAACTGTTTCGCTTACTGCACCGGCAGGCACTACTTACCTGTGGAGCAACGGCTCTGCTGCTCAAAGTATAAACACATCTGCTACCGGTAACTTTACCGTAACAGTTACCGATGCTAATGGGTGCCTTTCAATCGGCACACAAAGCACTTATTTATCGCCGGCATCGGTAAACATAACCGGCCAGAATGTTATTTGCGGCGCGCAAAACCTTACACTTAATACTACTGCTACAAGTGGTAGCACCTACTTATGGAGTACCGGCAGCATCACTTCAAATATAACAGTTAGCCAGCCGGGCACCTATTCGGTTACAATTACCAACCGCGATAATTGCACGGCTACAGCAACTAAAACAATTACCCAACAACCGGTAGTTGTGCCATCTGTAACTATCGCTTCTACCGATAACGGAGCATGCGCAGGAGAAACAATAAGTTTTACAGCTACGCCGGTTAATGGTGGCAGCGCCACTTACCTATGGAAGAAGAACAACGTAAGCGTTGGCTTTTCAGGCAATCCATACACCAGCTCTACACTTAATAATGGCGATTTAATTACCGTGCAGCTTACCTCCGGCCTTGTTTGTGCCAATCCTGCAGTGGTTACCTCACCTGCTGTTACGGCTGTAGTATACCCTGTGCCG
>DATGWP010000201.1:0-50121 GCA_035299425.1 Chitinophagales bacterium | reverse complement strand
TATGTTTATAGCCAAACCATGCATAGTAACCATGCGGCTTACGCGCGCACCTATGGCACATATCTTTTTATCCTGCGCCCAGGCAGCAGGCAAGCTCGGCGCCGGTTTGCCTTTTATCCATATACCGGCAGCACCTTCTATTCGTTCACCGGTTACACCATACTCCTTAAGCGATTGTATAATTGTTTCTTCTAACTGTTGTATGTATTGATTAACCCCGATGCCAAGGCTATCCAAATCCAGGATAGGATAAGCTACCATTTGCCCCGGTCCATGAAACGTAACATCACCACCGCGCTGCACGTGGTAAAATTCGGCGTTCATATCTTCATCGCTCACCAGTATGTTCTCCCGCTTGCCGCTTTTACCAAGTGTATAAACCGGTGGGTGCTCGCAAAGTATTAAGTAATTTATAGTAGGCTCACCCTTAAGTTTTAAAGCAATATTTTTATTAAAGAGTTCTTCCTGCAGCGCAAGCACCTCCTGGTAAGATTTCAAACCTTCATCTAACAGAATCACGGTACTTAATCTTTAAATGGGTTATAACGAGGAAGCTTCTTCTTTTCTGCTTTCATGCGCTTTTTCTCCTCTTTTATTTTCTCTTTAAAATCGCGGTTTACCACCAGCCTTCCATAGGCACGGTTGATATCATGGTCAAGGGTTCTTACCGGAGCATCAAACTTATCCAGATAAACCCCCTCTACAAAGGGAAATGGCCGATGCAGTTGGTGCAGTTCTTTGTCAAGCATAATGATACCACTATGTGTAGCCGGCGAGGTAGATGTGCCTGCTGGGGTCTTATCCATAGCCTTGTCGTTTAGCTTGTCCAGGTTTACGGTATTTACCGGGCCAGCCACTGGGTGGCTGTAATCGTCAAATTTCGAGAAAGATTCAACGCTGCCATATTCGCAAAAAACAAAATTGTCGCCATAAGCAAATTCTATGGTACTGTCACGTACTAAATCGCGGTTGAGAAACAAATATTTTTTGCCGTCTAGAAATGCCTGCGTTTCGTGCGCGTAAATAAAATACACAGGGCAAAAAAAGAAGTTGCGCTCAAAGGCCTCATACATTCGTTGGTTTTGCTTAAACCTGTCAGCTTCAATTCGATCTGCAATGTCATTTCTGCCTGCTTGACGATAGGCTGCTACACTTTTAGGGCTTGTTTTTAGCCGCACAATTATAGCACCGTTTTTTAATGCTCTTAATGTATAGGATGCTTCGTCTTTTAAGCTAAGCGAATCTTCTACCATATTGGTTATAACGTACTTACCCTTTGAAAGATCAGGTATTGTATCCTTCTTTTGTGCAACAACACACATGGCCATCAACACACCCACAAATAATATCGTCGCTTTCTTCATCTTGCTATTTAAAATCCTTCATTATCTCCTTCGGCACAAACTTGCCGATTTTCCCCTTACCTCTTATAATCTCGCGCACTATGGTAGATGATATCGACGACAATTCCGGCTTAGAGAGTATCAGTATAGTTTCCAGCTGCGGCAGCATATCGTGGTTAAGGTGAGCTATGGTTTTTTCATACTCAAAATCAGCCGCGCTTCTTATTCCTCTCACCAGGTAGTTGGCTTTCTTTTTCTCGCAAAAATTTACGGTCAACCCTTCATACGCCTCTACCTTTACTTTCTTTTCGCCTTTAAATACCAGCTTTATCCACTCTATCCTCTTCTCCAGTGCAAACAAGCTTTGCTTTTGCGAGTTGCTGCCTATGGCTATTATAATCTCGTCAAATAGGGGCAATGCTCTTCTCACAATATCTGCATGTCCTACGGTAATTGGGTCAAACGAACCCGGGAAAACAGCTATCTTTTTCATCTTATACAAATTTAGGTGTATTAAACGTATGTATTGTCAGGCGTTTGTAATTTTTAAACCTCCTTAGGTGGATTATTGGTAAAAATTGAAAAAATGGTGGTACCGTAATTCCGGCTTTTAAAAAAGTGCGGATGCTTCTCAAAGTTATGGTCGGGGTTATGCTCTAGTATAAACCAGCCTTCGCCTTCTACCAGCGCATGTTTAAATATCAGGTCGGGTATAGTATTAAGGTTTGGCAGCGGGTAAGGCGGGCCGGCAAATATCACATCAAATTTCTGGTGTGCTGTTTCTATAAACCGGAACACATCCATCTTCAGCACCTTTATTCCGGTCATATTGTGCTTCTGCACCGTACTTTTAATAAAATCGGCACACTTAGGGAAAATCTCTACCGTAGTTATGTCCGGGCACCCTCTCGAGTGAAACTCGTAGCTTATGCTACCGGTTCCGCCAAACAGGTCAAGCATTTTCACACTTTCAAAATCGAAGTTGTTATTCAGGATATTAAAAAGGCCCTCTTTGGCAAAATCGGTAGTAGGCCTTGTAGGTATGTTCTTGGGTGGTTCAAAGCGTATGCTTTTCAATCGTCCGCCTATTACTCTCATATACTCAGGTTATAAAGGTTAAAGTGCAAATGGCGCGGAAACTCGGCAAACAGCTTCGAAAACTGAACACCCTCAGGCGCCGTTATAAAACTCACATTTTTAAAGTACCGGTGGCACAGTTCGTATATTTTGCTTTGCATACTCACTTCGCCCAGTAATACCAGTTTGGTGTTTTCGCGGTCAATCTTCAATTCATCGCTGCATAGCAGCAAAAAATAAATAAAATCGGTAGCCGTCTGGTATTCGTAGCGGTTCATTAGCTGAAGCTTTTGCTCTGCATCAAACCGTATAATATCCAGGTGACCCTTGCTTATGTTTACAAACAACTCCCTGGCTCCATCATCATACAGGGGCAATAGCTTTAAATAGGTGCTGTTAAGATGAAGCAACTGTGCGCCGGCAAACAGCCGCTGTAGCACAGATACCAGCTGCCCGGGGTACTCATATACTATCTCGGTGCCATTACAGTCCTGGCTCAGTTGCTCGTTCCGGTTTATCATAAATGAAAACTCGGCCGGTACCAGGCTGTACTTTTCGTCTATACCTATCAGTACTTTTCCAAAGGCCAACTGCAGCACTTCGTCCTTCTCGTAAATCTTTTCAATCCGCTGCACCAGCTCATTGGTGTTGCTGATATGGTGCATGGTATAATCGCCGAAAAAAATCACCTGCTGGTGGCTGGCCGATAAAACAAAATACCGCAGCGATGTGTTTGTTACACACAGCTTCAATTCTAAGGTAGAGGGGTGGGTGTCCGTATCTATCTCGCCAATGCTGTTATATGAGTTTTTTATCTGCGCCGGGGCCATCGGGTGCTAAAATAGAATTGTTAGCGATTTATTAATGAATGCACCTTGCTGAGAATGAGCACAATCATTTTACGTTTTTGCCGGTAACTATTAACCAATAACGGCTAACTTTTCTATGTTTGAGAAAATGAAAAAGCTGGAAGCAAGAAACCCACAGTATAAAGCATACACCGAGTTGATGATATCGCGCAACAAGTTTATGCAGTGGATGGGGTTTGAAATCACCAAAATAGAGCCGGGCTATCTGGAGGGAGAACTGGAGTTTAAAGAGATGCACCACCAGCAAAATGGCTGGCTGCATGGCGGCGTTACCTCCACTATATTAGATATGATACAAGGCTTTGCATCGTATAGCATGGTAGAGGAAGGGCAGAAGGTATTTACGGTAGAAGCCAAGATATCCTACTTTAATCCCGGCATAGCCGATAAGTTTTATTCTCGGGGTGGGGTGGTTAAACCCGGAAAGCGGTTCCATTTTTGCGAGGCAGAGATATATTATATTAAAGAAGGAGAGGAGGTAACAGTAGCCAAAGGCAGCGCTACCATGGCTGTAATTGATAAAGGAAACTAAAATGTAATTAATTCCGATTTCGGACTTCCGAATTCGCACTTCAAAATGGCTCAATTAAAAGCTACATATAAAGAAATACTCACCATATCGCTACCGCTGATATTGGGCAACCTTGCCTGGACCAGCAACGGGGTGTTCGATACTATTTTTGTAGGCAACCTGGGCAAAACAGAGCTGGATGCCATTGGTTTTGCCAGTATTTTCTATTCAGTACTCTTTATGGCCGGGTTCAGTTTTACCCGCGGTACACAAATGTTGATAGCCCGGCGCATGGGCGAATTGAACAGGAAAGAGGTAGGTAACATAGTAGATACCACCATTGTGGCTATGCTGGTGGTTTCGCTTATATTCTTTGGGCTTATCAAGGGCTTTACCCACGAAATTCTCGGGTATATGCTTACTAACGAAGATATTATACAGAAGTGTGAGGTTTTTCTCAGTTACCGTATTTATGGACTTATACCAAGTTTCGTAAGCTTTGTTTTCATAGCCTTTTACTCCGGTATAGGCCGCACGCCCATACTCGCCACATCAGTGGGTGTTATGACCTTCTTCAATATCTTCCTAAACTACGGCCTTGTTTACGGTAAATTTGGTTTGCCGCTTATTGGTATCGGCGGCTCGGGTTTGGCTACCAGTATAAGTGAGACCCTGGCAGTGTTGGTGTTATTTGGAGGCACCTTCCATAAACAGCGCATCCACGATTTTTTCCTCTTCCGGTTTAAAAAATTCGATACCAAACTAATGATGGAGATGGGCAATATAGCCATCCCGCTTATGCTGCAGGCATTAGCTGCTGTGGGTGCCTGGTTATTTCTTTTTGCCCGTATAGAGACAGAACTGGGCGCCGATGCGCTGGCAGTTTCTTCCATTTTCCGTCAGCTGGTGTTGTTCTTTACTATACCGGCATGGTCGCTTGGCTCTACTGCCAATACGCTTATTAGCAATATGGTAGGCCAGCGTGAATACGGTTCGGTAAAGCTCGCCATCCGCAGGCTAAGCTTAGTAAGCCTGGTGTTTGCTATACTCTCTTGTATTGTCATCTATATTTTTCCGCAGTTTTGCATCGGCATATTTACCAGCAAACAGGATGCTAACCTTATACCATTGGCTATCGATGTACTGCCTGCCATATTTGTGCTATTCATCCTTATGTCGTTTACCAACATCATTTTTAACGGGGTAATAAGCCTGGGCGATATTTACAAGGCGCTGGGCATACAGGTGTTTGCAGTAGTAGTTTACATCGCCTATTTCCAGGTTATGTTTCACATGTCTTTTGTAAACACCTTCTGGATATGGACCTCCGAGTGGGTTTACTGGATAGCCATACTCATAGCCAGCCTGGTTTTCTTCCGGTATAAAAAGCTGGATATTGTGTAGCTTTACTTCACATGGTATCTTACCAGGCGCAGCTCATTATAAGTAAAGCTGGAAGAGTAGAATAGCATAGTTTCTGATACTATTCCTACATTCTCGGCGTAGCGCACATGCAGGTAGCGGTTAGTTATAGGGCTCATCACATACATGTGGTAGTGGGTCTGATAATCGGAGGTTGTAAAGTTACCGGCTGGCGCTGCAAAGGGCATATCTTTGTGATCCATTTTAACCGTAATTTCATAGGTAGTATCGCTGGGTGGATTAATATACACTTCGTGACTAAACACGCTGCTAAAATCCTGCGAGGAGAATACAATTGCACCGGAATTGGTTACAATATAGTGTAGCGAGTCTCGTAAAAATGTAGGCACCGGATTGCTCGAGTATGCATTCGGCCGCATAGACTTTGCATATGTAAGTCCATTGATTACTGTGTCCTTTTCTATATAGCAACTATCGTATTCGTTAGTAGCTATGCCGTTATCATTGCTGTCTACTATAAATCGTTGGTATATCCAGTAATTCCCGGCCTTAAGCATGCCATAATCAGGGTAGATAGGCGCTGTTTTATCTTTTTTGCATGCATTTAGAAAAAGAAATAGAACTACCACTACCGGGATAAACTGATTACGAATCTTCATATATGTTTTGTTTGCACTAGAACGCAGGTGTTGTTAAAAATTGTGTTAACTCTTATTTTTCTTTTACCATTTAACTTACTGCAATTTTGCCTTTGTATTCTTTTCCAACTTCGTACTTCGTATTTCCAACTTTCATCTCCACTGCCCCCTGTAAACTGCAATCTGCCAAGCCGCATGTTAGTAACCCATCTTTTACCTTTCATACCGTATTTCGTAATTCGTGCGTTGTAATTAAATAATGATGGAAGCAGAAACCGTAATCAGCTATTCGCATGTAAATGTGTACCAGGGCAAGTCGCTTATATTAAGTGATGTGAATTTTGAATTGCAACAGGGCGAGTTTGTGTACCTGATAGGCAAGACCGGTGCGGGTAAAAGCAGTTTTATTAAAACGCTGTATGCCGATGTAAATGTAAAAGAAGGCGAAGCTATGGTGTGTGGCTATAACCTTAAGACTATTAAGAAAAGAGAAGTGCCTTACCTGCGCCGTAAAATCGGTATCGTATTTCAGGATTTTCAACTACTGAATGATAGAACTGTGCAGGAGAACCTCGATTTTGTATTGCGTGCTACAGGCTGGGAGAATAAAGCCAAGCGCGAAGAGCGGATAGCCGAGGTGCTGAACGAAGTGGGTTTATCGCATCTTTCGCCCAAAATGCCTTTCCAGATTTCGGGCGGCGAGCAACAGCGCCTGGTTATTGCCCGGGCCCTGCTAAACAATCCCCCTGTATTTATAGCCGATGAGCCTACCGGCAACCTCGACCCCGAAACATCCGATGATATAGTAAAGCTGCTTATTAAGATAAACCGCGAGCACAATACGGCCGTACTTATGGCTACACATAATTACCAGTTAATCGAAAGATATCCTGCCAAAATTTACAGTTGCCACAATAACTCAGTTAACCTCGAAAAGGGGATAGTGGTAAAACCTTAGCCTTTCTGCCCATATTTATAACAATGTGCGCTTTGTATGTGCTGTTTCATGTTGTGAAAAACAACCTGCAATATATTTCATATTTGTTTGATTTTCAGTATTTTGGCTAATAAGCGCATTCGTTTTGGCGGCTGGTGGCATACAATTAAAACATTGTAAGTGTTTATATCTGTGCTGTAACCTTTTAGCACCGGTCACGGTATACAAACCAGAAAGGAAAAACTTTAAAAACTCAATACCTTAAAAAACAAAAACATGAAAAACTTATTACTAATCGCAATCACGTTAGTTGCCTTCAGCGTAAATGCACAGCAAGTCTCAATAAAGGCAATTTTCAATGGCCCGCAGTGCCATGGTGCAGCTACAGGTAATATAGACCTGCTGTTGGAAGGCGGACAAGCCCCATATTCATTCCTATGGAGCAACGGAGCTTCTACTCAGGCTATCAACAACCTGGCAGCAGGTAGCTACACGGTTACTGTAAATGACATCAACGGCTTGGTATCTACTTCTACAATTGTAATCAGCGAGCCGGCTGCAATTTCATTAACCGGTTTTGTAGTGCATGTTAGCAGCCAGGGCGGCAGCGATGGTGCTATTAACCTTACTCCACGCGGCGGCACTTACGATTACTCTTATTCATGGAGCAACGGTGCTACTACCGAAGATATCAGCAACTTAACAGCAGGTACTTATGTAGTAACAGTAACCGACGGTTTCGGTTGCCAGTCTACCATGACAAAAACACTTACCGAGCTGGGTTCTATCAACGTAGGTGGCATGCACAACACAAGCACATCTAACAACAATAACAGCAACAACCAGGGCATGAAAGCCCCTGCCGGTAGCAACAACGCTCCTAAACTTAGCGTTAGCTTATATCCAAACCCAACTTCAGATTTTCTGCGCATCTCTGCCGAAACCGGTGCTCAAATTGAAGTAATGAACAACAACGGCCAACTGGTTAAAAGCCAGAAAGCAACATCTGACAACGAAACAGTAGATGTAGCTAACCTGCCAAACGGAAACTATGTAGTGCGTGTAAAAACTTCTACTGAAACAGTAAACAAAACAGTAACTATCACTAAATAATATTCAACTCTCTCATTTTTAGAAAGGCATCCCTGTAAGGGTGCCTTTTTTTGTTTTACGGCTGCTTGTATTTTTCGTCTGGAGAGGGTGTATCATTAACTTAAGCTGTATTTGGCTGCTAAGCTCTCCTCCTTCGCCGCATCACGGCGGTTTTTAAGGAGGAGTGGCTCGCGAAGCGAGACGAGGTGGTGCTTAAGTTAATGCCATTGGTATGTGGCACTTAGACTAACGCAAACTAACCCTACCATTAAGTTCTCTGTCTTTTATATTTTCACCCCATATAATTATGCGCGTGAAAAAACTCCTCTCTTTCTTACTACTCTCTTTTACCATGTACCTTTCAGCACAAACCTATCCCTTTGCTGAAGGGTTCGAAGGGCTCCCCAACAGCCAGCCGCCTGCCGGTTGGGGTGGTGGCATGAAGGTACTCTCTTACCACGGGCTAAACGATATGAAAGGCCTGGTGGCGCGACTCAGCAGCGCTGTAACAGAGGATAGCACCATTACTCCACTTATAGGACCATTGACTTCTACCTCTACCTTGTCTTTCTCTTACCGTATTATCGACCAAAACATATACCCCTCTACCCCCACAAATCTCGATGCAGGCGATACTATTAAAGTATTGCTGAGCACTGATAACGTAAACTACAACACCGTTTTCCTTATCAATATGGATAACCACAACACCAGCTTCAACTTTGTGAAAAAGAAGGTTTTTCTGTCGCAATACGCCGGTAGTAATGTTACGTTCAAAATTCACTGTCAGTTTGGTAGCGGTGCCGGCTACTATGTCGATTTTGATACAATCGTAGTTAAGAATGACCCCCTGGCTGGTATAGATGGAATGGATAACTCCCCTCAGTTTAGCATGTTCCCTAACCCATCATCATCAGGCACCGGTTGCGTAATTCAGCAATCAGCTGCAAACACACAACAAGTGTATGTGTTCGATGCGGTAGGACGACAAGTGTTTTTTAGTCCTTCCATAGCATTTATACAATTGCCGGTAACTAACTGGCAATCCGGTATTTATTTTGTGAGGGCGGGCACTACTACACGCAAACTTATTGTAGAATGAGCGCAATAGTTGTAACCGGTGCAGCAGGCTTTATTGCCAGTAATCTAGTGCGTAAACTGAATGCCGAAGGCTATACCAATATAATACTTGTAGATAATTTCGACACACCTGCACGTAACAAGAACCTGGAAGGCTTAAGCTATACCGAAAAGATAGACCGCGACCAGTTTATTGAATGGCTTACTGAAGCAAACGAAGAGGTTAGTTTTATCTTTCACCTAGGCGCCCGCACCGACACCAGCGAGTTCAATTTCCGCATACTTGATTCGCTGAATCTTAGTTACTCCAAATCCTTATGGGAAGTTTGTGCTGTTAAGCAAATACCACTGGTATATGCATCATCGGCAGCTACCTATGGCATGGGCGAAAAATCATTCAGCGATGACCATGCCCTGTTAAAAGACCTGAAGCCTTTGAACCCTTATGGCCTGTCCAAGCATCTGTTCGATTTGTTCGTAATGGAGCAAATAGAGCTTAAGCGTACTCCACCTTTCTGGTGTGGGTTAAAGTTCTTCAATGTATACGGCCCGCACGAGTTTAATAAAGGACGCATGGCATCAGTAGTGTTGCACGCTTACAATCAAATAAAAGAAACCGGCAGCGTTAAGCTGTTTAAAAGCCACCACCCCAATTTTAAAGATGGGGAACAGCTGCGCGACTTTATTTATGTAGATGATGTGGTCAATGTCTGTTTGTATTTTTTTGCCAACCAGGCCACTGCACCTTCTGCTATTTATAACCTCGGCACGGGACAGGCACGTTCGTTCAACGATCTTGCTACTGCTATTTTTAATTCTCTTAACCTTCCTGTTCAAATCACTTACATACCTACTCCCGAGGATATCCGCGACAAATACCAATACTTTACCGAGGCTAAAATGGATAAGCTGAAAAGTGCCGGGTACTTCGAAAAGTTCACTAATTTGGAGGTAGGAGTGAAAAAATACGTCGATTTTCTGCAAATGTTATAAAGTTGTTGGCACAAAAACCTTGTTTTTGGTATTTTTGCAGCAATTACTAACATAATTATTTTATTTATATATGAAGACCCGGTACTTCATTTCCTTTTTCATTCTGGCCCTTGTTTGCTGCATAGGTTTATTTTATAACCCTGCACAGGCTGCGGCAAACCCAGAGGGGTTAAATGCCGCCGATATAGCCTGGATGCTTACCGCCTCCGGCCTTGTATTGCTCATGACTCCCGGTTTATCCTTCTTCTACGGGGGCATGGTTAGCAAAAAGAATATCATCAGCACCATGCTGCAAAGCTTCGTTACATTGGGTGTAATTACCGTACTATATGTATGCTTTGGCTTTAGCCTTTGCTTTGGCGAAAGCTTCCATGGCTTGATTGGCAATCCCTTCACCTACTTTATGTTTAATAATGTAGGGGTTAATGCCAACCCTGCTTTTTCGGCCACCATTCCCTTTCTGCTGTTCGCTATTTTTCAGCTTAAGTTTGCCATTATAACTCCCGCTCTTATTACCGGTAGCTTTGCCGAGCGGGTGAAGTTCAATGCTTACCTGCTTTTCATTTGTCTGTTCTCTATCTTTATATATGCGCCTCTCGCACACTGGACCTGGCACCCAGAGGGCTTTCTTCACAAATGGGGCATTCTCGATTTTGCAGGTGGCACCGTAGTACACATGAGCGCCGGTTATGCCGCACTTGCTGGCGCTATGATATTAGGCAGCCGCAAATCTTTTCAGGACCAGCAACATGTAGAGCCCGCCAATATCCCTTTTGTAATACTGGGTACCGGTATGCTTTGGTTCGGCTGGTTTGGTTTCAATGCCGGTTCATCGTTAGGCGCTAACACCACAGCAGTGCTTGCCTTTGCTACCACCGTAGTAGCCTCCGCCGCAGCCATGATGGCCTGGATATTTTTCGATGCTATTCGCGGCAAAAAGGTTTCGGCTATGGGCGCCTGTATTGGTGCAGTAGTAGGTCTGGTGGCTATTACTCCCGCCGCCGGTTTTGTCACTATCCCACACGCGCTGTTCATAGGCTTTGCGGCCTCCATCATCAGCAACCTGGCCGTGCGCGCTAAAGACCGCTACCATTTAGATGACACGCTCGATGTATTCCCCTGCCACGGCGTGGGTGGTATAGTGGGTATGATACTTACCGGTGTATTTGCTAAAGATGTGGGCCTTTTCTATGGCCATACCACAACCTTTATGTATCACATGCTGGGGTTAGTAATCGTAAGCGTTTACACCTTTGGTGGCTCTTACATTCTCTACAAAATTACCGATGCAATCGTGCCTTTGCGCGTTAGTCTGCAGGATGAAATGGATGGCCTTGATTACACCCAGCACGGCGAAGTGTATAAACTTAAAAAGCCCGGTGTTCAATAATGGAAACGCCCGAAAAACCCGATGCCAATCTGCTGCTACAGTTGGTAGATATGAAAATGCCCTTTGGTAAATACGAAGGGTATGTGCTGTGCAGCCTGCCGGTATCCTATTTGGAGTGGTTCAAGCGCAAAGGTTTTCCTAAAGGCAAGCTGGGCATGTTGCTGGATACTATTTACGAAATAAAAATGAACGGTCTGGAAGACTTGCTCACTCCATTGAATCAGGGCAAAGGCACTTTTAAGAAATAGACGATTTAGTTTTCTTATGTTCCTATGTGCCTGCCTGCCGATAAGGTGGGGTAAAATGTATTCAGTATTATTGCCTGTATGAAAGCCTCTACCGTTCACGAACTCAAGAATGAATTAAAGCACCGGTCTGTACCGCAACTTATCGAGTTGTGCAACAGGCTGGCCCGTTTTAAAAAGGAGAATAAAGAACTACTCACTTACCTGCTTTTTGAGGCGCACGATGAGCAAGGCTATATACAAAGTGTAAAGGATGAAGTGGATGCACAGTTTGCGGAAATACCTGGAAGCAACAGTCTTTACCTGCAAAAGAAAAGCGTGCGCAAAGTACTGCGCACCGTAAATAAATACAACCGTTATTCGGGCATTAAAACCACCGAGATTGAACTGCTGCTGTACTTTAGCCAAAAGCTAAAAGCATCGGGTATTAAATACAAAAGCAGCACCACTCTCAATAACCTATACGAAAGCCAGCTAAAGAAGATTGGTAAGCTGCTACCCGCCCTGCACGAAGACCTGCAATACGATTACCAGCGCCAATTAAATCAATTATCTTCCTAGTATCGATTTAAGGTTAATTTGGATAAGTATATTCGATACAGATTATGAGTTGGCAAGGTTATATAAAGGGGTTTAGCAGTTATCTTAGGTTAGAGAAATCGCTATCGGCAAATACCATAGAGGCTTACCTGCGCGATATAAACAAGTTTGTAAAATACCTTGAGACTGCGGAACTTAAGCTAAGCGCCGAGGAGGTTAAGCTCGAGCATTTTCAGGCTTTTATAAAAGACCTGAATGAAGTTGGGTTTGATGCACAATCGCAGGCGCGTATTGTGGCAGGTATACGGGCCTTCTATAAATATCTGCTAATGGAGGATGCGATTGCAGATAACCCGGCCGATTTGCTGATAGCCCCCAAAACGGCACGCAAACTACCCGATACACTTTCGGTAGAGGAGATAAACGCATTGGTAGAATCTATAGACCTGAGTACACCGGAGGGCGTGCGCAACCGCGCTATGCTAGAAACATTATACAGCTGCGGATTGCGTGTAAGCGAGTTGACAACACTCAAAATATCGAACCTTTTTTTAGATGTAGATTTTATAAAGGTGATAGGTAAAGGCGATAAAGAGCGGTTAGTGCCCATTGGCTCGCAGGCGGTTAAGTATATTAAGATGTATAAAGACCAGGTACGCGTACATGTACCGGTACAGAAAGGAGAGGAGGACTTCTTGTTTTTGAACCGCCGGGGAAAAGGCCTTAAGAGGATGTATGTGTTTTTGGTAATTAAAGAATGTGCCGCCAAAATTGGTTTGCAGAAGACCATATCTCCGCACACGTTTCGTCATTCGTTTGCGACGCATCTTATAGAGGGTGGAGCCGATTTGCGCGCCGTGCAGGAAATGCTGGGCCATGCATCTATTACCACTACCGAAATATATACTCACCTCGACCGTGACTACCTGCGTAGCACCATCATGCAGTTTCATCCCCGGTATAAATAGATAGCCTAAGAAATAAAGAGTGTTTGGCTGTTGAAGTCCTTCCCTTTAGGGAAGGATTTAGGATGGGTCTTTAGAATTCCACCTTTAAGGTTTCGTAGTTGATTTTAGCTTTAAACTTAAGTAACAGATCTGAACCCAGAATGCCTTGTATGGAAGGTTTCTTCAACTGCTTGTATGTTTGGTTTACGTGGGCCAGGTCAACTGCCGCAGCCATATAGTTCTTGGCCAGTATACTACCCATCTTTAGTTCCTTAATTTTGCCAAAGTACGATTCGGTAGTAGAGCTATGCAAGCCGGTGGTGGCCTGCTTTACTGTTTTTAGGTTTTTCTTATCAAAGTGTTTTTCAAAATAGGCCTTATCCACCACACTGTGCGATGCACCTGTATCTATCAGAAACCGGCAGCGCTTACCATTTACCTGTGCATTTATAAAAAGGTGGTAGCCGGTAGCATCCAGTGCTTCCAGTATAATTCTAACGGGGGCTTTTTTCTTGTTTTTCATTCCAAAGGTTTTGTGTGCAGCTTAATAATACTACCACGTGCCGAAAATAAAAAAGTCCCCCACGGTTGTGAGGGACTTTAACTGTTTTAAAACATATTGTTTACAAAGTCAATGTGCTAAGCACGCTATTCATGCTGCGTACTGCTTCGGCGCTCTTGTTGAAGGCTTCCTGCTCTTCTGCGTTTAGCTTGTAGTCTATTATCTTTTCCCAGCCGTTTTTGCCAATTACTACCGGTACGCCCAGGCAGATATCGCTTTGGCCGTATTCGCCTTCCAGCGATACGCAGCAGGTAAATACTTTCTTCTCATCGCGCACAATGGCTTCTACCAACGCGCAACCGGCTGCACCCGGTGCATACCAGGCCGATGTACCAATAAGCTTGGTAAGGGTAGCACCACCCACCATAGTGTCGGCAGCGACTTTCTTTAGTGTTTCCGCATCCAGTGTGTTTGATACCGGGTTGCCGTTAAGGGTAGCTAAACGTGTAAGTGGTATCATGGTAGTATCGCCGTGGCCACCTACAACTACTGCGTGCAGGTCGCTTGCGCTGCAACCTAACTGCTGGGTTAAGTAGTACTTAAAGCGGCTGCTATCCAATATACCACCCATACCAATGATACGGTTTTTAGGCAGGCCGCTCGATTTAAGCGCCAGGTAAGTCATGGTATCCATAGGGTTGCTGATAACCACTATGATTGCGTTTGGAGAATGTTTAAGAATGTTCTCGGTTACACCCTTTACTATAGAGGCATTGGTACCAATCAGTTCTTCGCGGGTCATACCCGGTTTGCGCGGTATACCTGAAGTAATTACAGCTACATCTGTACCTGCGGTTTTTGCATAATCATTGGTAGAGCCGGTAATACGGGTATCGAAACCAAGCAGGGTAGCTGTCTGGCTCATATCCATGGCTTTACCTTCGGCGATGCCTTCCTTAATATCTACCAAAACCAGTTCATGGCAAAGTTCCTTGCGTACAATGTTGTCGGCTACGGTTGCGCCTACTGCACCGGCGCCTACTACTGTAATTTTCATATAGATGTATTGTTTTAGTTTAAAAAGCGGTGCAAACATATACGAAAACCAAAAGTTTGCAAATGATAGTTTACCATATCCCCAAAATCGCAGATGGGGCTGTGTTTCCTCACTGTTCTTACACGTAATAGTTAACCCAGATTATTGTTTCCTCTTATTAGCTAATGGCACATTTTTAGAAACAGAGTGGCTATTAAAACAAGAGCTATGAGAAGTTATAAAGCAGGAATATATATAGCGGTTACAGCCGCCATACTGTTAATATTGGATTCGTGCAGCAATACGGCGTATAAATCGCAGGCTCGTTACTGGCAGGGGCGTAAGCACACTTCGCACTATGCAAAGTGGTAAGTATTAAAACCCTACCGATAAGCCAATGGCACCAAACACCTTACTGGTCATGCCGCGCTGGGTATAGGTGTACGGGTTTCCAAATACATCGGTAGAACTGTAGGTAGTGCGGTAACGGTTGCTGCGCCAGTTGGCATTGGCATTAATGGCAAAACTTGCGCGTCCTTTGCTATAGAAACGGCAACCAAATCCAGCGGCTGCTGTTGGTCCTCCCCAGCTTTTGTTGCCATTAGAGCCTACAAAAGGATTGTTGGGGTGTGCGGCATAGCCGGCCTCTATAAAATAATAAGGGGTAACCCGTTTCTTAAGTATCTCTCCCGAGTATTTAATGTAAATCGGTATGTATAAGCCATTGTTGGGTGTGGAGTTATTAAATATGTTTTTACCATCTGATATACGGTTGCTGAAAGATACAGCATCGGCGCCTATACCAAGACCCACATAGCCAAAGCGGCCAAACTTAAAGCCATGCACCAGCCGAAGTGATATTTGGTTTATACCAGGGCGAAATTCAAGCTCTTTAAAGAAACGGCGCTTGCGCAAATAGGAAGGTGTGTGTCTCGCTGAGTCGCCTTTTGCATAGCCAAAGTGCGGGTGCATAAACATATCACCATGCCCCTCGGCCTGCTGCGGGTTTTGGTAGCGCTGCTCTTTAGTTATTTTTTCTACCTCGGCTACTGTAACACTAAAAATGCTGCCGCCTCTTATCTGTATTTTGTAGCTTACATTGGGTACCTGCTCTATTATCATACCCCTGTAAACGCTGCCGTTTTTGAGGTAGATAACGTCTTCCATATTATACTGGGCAAAGGCCACTGTGGCAAATAATATGGCCAGGGTGGTTATTATAAATCTAATCTGTTTCATGGTAGCTGTTTTATTGACTGCAAAGATGGCTAAGGAAGCCTATAACCGTGCATTGATTATTTATTTTAACGTATACAAAGCACGCTTATAGGTACGCAGCAACCAATGATATGGATCATAGTTTTAGGCGGCGCAGGCTTACATGCTTAATTATTACTATTTTTAACACACCTATGAAACAACTGCTACGCACTATTTGTTCGTTGTGTTTACTTATTTTGGCTAATGTGGCGGCAGCGCAATTATATGTAGATGCGGGTAATGATACTACTATTTGCAAGGGGAATACAATTTCGCTAGGTAATAGCGGCATACAGCAGGCTTATTATCAGTGGCAACCGAGCACTGGTTTGAATTTAACTAATGTTGCTAACCCTTTAGCTACTCCGTTAGTAACTACAACCTATATGGTTACTGCAACTTATTGGAATGGTGATGTTTATATTGATTCAATAACAGTAAGGGTTAAGTCTCCGGAGGTGAATATATCTGCTACTGATACAAACATCTGTCCTGGGGAAGAAATACAACTTTTTTCAAACTCGCGTTTTAGTACATGTAATACAGCTGAATGTACGGATACCAATTCATTATCTGTAATAAAACTAAACAACACGAGTGGTGGCACTTATATGTTAGGTACCAATTATAAGGGTGCCAGGTATCAAATGTTATATACAGCTTCGGAATTATTGGCTGCCCTTGGCGGGCCTTGTATGATAAATTCTATAGGTTTTAATTTGACAGTATTTAATAATGGAACACCGCTGCCAAATTTTAATGTCGAGATGGGTTGTGGCTCTCTTATTTATATTGATTCATTTCGCCATGATTTGATATCAGTTTATACAAACATGGCTGGATATTTACCGCATGCGGGATGGAATAACATACCTTTAACGACCCCAATATATTGGGATGGCAACTCTAGTCTTCTTATTGGTATATGTTATTACAATCCAAATAGTCCCAATGTGCCGGGGGGTGGCTATAACCTTGCCACGTATTCGCTAACATCAGCTAGCAGTTTTATTTATTCACTTGGTAATTCAGATTTGTGTGATGGTACAAACTCTGCAATTAATACACTTACCGCCTACAGGCCCGATATCAAACTTGGTTATTGTGCTAATGTACAGAATATTAACCCTGTCAATAGTTTAAATTTTAACTGGTTAGCTTCGCCTGGACTAATAGCATTTAGTAATCCCCAACTTTCTAACCAAACCGTAAGTCCAAACATATCTGGCACATACTACTTACATGTTACAGATCAAAACGGATGCGAAAGTTCTGATTCAGTTAATGTAGATGTTGGACATGCGGCTAGCCTAACGGTTGAAAATTCAGTTTGTCCTGGAGTTGCAAATGGTATTATGAATGCCAATGTTAACATTAACGGAATAGGTATGGATTACTATTTTATTTACGGGAATGATACTATTAGGTCGGGGTATCTTAGCGTTGATTCAATTTTACAATTTACAAATTTGAAAGCTGGTACCTACAGATTGTTTGTTGTGGATTCCATATGTAATAATGGTAATTATAGTAGTACAATCGCATCATACCCTGCTATGACTATAGCAGGATTGAATATTGATCATATAGTTTGTACTGGCGATTCGTTAGGTGGCGCATGTATAACACTTACAGGCGGCACAGCTCCTTATTCCACATTTTGGGATTCTAGCCATATAAATACGCTCTGTTATAATACTATAGAAGCCGGAACACACATAGTTACTGTAAGGGACTCTAATGGATGTATAAAGAACAAAGAGTTTCAGATACATAAATCGGCAATGCCCCATTTAAAATTGTTAGCCAGCGATACAATGCCATGTTACAGCCAAGAAGTACAGCTGACTTCTAATGATGTCTTATTTAGGTACAAGGGAGGAAACTGTTTAAGTAATCCTATTCTATCCTCCAAACTTGGTTCAGATAGCCTTGCTCAACCGGGCGGTGCTACACAGGCTCCTTGTTTATTCGGTAATTTTTTAAGAAGTAACCATAGTCAGATGTTATATAAGGCCAATGAACTGCAAACAATTTTAGGTGGACCCGCACTGATTGATATGTTGAAATTCGGTCACAAAGTGTTTAATTCATACCAGTATATGGCGAACATGAGTGTTAAAGTCGGTTTTGCACATCTTGATAGTTTGGTTAGTTGGTATCCGGATTTAATAACAGTTTATACCAGCAATAACTTTGCTCCTTCACCTGGCTGGCAAACCTCAATACCTTTAAATACACCTATTTACTGGGATGGTGTTTCCGATATGATAATAGATGTTTGTAATTACAATCTTCAAACCTTTGGTAATCAAAATAATAAAGCAGAATGTTCATTTACTCATAGCACGCAGTATATACATTCAACGGGAAGCACTAATCAATGTAATGCCGGCCAACCTTTGAAATATAATTTAAGACCTAACATCAGATTTAGTTACTGCAATAGTTTTGATTTGATTCCTCTTAGTAATTTTGATTATACTTGGTCAGTATCGTCAAATCTCCAAGAATTTGCCAATGGGCATGATTTGACACAAACCATTGCCGCTACCGAAACAGGAACATACTACTTAAGTGTAACCGATGATAATGGATGTGAAGCTTTAGACAGTATCTATATTCCTGTTACCCCTTTAGTCACGTATTCAACTATTAGTATTTTTGATGATTTTTGCAGTAACGAAACTTTAGGTAGTATTGCTGTAGAATTTAATTCACAGGAGGATAGTCTTTTGTATTTTTTTCTGTCTGCTGATTATTTGGATACTATTCAATCAGGAATTGTTTCTTCTGATTCATTGCTTTTTTTTCAGCAATTAGGTAATGGTAGTTACCATGTACAAATAGGCGATTCAACTTGTGGTCTTCAAGATTTTCCTGTGACGTTAAGTTCACATGAAATAGTAAATGTATTTAGTAATAGTATCACACCGGTGTATTGTTATGGTGACTCTACCGGAATGGCCTGTATAAGCGTTCTTGGAGGTATTCCACCATATATATATCTTTGGGATTCGCTTGAATTTAGGGGAGAGTGTTATGATAGTCTAGAAGCCGGAACACACTTTGTTATTGTTATTGATTCATTAGGATGTTCAAAAGTATCTAACCCCTTTAATGTATGGCAAACTGGCTTTCCATTAGCCCCTGTCTTTAATTTTATGGATCTGTCTTTAACCATTTCTTCTTTTGGTGGTACTCCACCATACCTGGTAAATTGGGGTGATTCCAGCGCTTCAAATGTTACGACTTCCACTTCATTTCATGCGTATAGTTCTTCTGGGGTATACATTGTAACTGTAACTGATTACCACGGTTGTAGCAGTACAGATACTCTTGCTATTGGCTATAATTCTATAAATGATTTAGGTGGTTTCAATATCTCCCTCTACCCCAATCCCGCCAACGATAAACTGTTTATTCAGTCAAAAGATATAGAGCTTCAATCGGTAAATATTTACAACACGCTTGGCGCATTGGTAATGTCATCTTTGTTACCGGCGGCTGATGGTGTATCTGTAGCTGCATTGCCTGCCGGTGCATACATTGCCGAGATTAAAACAAAAGAGGGTGTGGTTAAAATGCGGTGGTTGAAGCAATAGATCTTTTTGACTTAAGCACCACCTCGTCTCGCTTCGCTCGCCCCTCCTCCTTGAATGCACGCCGTGTTGCGGCGCAAGGAGGAGAAAAAACAGCCAAATACAGCTTAAGTCAATAAGATTTGGTTACCCTACATTGCCAATGGTGAGCTTAGGCGTGTAGTTAATGTTCATCTTTACTTTCTGACCATCAACCTCGTATTGCGAAACTACATTGGTTATAGATATTACATCGCCATCGCCAAGCTTGCGGATGGCTTCTTTCATCTCCGGCGTTATTTCGCCGGTTGGGCTGTGGAGTTTTTTAGCTCTGCTACCGCTGCCTATTTCCATATCGAACTCTATTAGCTGAACCTGGTCGGCATTAAAACGTGTAGAGCTTAGTTTTAGTTGTGTAGCCTTTAGCAGTTGTTCTTTGCTTAGTGTCCCTTTTAGCTGCATCTCTTTGGCATCAAGCATAAAAAGGTCATCATCGTAATCTACATTGTCTTTCAGCTTTTGCAGCAGGGTAATAGTGCGCTCATAAGCTAGGGTAATGTTACCCGCGGCATCTTTGGTAAATACCTTTAGGGCGCAGTTTGCCTTTTCTAAATTACCATACTCTACCTGCAGGCAAAAACCGGTAGGCGATATCTGCGAAACTCCGCGCTCAAACTCTACATGGTCTACCGTAGTTGTGGCATCGGGTAAAGTAAATTCAATAGTCTGGTTAAAGTACAACACATTTAGTTTAGGCAAAAGTTGCAGCGGAAAAGCCTGGTCGGGTTGTGGTTTGGTTCCCGTATCGGCGGTGGCATGGCCGGTAAATGAAAATAGCAGCAGCAGCGAAAGCAGGGGTAGGGCAGTTTTCATAGTGTGGTTTTTAATATGGTTTATGATTAAACGCGTGCGCCATTTTCAAATTGTGCTCAAGGGCTACTAAATAACCTGTGCGTGTATTAATGATGCGCGGCTTGAAAAAATCCATACTTTTGGCTACCACATTATCCCAAATTAGCTCCTACTGAATGAAGAGACTGATTAGTTTTATAATACTGCTGAGCATTAAGGGGCTTACCAATATCTTTTATCGTTTTCGCATTGGCTGGCCTAAGGAGACTATACGGTGGAACGATGTACGGCTGATTGTTTTTTTGAACCATACCTCGCTTTACGAGCCTTTGTTTATTGGTTTTTTACCCATTAAATTTTTGTGGATGCTGTCTAAAAGGATGGCTATACCGGGCGCTACTAAAACTATGGACCGCCCCATAGTGGGTTTCTTTTTTAAGTTATTCAGCCCCGGCATGGTGCCTATAACCCGCAAGCGCGATAATACCTGGGATTACTTTTTAGAATCGCTGCAGCCCGATTCGATAATAATAATAGCGGCCGAGGGGCGGATGATGCGCAAAAACGGGCTTGACCTGGATGGCAAAAAAATGAACGTGCGGCCCGGTGTGGCAGATGTGCTTAAGGGGCTTAACACAGGGCAAATGGTGTTTGCCTACAGCGGTGGGCTGCACCATATACAAGTGCCCGGCGAGGGGGCACCCCGCCTGTTTAAAACAATAAAAATGAACCTGGAGGTATTTGATATACCCGATTACAAAGCCATGTTTATAAAGGATGAACATAGTGCCAACCACTGGAAAGCTGATATGCTGGCCGATATGCAGCACCGGTTAGAGACCAAACCGCCCCGGTAATCTATAGCGAGGCTTTCTAAGCAAAATCTATACAGAATAATTGCAAAGTTTAAGCTATCCTTGCGGCCTCAAATTTTACATTCATGAAAGTACGTGTTGACGTGTCGAATATACCCGGCGCCGGTAGGGGCCTTTTTGCTATAGTAGATATAAAGAAGGGAGAGGAAATAATGGATGTAACCGGCCCCAGGCGTTCGGCGGCAGATGTAGAAACAATACATGCCGATAACGATTATTTGCTGGAGTTAAATGACGGCAGCGGCGATTGTATAGAGGTAATGGACGACTCGCGCTATGCCAACGATGCCAAGGGTATCACCGTTATTAAGGGTTTGGTAAATAATGCCCAGTTCTGCTCACGCGATGACGAGTCGATGTATATGGAGGCTACCCGTACTATAAAAGCTGGTCAGGAAATATATGTGGCTTACGGTGCCGGCTACTGGCACGAGTTTGATGCACATGTGCAGGCACGGCTTGAGCCTGCTACGGCCTAGCCCGTTTACTTTTTGCCAAACAAAACTGAAATTTCTACACCCAGCGCTTTGCTTATATCGTATATCTCTGTCATGTACGGATTGGCTTCGCCTATTTCTATCTGTTGAATGTAAGGCACAATAAGGCCTGTTCTTTCTGCCAGCTGCTCCAGGCTAATCCCTTTTTGCTCGCGCAGCTTACGTATTTTTTTACCGGCATTTACCACATCCACATCATCATCACCCGGTTTAGTATCCGGCTGTTCAATCTTACCCTGGCGACGTTTTTCAAATATTTCGCCTATATATCTTAATAATCTTTCCTGCTCTTCCTTCATATATAATGTGTTTGTGGCTATAATTTCAATAGCTTATTTCTGATACAAATTTACAAATTAAGATATATGCCTGCTATCCCCCAAATGGGTTATTGTTTCATGATAAAAGCCAGGGCATAATAAGCAGGGCGGTTATCTATAGCCGCACCCGACCCGGTTTGCGTTGTTGTAAAACTATACGAATGGGTATGGTTACCATCGGCGCTGGTGGTATTAGTGTTTGCAAAAAACTGGTTGTTTGACCAGTTGTAAAAAGGGATGTTGCCGGGATTAGACGTAAGGTGGTAGCCAGGCATGGTGTGTGTATGGGTACCATCGGCCGATGTAGTGCCCGAACCTGTATGGTCGTGTGCCGGTAGCTGTGCTACGGTTAGGTTATAAGTATTAGCGCCGCCCGTAGTGCCCGGGTTGGTAGCTGCATTGGGCACTGATGCAATAAACCTATCCAGCAGGTTAGGTGTGCCATTGTTTCCATCGCACAGTACCCAACCCGAAGGTATATTAGCTATAGCGCCCGACCACATTACAATTACGCCGCTGGGTACACTGGCATTAGTACCGGGCGTGCCCTGTGGGCCGGTTGGTCCTGTCGGTCCATCGTTACCAGTAGGGCCTTGCGCCCCTGTATTGCCTTGTATCCCCGGGTCGCCCTGGGGGCCAGTTGGGCCTGCGTCTCCGGTAGGACCTGTTTCTCCCTGCGCGCCTGTGGCACCGTTACTGCCTGTAGGGCCGGCATCGCCGGTAGCACCGGTGTTGCCTTGTGGACCAGTGGCACCAGCAGGGCCTTCGGCACCCGTGTTGCCGGTAGCACCTTGCAAACCGGTAGGGCCGGCATCGCCTTGTGCGCCTGTGGCACCCGTAGGGCCCTGTAGGCCGGGGTTACCGGTTGGCCCCTGAGGACCAGCTGCACTATTGGCTGCATACAATGCATACGGTACACTTAATAACTGTGTGGTACCCATATCGGTAAACGAAGGGGAATTGTTTACCTGCACTTCTACCTGCAAAAATTTAGCACCACTGCCCCAGCTAACGGTAGCCAGGTTGCCGTTTTCGCCTATTACGGTGTTTACCAATCCAAACTGGTTGGTGGTATCGTTTACAGTTTCGTTGTAAACAGATGTGCCGTTGGCGGTGCCATCGTGTATGGTAAAGCGGAGTTTAACGGGCGTGCCATCGGCTACGGTTATGCCGTTGCTGTTTCGCACTACTGCCTGGTAGTTTAGGCCTTGCGGCGCTTGCGCCTTAAGGAATGAAGCAAAGAACAAAAACAGAACAGGGAGGAGGTGTTTTTTCATAATGCTATGTTTGTAAAGTATAAGTAAGTATACAAAAATCAGGAATTAATAATTAACCCGTCTTTCATCTGCACTTTTCGGTCGGCCATATCGGCCAGTTCCTCATTGTGCGTTACAATTATAAAAGTCTGGTTCAGTTTATCGCGCAGCTCAAAGAACAGTTTGTGCAGTTCGCGGGCATTGTTGGTATCCAGGTTGCCCGAAGGCTCATCGGCCATTATCAGCGCGGGGTTATTTATCAGCGCCCGTGCTACCGCTACGCGCTGCTGCTCTCCACCCGAAAGTTCCGAAGGTTTATGCTCTGCCCGGTGCGAAAGGTTAAGCATAGCCAGTAACTCTTTAGCCCGTTTTTCGCTCTCTGCTTTTCCTTTACCGGCTATAAATGCGGGTATGCAGATGTTCTCTACCGCTGTGAACTCGGGCAGCAAATGGTGAAACTGAAAGATAAAGCCGATAGATTTGTTGCGGAATGCCGAAAGGGCATTTTCATTTTGCTTAAATATCTCAATGCCTTCAATGGTTACAGTGCCCTCGTCGGGCTTATCCAACGTGCCCATAATGTGCAGCAGGGTGCTTTTGCCTGCGCCCGACGGGCCTACCAGGGATACTATTTCGCCCTTGTTAACCTGCAGCGAAACGCCTTTTAGTACTTCTAACGCCCCATACTTTTTTCTTATACCGGTAGCCTCTAATATCATGCGGTGAATTTAATCGGGAATTTTGAAACCGGAATCGGGATTTGAATTGAGCACAAATTTGGGCATTGTGAATAATTGTGCATTTTAAAATTCGCATTCGGCATTGTTTACTATTGCCTATTACCTATCAAAGTTTATTTTCGTCCCTATAATCAATACTTACTATCCATGAATTTACACGAGTACCAGGCAAAAGAACTAATGAAAAAGAATGGTGTAGCCATTCAGGAGGGCATTGTAGCCGAAACTGCCGAGCAGGCTGTAGCCGCTGCGCAAAAAATGAAAGAGCTTTATAACAGCGATTGGGTAGTGGTAAAAAGCCAGATACATGCGGGTGGCCGTGGTAAAGGTAAAATAGTGGGTACCGAGCAAAATGGTGTGGCATTGGCCAAGAACCACGATGCAGTTAGAACCATTGCAGGCACCATTTTGGGTGGCACATTGGTTACCAAGCAAACCGGCCCTGCCGGCCGCCTGGTAAATAAAGTATTAGTAGCGCAGGATGTGTACTACCCCGGCGAATCGGAGGTGAAGGAGTTTTATTTCTCTATACTGCTTGACCGTGCAAAGGGTAAGAACGTAATTATCTACTCTACCGAAGGTGGTATGGATATAGAAGAAGTAGCAGAACACACACCGGACAAGGTATTGAAAGAGTGGATTGATCCTACTGTGGGCCTTCAGGATTTCCAGTGCCGCAAAATCGCGTTCAACTTAGGCCTTAGTGGCAATGCACTGAAAGAGATGGTGAAATTTACCCGTGGGGTTTACAACACGTATATTAATGCTGATGCGGCAATGGTAGAAATTAACCCATGTTTTAAAACATCGGATAATAAAATTATAGCGGTGGATGGTAAGATATCGCTGGATGACAACGCCCTATACCGCCACAAAGACCTGGAAGCACAACGCGACCTGAACGAAGAAGATCCAACCGAAGTTGAAGCCAGTCAGGCCGAGCTTAACTACGTAAAGCTGGATGGTAACGTAGGCTGCATGGTAAACGGTGCAGGACTTGCCATGGCTACGATGGATATTATCAAGCTATCGGGCGGTGAGCCAGCTAACTTCCTGGACGTGGGTGGTACTGCCAATGCAGAGCGCGTAGAAAAGGCTTTCCGTATTATATTGAAAGACCCGAACGTGAAAGCAATATTGGTAAACATATTTGGTGGTATAGTACGCTGCGACCGTGTAGCACAAGGTATAGTAGATGCCTACAAATCGATAGGTAACATACCGGTGCCAATCATTGTTCGTCTGCAGGGCACCAATGCTGTAGAGGCCAAAAAATTGATAGACGAATCGGGCCTTAAGGTTCAATCGGCGATACAATTGAAAGAGGCAGCAGAAGAAGTGAAGAAAGCACTTAGCTAGTCGGCAGTCTGCAAGAAATACAGAATACAGAAAGGCTATCGCGAGAGCGGTGGCCTTTTTTATGAAGTATAAATAATTGCTTTTTACCAGCCCTTAATTATGAGAATATGATGCTTTCCCTCTTTCCTTATCATCTCCAATTCAAATATCCTTTCCGGATAGCCCATGGGCTGCGCACAGGCACCGATGTAGTATATGTAAAACTGGAGCATGAAGGTTTTACTTCCTGGGGCGAGGCTACTTTGCCGCCCTATTTGCCCGAAACACAAAAATCGGTTACTGAGTTTTTGAAGCTGTTTAGTAAACAGGTTTCTACCACTGCGATAGAGGATTGGTTTGAAAAGCTAAGTGCTGTTGAAACAGACATGAGCGCTAAGGCCGCACTAGATATGGCGCTGTGGAGTTTGAAGGCGCAACTGCAAAACAAAACGGTGGGGGATTTGCTGGGTGTTGAAAAGAAGGAGTATCCGGAAGGATACTATACAATAGGAGTGTGCAGTAAAGAAGATATGATGACCCGCGTAGAGTATGCACTTGGGCAAGGCTTCAAACGGTTTAAGCTAAAACTGGATGGGGTGAGTGATATAATGGTAATCAGCAATTTTACTTCGTATTGCAATCACCCCTTTGCGGTAGATGTAAACAGCGGCTGGCAAAGTATAGAACAGGCAAAGGATGTAACCAGCCTGTTGCAAGCCAAGCACTGCGATTTGATAGAGCAGCCCTTTAATAAAGAATGGATAGAAGAAGTAAACGAATTTAGAGAAACCTGCCAGCTAGATATGTTTGCCGATGAAAGTTGCCAGCGGTTAAGCGATATTGAAAGGCTGCGCGCATCGTACGATGGTATCAACATAAAGCTGATGAAGTGCGGCGGTATTACTGAGGCACTTAAAATGATTAGCAAGGCCCGCGAGTTGGAAATGAAAATACTGATAGGCTGCATGAGCGAATCATCGGTAGGTTGCACGGCTGCTGCACACTTAACCCCACTGGCCGATTGTGCCGATTTAGATGGCCCATACTTGATAGCGAACGATCCTTTTGAAGGAATGAAAATAGCAGATGGGCGGATTCAGGTAAACCCTTTAAAGCAAACAACTCAGCTATAAATTTATTGGCTGTTATTCCCCCTTTAGGGGGCTAGGGGGTAGTATTCCAATCTATCTCCTCTTTCCCCAGCTTTCTCAGTATCTCATTAGTCTTAGAAAAATGCCTGCTACCAAAGTATGCGCCGCCCGATAGGGGAGAAGGGTGTGCAGCCTCCAGCACGTAGTGCTTGCTTGTGTCTATCAGGGCTTTCTTGGCTTTGGCAAAATTGCCCCATAGCAAGAAAATTATCTCTTCCTTCTCATCTGAAATTTTCTTTATCACGGCATCGGTAAATACCTGCCAGCCACATTTTGCGTGCGAGTTGGCTTCTCCTGCATTTACAGTAAGCGATGCATTGAGCAGCAAAACGCCCTGGCGCGCCCATTTCTCAAGGCTGCCGTGGTTGGGTGGGGCGATGCCCAAATCTGTCTTTAACTCTTTAAAAATGTTGACTAATGATGGCGGTTGTTTGATGCCCTTAGCTACTGAAAAGCATAGGCCCTCGGCCTGGCCGGGGCCGTGGTAAGGGTCCTGTCCGAGTATCACTACTTTAAGTTCAGCGAATGGGGTTAGGTTAAATGCATTAAACACCAACGGCCCCGGCGGGTACACCGTTTTACCTTTGGCTTTCTCTGCTATAATAAACTGCTTGATTAGCGGGAAATAAGGCTTTTGAAATTCGTCCTTTAATGCCTCTTTCCAGCCTTCTTCTATTTGAACCTGCGTGCTTTCGCTCATGGTTCAAATATAAAAGCAAATGAGTAAATGCAAGGGCCCCGAATGCACGAATAAGAACAAAGAAAAGCGGGCTCTTACCTTGCTACCAAATACTTTATAGTTCGCTGCAAACCAGCTGCAGAGATACGAAGCAGGTAAACGCCGGTAGAAATATCAGAAACATTCTGGTTAACCGATTGGCCCTTTACAGCTATGCCGGTATAAAGGTTTTTAACCAGTTGCCCCTGCGTGTTATAAAGGCCAATAGTAAGGTTTTGAGGGGCAGCGTTGCTGAAAGCAAACGCAATGTTATTGCCGGGGTTGGCCGAGCGCATTTCAATAATATCAGCCACTTGCTCGTTTATACCGCTAACTACCGATGCGGTATCTACAATCCATGCAGTAATAGCAGGGTCCAGCGGATCAGTGTTGGAACCATAATGGCGAACCCAATGGCCCGCTTCATCAATCAAAAACTTATTAAAATTCCAATCAACCGAAGCGTTAGAAACGCCGTTCAGGCTTAACTTTTCCAGCCATTGAAACACCGGCTCTACCGCCGAACCATGTTGCGAGGCGCTCACTTTTACGGTGCCCATTATTGGGAACGTAACGCCATATTCTTCGCAGGTAGCTACAATATCCGAATCTCTACCACCCTGGTTGGCAAAATCGTTGCTGGGGAAACCAATGATTTCGAAACCATATTGCGCATAATCGGTGTATAGTTGTTGCAATGGCTCATACTGCGGAGTATAGGCGCAGAAACTTGCGCAGTTTACCACCATTACTTTTTTACCATAGTACTGCGACATAGGCACTGTGTCGCCAGTCATAGATATGCCGTACTGTGTATGGAAACTTGTAGCCTGTGCAGTAGCGGCTATATATAATATGGATAGAATAAATGCGGTGTAAACTTGTTTCATGGATTGGGTTTGTTTAATAAAGATAACAAAATATGATGCGCATTGTTTTACCCCGAAATATATACGGCTATAGCAAATCCGTTTAAAGTGAAACAGCAGATCATGTGGGGTATTAGAATAGTGGTCGCTTGGTGTATAGCCTTTACGAGTAGTATTCCATTTCTTAACCCAAGTCAACGAAATCAGAAGGTGCGTCACCTAGTTTTGCCCCATCAAATTATTAATAAACTAAAACAATAACAATGAAAGCGGCAGTTTACACACAGTATGGTTTACCAGAGGTTCTCCAGGTGAAGCAGGTAGAAAAACCAATACCCAACAAAAATGAGATTTTGGTAAGAATTAGAGCCACGGCAGTTAACTCAGGCGATTGGCGACTTCGCAAAGCCGACCCTTTTGCGGTCAGATTTTTTTTCGGTTTAACGAGGCCTAAAACTAATATCCTGGGCAGTGTTTTTTCGGGAGAAGTTGAAAGCGTAGGCGAAGCGGTAAAAAAATTTAAAGCAGGCGACTTTGTTTTTGGCCATACCGATATGAGTTTCGGGGCTTATGCCGAATATAAGTGTCTGCCAGAAAGCGCATCAATAGCATTGAAACCCGCAGATATTTCTCACACCGAGGCAGCCGTAATTCCTTTTGGTGCAGTCACTGCACTGCATTTTATAAAAAAGGCGAAGATACAGCCTGGGCAAAAGGTTCTTGTGGTAGGGGCTTCTGGTGCCGTGGGAAGTGCCGCCGTTCAATTAGCAAGGTCTTTTGGTGCGCATGTTACGGGTGTTTGCAGCACAGCAAATATTGCTTTGGTAAAATCTATTGGAGCAAACAAAGTAATTGATTATACAAAGGAGGATTTCACCCAAAATGGCGAAACTTATGACGTTATTTTCGACACAGTAAAAGCAATATCTGTTGCGAGAAGTTTAAACTCGCTAAGCAAGGATGGAACTATGATTTTAAGTGCTGCAGGTATGTCGGAAATGTTTCAGGGTTTGTGGATTTCGATGACAAGTAGCAAAAAAGTACTGACTGGTGTAATAAGCCACAAGGCAGAAGACATTTTTTTTCTAAAGGAGCTTATTGACACAGGTAAATTTAAACCGGTAATTGATAGAACTTATTCATTAGAGCAAATCGCCGAGGCGCATGCTTATGCTGAAAAGGGGCATAAAAAAGGAAATGTGGCGATAGACGTGTAAACTTACTTCTGAAGTAACCTCTTTCTTATTCGGCTTAGCGATTCGGGCTTTACGCCCACATAACTGGCTATTTGGTATTGGGGTATTTTTTGAAACAATTCGGGTCTTGATTTTAGTAATTTCAAGTACCGTTGTTCTGGCGTATCGGTAGTGTAAGAGGCCATCATTTCTTGCTGCTCTGCAAATACTTTTTCCATTACTTTTCTGGAAATAGTCTCAAATTTTGGAAAACGTTTGTATAGATTTTCTTCCTTTTCCCTATTTCCTACAACCAATGAACTATCCATACAACAATCCAGAAAATGATTGGAAGGTTTGCTTTGGCCAAAGCTATACATAGAAATTACCCATTGCTCTTCGGTAAAGAAATTATTGGTTTTTTCGTCTCCATCAACCACGTAGAATTGCCTGACACAACCTTCTAAAACAAAGTAAGCTTCAGTAGAAATTTGTCCTTCTTTAAGTAAAACAGTCCCTTTTTTATACTGCTGTATGCTCATAGTTTCAACAATAGCGCTAATCTCCTCATCTGAAAGAGGCATTATTTTTTGAAAATATTTAAGGAGTTTTTTATCCATGGGTTTTTCTGTTTTGTGAGGGTGGTTTAAGGCAAGGCTATAACTGCTAACTTAAATATACCAGAAAGTTTTTGTTTGATACTTGTTCTTAAATGCGAACAACTGCTCTTCTGCGAAATGCTCAAACTAAAACAAAAAATCCCCTGAAATATTCAGAGGATTTTAATGCTTTGTGACCCGGATTGGATTCGAACCAATGACCCTCAGCTTAGAAGGCTGATGCTCTATCCAGCTGAGCTACCGGGCCGTTGAGCGGGCGCAAATTTAAAAATTTTGAGCAAACCGTAAAGCTTATATCCATAAATGCCTGTTTGCATTCCATTATTTCATTCATCCATGGTTTGGTTCTTTTTACACCCTGCCCACTTCTGCCTACAATTTTTCGCTTGTTTTTCATAACTATTAACGTTGCAACTCCGTTATACCTAACCGAATTACTAATTTTGCTATACTATGGAACGCGAAATATTATCGATTAAAAGGAAGGCACTACGAATTAATCTTGACCAGAACATTTACGGCACTTTTGCCGAAATTGGAGCAGGGCAGGAGGTAGTGCGTAATTTTTTTCAGGTAGGTGGAGCCTCGGGCACGGTGGCTAAAGCCATGAGCGCCTACGATATGACCTTCTCGGATGCTATTTATGGCGCCGATGGCTCGGGCCGCTATGTAAGCGAAAAGCGTTTGCATAAAATGCTGGACCATGAGTATGAACTACTTGAGCAGCGGTTAACGGATGAGAAGTATAAGAAAAAGCGTTTTTTTGTATACAGCAATACCTGCACTACCCTTAACTACAAAAAGGATAACGACCCGCATGGCTGGATGGGCGTTAAGTTTCAATTAAAGCCCGATTCGGAACCAAACGAAGTAATTATACATGTGCGACTTAAGGGGGTAGACAGCCTTTACCAGCAACGCGTATTAGGCGGCGTGGGTACTAACCTGCTGTTTGCCTGTTACTGGTATTTCGACCAGATGGAAGACTTTATCGACTCGCTGATGGATAACCTGTCTACCGACCAGCTGGAGATTGATATGATACGTGTTAAAGGGCCTGATTTTGAAAAGGTGGATAACCGCTTGCTGGCCTTAGAGCTGGTTAAGAAGAACTTTACCGATGGTACCATCTTCGGGCCAGATAAAGAAGTTTATCAGCCCAAAGACATACTTTACAAAAAGAATATTTTGTGCCTGCGCGGCAGGTTCCGTCCGGTTACCAAAGTGAATGAAGATATGTTCCGTTGCGGAATAGAGCATTATAAAAAAGAGGTAGGAAATACTGATGACTTGATCGTATTATCCGAAATTACCCTTACCAACCTGACGGGTGATGGGGAATTTGATAATAAGGATTTTTTGGACCGTGCCGATATACTTTGCAGCCTGGGCCATACGGTAATGATAAGCAACTGCCACAAGCACGATATACTTGTAAATTACCTTAACCGTTGTAAACCTAACAGCATTGGTATTATACTGGGTATACTAAACATTGTGGAGCTGTTTAACGAAAAATACTACCGAAATGCGCCGGGTGAACTGATGCATTATTTTGGTGAGATATTTATGCGTAAAACCAAGATGTTGGTATATCCGTATCAGCCTGACAAGCACAGGCCTGTAATTACTACTCTGAACCTGGATGTGCCGCAAAACCTGATTCCGCTTTTCCAGCATTTAAAAATGAACGAATTTCTTGTTGACCTTGAAGGCTACGATGAAAGCGTGTTGCAAATATTCTCTCCTAAGGTGATACAGATGATAAAGACCGGCGAAGCAGGATGGGAAGAGATGGTGCCCGATACGGTGGCTGATATAATAAAAGAGAACTGCCTGTTTGATTACCCCTGCGAAGTAGGTGGTGAGATTAAAAACTAAGACATACTATTATGTCTGGCGAAAAACTACGGCTCGATAAATACCTTTGGGCTATCCGTATTTTTAAAACCCGCACACAAGCAGCTACCGCTATAGATGCCCACAAAGTAAAGAGTAATGGGGATGATGTGAAGGCATCTAAAACTGTAAGCATTGGTGATAGGTATGAGATAAAGACCGAAGCCCGCAAATGGGTTATTGAAGTTACCGGCCTTTTGGATACCCGGATGGCATACGCCGAAGCTATAAAATACTACAACGACATTACCCCTCCCGAATTACTCATTACTAAGCAGAGTGCTGTATTTGTAGAAAATACCGGAAAGCGCCAAAGCAAGCAGGGACGCCCCACCAAAAAGAACCGCAGGGAATTAGATAACTTAAATAACTGGTAGCAGGCCGGGCATATTACTTCTCATCGCAGGTGGCACGGCCACCCTTGGTAAAGTAGTTCAGGTAGCTGTCTTTGCCGGGTTGGTTGGTGCAATATTCCTTATCGTAGGTAGATGCGGTTGGTGCACACACATAACCCAGCGCTGTATCGGCAGCAATAGCAGCATCAAATTCTGCTTTAGAGTTAAAGCTATCTACACACAGTGTTTCGTAAAAATTACGGTTATTAATAGTGATAACGCATTGCTGGCAGCTGTTATAGCAATGAAAACACTTTTTACAAGCCGAAAAAGAAATCATAAAAGTAACGGCAATAAGTGCAAACAGTAATTTTTTCATGCTCAGTGTTTAGTAGTGTAAAGATAAAAACCGGTTTTATCTGTGCAACGTATTTGTGCATAGGTTAATAAACGGTTTTTACCCACAGAAGACAACTAAACTGCAGCTATTGCTTAGTAAGTACGCTTGTGCATGACTCAGTTCCAAAGGAGGGTTCCGAAATGGTGTAAGTAGAATTAATGGTCAACTGATTTTGGCTTAAGGTACCCGTGCCACTGATAGTGAAGCCACCCTGTGTTTGAGAGGGTATGGTAAGCTGATTGCCGTTAATTGTAGCATTAAAATTGGCAGACCCCCCCACCCCTCCATAGTTATTTATTATAATAGCATTTGCACCGTTGGCTGATATAACACAAGTGCCACTGTAGGGACCTGATGGGCATACATCTGCCATCGCATAAGTGCCAACATAGTTACTGCTGTTAATTGTTACGGCATATACCTTAATGCTTTTGGTAGTGGTATTGCTGCTTTGGGGGTTAGAGCCGGTTAGGCTCACCGTATAAGTTCCCGTGGCCGAGTAACTGTGTGTTGGAGCCGATAGGGTAGAGGTCTGCCCATCGCCAAAATTCCAGCTATAAGTAGTGGCCTGCTGCGAACAATTTGTAAAGGCCGCGTTTGTGTTTACCTGTACTGAATCGGGCGCAGTAAAACATACCGTAGGCAGGTTAACACAGGCATTGCATGAGCCGCCGCAATCTATACCGGCTTCATCACTGTCTTTTACACCGTTGGTGCAATGGGCCAAATCTATTTTATCCTTTGGCGCACACGAGTTGATGGTGCTGATACAAATAAATGAGGCGATTAAAACTACTGCGTTTGTTAGTGTACGTTTCATATTAAAGGGGTTTGGTTCAATATGAAAGTAAATTAATATTGGAGAATTTACATAGCCCCCTTTTGATAAATATGAAAATGGGTGCCAAATGGGTCTTTTACCATATAGCTTTGCGGCTTGCCGCTGGGCCAAACGGTGCAGGCTTCTGATAGTAGCTTCGCTTTGGCCGCTTCTATGTCATCCACTTCGTATTCAAAGTAAGTGGTATAGGCGCTGCCGCCATCATTGGCCACAAAAAAGGTGGCATCCCCCTTTTTAAATTGAGTTTCGGCTTCGCTTGTTTCTATTACCTGCCAACCAAGCGTATCGCGGTAAAATGCAATGGCTTTATCATAGTCCCTGGCATCTATTGCCACATATTTGCTTAGGCGAAATTCCATACTCTATTGTTTAGGTAATAAAGCTATCCATTATTACCGGAAGGAAAAATGACAAAACAATGACACAATAAATTGCATTAATTTATATATGTAGCCTACCTTTATGCTACCTATGAAAACATATTTGCTTATCTTTTTTATCCTACTATGCCTGCATTCTACAGGGCAGGTAAACCTGGTGCCTAACCCGGGGTTTGAAAGCCATTTATCTTGCCCTGTAAATTTTACAAACAACATTTCAGACTTTGACAATACAGTTAATAGTTGGTCGTGCCCAACCGATGGCACCAGCGATTATTTTAATGCCTGTTGTAACAATGGCCAGGCAGGCGTGCCTCAGAACTTTGTTGGTCAACGTACCTCGCATGGCGGTAATGCTTATTCCGGCATTTCATTGTTTAACCACGATAATGCAAACTATGGCGATTACACAGAATACATTCAGGCCAGGTTGGTAAAAAAGCTGGAAAGAAACATGGACTATTGCGTTACTTTTTATGTAAGCACAATAATAGCGGACACCAGCAGATGGGAAACCTTTACCACAGATGCTATTGGAGCATCCTTAACCGAATTTCCTTACGATTTTCACGATAATGCAACAATCTATAACTGGAAACTAACTGCTACGCCGCAAATTAAAAATCCGGTGGGTCGATATATTATGCCAGCCGATGGTTGGGTTAAAATATCGGGTATATATCGGGCGCAGGGCAATGAAGCATATATCACTATTGGTAATTTTACAAAAGTAGATAGCACTCCGTTGATGCAGTTAACGTTTGCCAACATAGCCTCGGTAAAGGCCGTTTACTTTTATGTCGATGATGTTTCTGTTATTAGGGTTGAAAGCATGAAAGATACACTTACATGCCGGGCAGATTTGCCACTACTTCAACTTACGCCTGACACGGCTTTATCCGGTTATGTTTGGAGTACAGGCGAAACCACAAGTGTTATAACCCCGCCAGACAGCGGCCTGTACTGGGTGGAGTACGACCCTGGTTGTGTGGTTTTTCGCGATAGTGTAAAGGTATCTGTACTTGATGCGCCTCAAATTGCTTTACCGCCAGACACATTTATCTGTGCAGGTGATGTTTTGCAAGTGGCGGTTGCGGCTTCTGGTGGAAAAGTTGATAATTACAACTGGAATTACGGGGCTACAACGCAGGTAGTAAATATTGACATGGGCGGGCGCTTTATACTTAATGCCACAAACCGGTGCGGCACGGCCACCGATTCTATTAACATAGATTTGCGCGATAAACCGCAGGTTTTATTACCCGCAGAGGTTAACTTATGTGTAGAAGAGCAACTTTCTTCTATTACAATTAGCAGCAGTTTGCCTTTGGCTGATTATACGTGGTCTACCGGCGAAACCAGCTCTCAAATTACTATAACTGCACCAGGCCAGTATTGGCTATCAAGCCAGAATGAATGCGGTGTTACACGCAGGTATATCGAGGCTATTGGCTGTCCGCCTCCTTTTGCCAGTATTTTTATACCAAATGTGTTTTCGCCCAATGGAGACGGCAATAATGATGTTTGGACACTTTATGGCGATAGTATCAGGGTAAACTCCATTATGGTTTTTAACCGCTGGGGCGAAAAAGTGTTTGATACCGATTCTAACCAGGGATGGGATGGAAGTTACAAAGGCGCATTACAGTCTCCGGGTGTGTATGTCTATTACATTAGATGTAGTGACTTGCTTACTACAGAGCCAAGGCATTATAAAGGAAGTTTGACTTTGGTTCGTTAATTTTTAGATTAAATAATAGTGCTATATAATAGCTGCTTCAATAAATGTCGGTTGACACATTGGCGAATTTTGGGTTGACACGTTAACTACTTAAATGTCTGAAAATCAATTTTTTGATTGTGCTTTGGGTTGACACATTTTTACCTTTCGTACAAAACTGAATTTATTCGTCGGTAAAATAGTTATATATAGTAGTGAAGGTTTGGGCTTATAAATCGCCAAGATTCATCACCTTATCTTCCCTAACTCCACGGTCTGTTTGTTTCAGGCTGCAAAGCTCAACGGTGCGGTCATGCTCAAAAAACAGGTAGTAGTTATTGGCAATAGCCTCTTCTAAAAATGTCTTCTTTTCATCCAGCGTTAGCAATGGGCGGGTATCATAAGCCATTACATAAGGCAGTGGTATATGCGCCATGCTGGGGAAAAGGTCGGCACAATAAGCTATTGTTTTATCACCGGTTTTAATCAGTGGTGTAAACATGCTTTCGGTATGGCCCGATACGGTGCGCAGCGTAATATTGGGGTTAATGGTTGTGCTGCCATCTTCGGCAAACTTAAGCTGTCCGCTTTCCTGTATGGGCAATATGTTCTCTTTTAAAAAAGAGGCTTTTTCGCGGGCATTGGGTTTGGTGGCCCACTCCCAGTGCTTCTCATTGCTCCAGTAGGTCGCATTTTTGAAGGCCGGCACCAGCTTATCGCCCTCGCGCTTGATAGCGCCGCCGCAGTGGTCAAAGTGCAGGTGGGTGAGCAGCACATCGGTAATATCATCAAAGCTGTAGCCCAATGCCTTAACCGACTTCTCTAAGCTGGCATCGCCATGCGGCTCGTAGTGCCCAAAGAATTTTTGATCCTGCTTATCGCCCAGACCGCAATCAATCAAAATTAGTTGCTTGCCATCTTCTATAAGCATACAGCGCATGGCCCACGTACAAAGGTTATTTACATCGGGCGGGTTTAGCTTTTGCCAAAGGGTTTTAGGCACCACGCCAAACATAGCACCACCATCTAATTTAAAGTAACCGGTATCTATTGTGTGTAGTTTCATAGCCTAATAGCTTGCAAATTTTATTCTCTGTGCTTCTTTATGTATTCTGTGCCTTGTGGTTAATGTATTACAGCCTGGCTTTCAACTCTAACATCTTTAAGGCTGCCACGGCGCACTCTACGCCTTTGTTGCCATGTTTGCCGCCTGCGCGGTCTTTAGCCTGCTGCAGGGTGTTGGGGGTAATTACACCAAACACAAATGGCGCTTTAGTGGCAATACTCAGGCTCATTAAAGCCTGCGATACAGCATTGTTAATGTATATGTCGTGGTCGGTATCGCCTTTTATAACACAGCCTAAAGCCAGCACGGCATCGGCTTTTTTCTTCTCATACATCCACTTAGCTGCTAACGGCAACTCATATGCACCGGGCACCAATTCTACAAATATGTGTTTCTCTTTTACGCCATATTTCTTCAGGGTTTCTATGGCCCCATCGCGCAGGGCAAATGTGATGGCTTCGTTATATTCAGATACCACTAAGGCAATGCGGAACTTACCGACATTGGCAGATTTTACTTCTTCGTGGCTGGATAGATTTTTGTTTTTAGCTGACATGATTACTGGTTGATTTTAGATGAATGCGGCAAAACAAAAAAGGGAAGTATTACTTCCCTTTTTGTTTTTGTTATTGAGCGCTTACGCGGGCAATGTATTTTTCAATATCGCGGCCCTCATCGCTTTTAGGATAGTTGTCGCGCACTTTTTCGTAGAATTTCTTAGCCTCAGCATTTTTCTTCTGGTGCTCGTAAGCTAAACCAGTCTTGAAAAGGAAGTACGGAGTGTAAGCTTCATTATCAGAATAGTTAGCAGCTTTCTCATAGTACTTAACACCTTCGTCAAATTTACCAAGTTCGGTATAAGCATCGCCAAGGTCAGACAGGCGAAGAGCGCCAATGATAGGGTCGTTAGGGCTGCAGGCATCCAGGTATTTAGTAGCCTCATCAAATTTCTTAAGGTGAAGACAGCAAACACCTGCGCAGTAGCTGGCGAGTTTACCTGTTTTGGTCATGCTGAAATCTTTAGCTACCTGTGCATATCCTTTAAAAGGGGTAACGCCGGTTGTTCTACCGTTGAGGGCCAGTTCAAACGAATCTTTGGCAAAAGCAAAGTCTGCCATATAGATAGCTTTTTGTGCCTTTAGGTTTTGGCCTGGTATATAGAAGCCAAATACATAAACAAGGGCAATAACTATTGCTAGTACCACACCACCGCCAATCAATACTTTCTGCTGGTTGTTGTCAACAAACTGTTGAACCTTACCAAATCCGTTTTCTAATGAATCACTAACGTTTTCTAATTCGTCTGCCATAGTTTGTTTTTAAAATTGAAGTGCGAATATAATCGCTTTGTTCATTCTGTCAAGAAGGGGTAGTCCTGCTGTACATAAATGTCTTTATACAGCTCGCTATCATCCGGGTAAGGCGATTCTTCGGCAAAAGCCACACAATCTTCAATTTCCTTATCTATCCGGGCTATAATTTCATCTATCTGGGCCTGGGTAGCGTATTTCTTCTTTAGTATGGTTTCAAGCGTAGTCTCTATGGGATCCAGCTTTTTATAGCTTTCTACCTCGTCTTTAGTGCGGTATTTCTGCGGGTCGCTCATGCTGTGGCCCTTGTAGCGGTAGGTACACATTTCTAAAAAAGTAGGGCCTTCGCCTTTGCGGGCACGCTCGGCTGCGCGGGCTACGGCATCGTGCACAGGCTCACATTTCATGGCATCTACCGACTCACTGGGCATATCATAAGCCTCGCCCAATGTGGATATCTTAGTAACATTTGAGGTGCGCCCTACCGACGTTCCCATGGCGTAACCGTTGTTTTCGCATACAAATATCACGGGCAGCTTCCAGGTCATGGCCATATTAAAGGTCTCGTGCAATATACCCTGGCGGGCAGCCCCATCGCCAAAGTAGCAGATAGTTACGCTGTCGTTACCATTGTATTGGTCGGCAAAGGCAATACCTGCCCCCAGCCCAATTTGGGCACCTACAATGCCGTGGCCCCCAAAAAAGTTGTGCTCTTTGCTAAAAAAGTGCATAGAGCCGCCCTTGCCTTTGGTGCAGCCTGTAGCCTTTCCAAACAGTTCGGCCATGGCAGCATTGCAGCTAATACCCTTGGCTATGCCCAGGCCGTGGTCGCGGTAGGCGGTTATCATGCGGTCATCGGCGCGCAGGGCGCTCATAGTGCCGGCGGCTACAGCCTCCTGCCCTATGTATAAGTGGCAAAACCCACGTATTTTTTGCTCGCCGTAAAGCATACCTGCCCTCTCTTCAAAACGGCGCAGCTTAAGCATCAATTCGTACCAGTATAAGTATGTTTCTTTAGTTACTTTCATTTTTTTGGGGATTACTCAGATAATACAGAATGATTACACGGATAATACAAAAGGCAATCCTACTACGAAACAAATATAAATTCCGGAATAGTAAACTGTAAACCCTGTACCGAATTGCTAAATTATTAATGCTTAAAATCGCACTTCGGTATTATCAGCGTAATTCCCGTATTTGCCTTTATCCTGTATTTATCCCAAAAAATGTATCTAAACAGAATTACCCTTTTTAACTTTAAAAACCACGAATCGCTGTCCCTCGGCTTTTCTAAGAAAATAAACTGTTTTATAGGTAGGAATGGGGTAGGTAAAACCAATATTGCAGATGCTATTTACTACCTGTGCCTTACCAAAAGCTATTTTAACTCAGTTGACCAGCAGAATATACTGTTTGGTAAAGATTTTTTCAGGCTAGAGGGGCGGTTTATGAAGCAGAACGGGGCCTTTGAGGTGGTGTATAAGCTGCCGACCAACAAACGCAAAGAGCTATTGATAAATGATGTGGCAGTGCCTAAACTTAGTGACCATATTGGCAATTTCCCTTGCATTATAATATCCCCGGATGATAGCCAACTGATACTGGGCAGCAGCGAAGAACGGCGCAGGTTTTTGGATGGTACCCTATCGCAAATTAACCACGAGTACCTGGAATGGCTTATTGCCTACAACAAAGTGCTTACCCAGCGCAACGCAGCTCTAAAGCGATTTGCCGAAACCCGTAAAATTGACAGGCAATTGCTGGAAACTTACAACAGCCAGCTGATTCCGCTGGGTACTAAAATTTATGAGGCGCGCAGGGTGGTGATACAAAAGCTACAGCCCGTTTTTCAAAAATATTATAAAGAGATTAGCCTGGAGCGGGAAGTGGTTAATTTTAGTTATGCCTCGCAGTTAAATGATAAAACATTTGATGAGCTTTTGCTGTCAGGAACTGAGCGCGACCTTGTGCTGCAACGGACCGATACGGGTATACATAAAGACGACATTGAGTTTTTTATTACACCTGTGGCTACGGAAGCATCAACTTCTAAAATTAAAAAGTTCGGTTCACAGGGCCAGCAGAAGAGTTTCATTATAGCCCTTAAGTTTGCACAATATGAACTTATAAAGAATGGTATTGCAGTAAACAATGGGCTTGAACTAAAACCCTTGCTGCTAATAGATGACATCTTCGACAAACTGGACAACGACCGAAGCCAGAAACTGATAGAGCTAATAGCAGGAGAGGACCTGGGGCAGGTGTTTCTTACAGATACCGATGATGCCCACATACGCCAGGCACTACAAGGCAGAGAGGGGTTGTTTGAGGTGATTAATATATAGGTTCCTGAGCGACCTTGTTATACATTCTGAAGTTTGAAAAGGTGGTTTTCCCTTCGGCAACTATTACCGCATCCAATATCTCTGCCGTAAAATCTTTATGAGTAACCTTAATTAAGTAATACCCGGGTTTTACATCTTTAATAGAGTAATCTCCGCCAAAGTCGCTGATAACATTTGATTTCTTAATGGCGACATTGCCGGCAGAGTCGAGCAATTGTATTTTGGCCCTGGCAAGACCATTGTCCATAGGGTCTATCACACGCCCGGCAATTGTGCCGGTTTGAGCAAAGACTGCAGCTGTTGCATATATTAATACCAGTGTGGTAAATAGCTTTTTCATTTACTACTACAGGCTTAAAATTTTTGGCTGATGGCCTTTTTTACCCAATCCTTCTTAGCAAATTGCTTTGCCTTGTAGTTTAGGAAAAAGTTAGGAAGGAAACGCTTAACATGAAACACCAGTTTAGCCTGCCATGGGTGCAATACATAGAAAGTGCCTTTGCCTGCCTGGGTTAATATATAATCGGCAATATCATCCGGCGAAAACTTGGCACGCTGGATAATAGTCTGACCTATTTTAGCAGATTTCTCATCGCCTTTGTGATGCTGCATAATATTGCTGCGGAAAAATGTAGGGCACACCACACTGGCATCTACATTAAATCCCTTCGCCTCGGCATATATAGTTTCCATCAGCGATATTACGGCGGCCTTGGTTACGTTATACATACCCATATTAGGCATATTGGCCAAACCGGCTGCGCTGGCTATAGAAATAATATGGCCGCTACCCTGCTTTTTTAATAATGGTAAGGCATAGTGTGAACCATAAATTACGGCCATTTGGTTAATGCCTGTTATCCAATCCCAGTTATCAAGAGCGTACTCACCTATCAGTCCACCATCGCCTACGCCGGCATTGTTTATCATCAAATCAAGGCCACCGGCTTTAGAAATAAAATCATCGAAAGCAGTTTTATAGTCATCCTTTTTTGATACATCAAATTTGTAGGTGTAAGCCTTTCCGCCCGCATCTTCTACCAGTTTCTTTGACTCGGCCAGTGCTGCTTCGTTAATGTCGGTAATGCCCACTGTCCAGCCTTCTTTAGCTAATGCTAAAGCCAGAGCACGGCCGAGCCCGCCACCGCCACCGGTTATAAATGCACGTTTCTTTGGGTGTTTGGTAGATAGGGTGTATGCCATGTTATTGGATTTATGCGGGGTGTTTAGAAAAGTGACTTTACGAATATCTTTAAAAAATTGCCAAACTCCTGTATCAGTATTTTACTGTTCATGGTAGATAGTTCTACCTCTGGCCGCAACTCTACTTCAACCGTTTTTATATTTAGTTTTTTGCGGGCGGCAATAAAAATAAACTCCATATCGAATAGGTAGCGGTTAATAGTTGTTTCTAAAAAAACAGCCTTGCCTTTTTGGTTAAACCCTTTTAAACCGCATTGTGTATCATCGGTAGGTATGCGCAAAAATGTTTTAATAAACCACCGCAGCAGTTTTGAAATGCGAACTCTTGCTTGTGGTAAATGAGTGTAATAGGCTTCTCCACGTATGCCCATGGCTACATCTGCCTGTTGCCCGGTTAGCGATTCGTATATTTTTAGAAAGCTATGGTGTGTGTACGGAAAATCTATATCGGTGTATATAATTAATTCTCCCCTGGCAGCAGAAACTCCATGGCGCAGGGCATAGCCCTTACCCTGGTTTATATTGTAGCTAAGAACCGTTAAATCCGATGTTTTGCTGCCGATGCTTTGCAATAGGTTGGTATCAATATTCGGGCTGCCATCGTTTACCAGTATCAGTTCGCAATTGGGTATTTGTTGCTTAATGCGGTTAAAAGAGTCAACTACATTATCGGCCCAACCCGCTACAGGGTTATAACATGGTAATACGATAGATAGAGATACAGGCTGCATTATAATGCGGGCAAGATAAAAATTTTGCAGAAGTAGAAAATTGGGATTTATATTGCAGGCATATGATTAAAAAACTTTCTATTGTTATTCCTGCATACAACGAAGGACCCACTATACATCGCATATTGGATAAAATAGGCGCAGTTCAGTTATTAAATGATGTAGCTAAGGAGATAATTATAGTAAACGATTGCTCGAAAGATGATACCGAGGAGGCTATACTTAATTACCAAAGAAATAATCCAACACTGAATATACAGTACCATAAGCATACAGTTAATAAGGGTAAAGGCGCTGCATTGCATACCGGTATAGCAGAAGCTACCGGCGATGTAATTGTAATACAGGATGCCGACCTGGAGTATGATCCCAGCGAATACAATTTGCTACTGAAGCCTATGCTTGATGACTTTGCCGATGTGGTATTTGGTTCCCGGTTTATGGGTGGCAGGCCGCACCGTATCCTTTTCTTTTGGCACACTATCGGCAATAAATTTCTTACTTTTTGTTCTAATGCATTTACCAACCTTAACCTTACCGATATGGAAACATGCTACAAAATGTTTAGGGCTGATATGGTAAAATCGTTAAAACTTAAAGAAAACCGCTTTGGATTTGAGCCTGAAGTAACTGCCAAAATAAGCCGCTATCCCAATGTAAGGATTTACGAAGTAGGCATCAGCTATTATGGCCGTACTTATGAAGAGGGTAAGAAAATAGGGTGGCGCGATGGGTTTCGTGCGCTATACTGTATTTTGAAGTACAATATCTGGAGCAAGTAAGTTAGCGATTGGAATAAACCGGATAGTTATTATACATAAATGTGTTCGCGTCTTTATAATGAGTTAGCACCTCGGTTTTTACTGGTCTTATCATTATCTCATCATACGATGCAAAATCACCTTTTCCGCTAATGAATAGTTTCTCGTTTTTATTATGTAGTGTAAACGTAAAATCACTTCGTACCCAGTCGCCGTAAGTATCGGTAGAAAATTTACCGTTAGCATCACGCTTAAAAATCTCATTTCCTGTTGAGTCTAACTGAGTAAAGTATATAACCGGGAAAGCCGGCCTGCGCTTATCGGCATAAAACCAAATGGATATTTCGTATTCTGTATTCTCCCTTGCATTAGGTAGCGTATCAAAGAAAAATATTGGATCATCGTGTTCGCTATACCACGCGCCTTTACCAAAGGCTGCATAGGGAGTAGTTTCGGTGTCGAAATTTTTCAGAAAAACTGTATTCACGCTATCGTTGCTTAAATAGTCGCCGTGCACAAAATAGTTGTTGTAGCTGGTAGCTACATGTTGTTTTATCGAGTCCTGTATATCTGTAAAGGCGGATAGAGGCAGCTCAAAATAAGTTCTATCGCCATACTGAAACAAGTATTTGGCTTTATCCATTAAGCGCCATTCGGCTGGTTTAAGGTTGCCGCCTACCGATAGCATTAGCAACGGCTTATTGTTAGGAAAGAGTTTTATTACATCTTTTTTTGTAAGCGGCGAACCGGTAAGATTAGCCAAACTGAACGTTTGGCTTTGCGAGGTACGCGACATTTCGCAGTTTATAAGCGGAAGGTTAGCGTATAGCGAACTTTGCATGGCAGCAAACGCTGCATCTGATGCTATGTAAAGTTTTTCGGAACCATTAAGAAAGAGAGGAAGTGCAAGTATTGCCTGATAATCGGATGCTTTTTTACCTAAGCGCTTAAGGTTATCATGCAACGCACGTTCTTCTTCAATTTCGTTAGATATGCCAGACCAAAGTTTAAAATCGCGGGCATTGCGCACCGATATCATATTTAACTCTACTGCCCAAATAACTATGGGCAATAGAATAAGCAGGTACTGCGCCCACTTGCTTTTTTGCTGTTGTGCAAGCCTACTTATAAATACGGCTGCAAGGAGTGTTACGGTGTAATAAAACACCCAGTTAAACCTGCCCGATGCGCGGAACTGTTTTATAGGGCCGGGCATATAGTTGTAATACTGCTCAAGCGAATCTATAGAAAATGGAAAAGCCATTGCAAACAACAAAACAATAATACCTGCCGGCAAAAAGTAATTGAAAGGATAGGGTAGTATAGAAATGCCTCGTCGCCGGATTACCTGAACTATAGCGGAAATAATAACCGCAGCCAGTGCCAACAGGCCAATTAAACCTATGTAGCCGTAACCTTCAAAATGATAAACAATTCTTGCCTTGGGAAACAACTGGCCAATAGCCTGTCCGGTAAAAGAATAGGCGCTAAGTAAAATATCGGCTACGGTGGAGCGGGTAGCCACAAAACCCCATGGGGCGGTGGGGCGGTCGGTTATGTGGTCGGTTATCAGCAGAAACCCCTTTAGAATTATAAACGGAAGTATGGCACTGGCTACCAGTTTTGCAGGAAACTGCCATTCTGTTTTATACTGCTTTACATGAACCAGCGCATAAAACAGAGCAACCAACATAATAAACATGCCCGATAATGCCAGGTAGTAAATATGTATAAATGAAAACAGCGTGATGGTAAGGGCTATATATATAGGATACTTATTGTGTTGTTTTTGCAGAAAAGAACTTACCAAACAGTAAAATACTATTGGCAGCACACAAGTATAGGCGAGTGAAAAGTGCCCTAAAAAGCGCAAAAGTTGTGGGGACAAAACAGCTATGAGCACACTGAATGCTACTGCAGGAATTACTCCTACAGCCAGTTTGCGCAAGGTTTTAAAAACAAAGGCAGCACTAACAAGTACCGATAGAAAAATAAGCCAGCTAATAATGCCGTGGATGTGATATACAATTCCGGGGAAAGGCCTGGTTAGTGCTTTTAGTATCCAGGCCAGCAGGGGCTGGTTATCGGTAAACATAACCTGTTCGCCATAAGGGTAGTTCATACCGGTAAAGTGCGCGCCGGTATCATTACGCAAGTAATAAGCCAGTGTGTAATAGTTTTTGTAGGCATCGCCCCCGTTGCCCATAGATAATGTATCGGCATTAATTATGCTGTACCAGAAATACAGAAACAATACACCGGTGGTAATAATAACAGTAGCCAACAGGCCTTTCCAGTCTTTCATGCAGGTGTTTAGTTCAGGCTTCTAAAATCTACAGGTACCACACGCGAAACCCCCTGCTCTGCCATAGTTACGCCATAAATGGCCTCCACGGCACTCATCGTCATTTTGTTGTGTGTAACTATAATAAACTGAGATTCCTTAGAGAACTCGCTGATGATTTTGTTGAACTTGCCAATGTTGGCGTCATCCAACGGTGCATCTACCTCATCGAAAATACAGAATGGTGCAGGTTTTAATAAGTACAGCGAGAACAACAAAGCCGTAGCTGTAAGGGTTTTTTCACCACCCGATAACTGGTCAATTACCGTAGGACGTTTGCCTTTAGGTTTAGCCACAATCTCAATTTTTGACTCCAAAGGGTCGTCGGGATTAACCAGGAACAGATCGCACTGGTCATCTTCGCTAAACAGGGTATGGAATACCTTGATAAAGCTTTCGCGTACTTTCATAAATGCCTCCAGAAATTGAGTTTTTGCCGTATCCTCTATTTCTTTAATCGTTTCCAGCAACGAGTTTTTGGCATTTTCCAGGTCATTACGCTGAATGATGATGAAGTCGTAGCGCTTTTTCATTTCATCAAAGGCTTCCAGCGCCATAGGGTTTATCTCACCAAAATTCTCTACGCGTTTCTTAATCTTATCTACTTCGGCCTGTACTTCTTCGAGGGGCTGTACCATTTCAAACTCCTCGTTCAATACCACATTAATATCTACGTTAAACTCTACGCTCAGCCTTTCTTTCATGCTGGTCATAGATAACTTAAGCTCGTTAAACTTATCGCTGATGCTGGCCAACAGGTTGGCTACGTTATCGCGGTTGCGGCCCAGTTCGCGAACTTTAGTGTCAAATTCGTTGATTTGTGCGCGGCTATCGTAGTAGCCCTTTTCAGCTGTTTCTACTTCGGCAGCATAAGCCTCTTTATCGGCGTAGTTACTCAGCAGTGCAGTTTCAATATCCTTCGCTTTTTTCTGGCTTTCTTCCAGCTGCATCTGGCTTTCAAGTATCACCTCGTTGTTGCGTGTAAGCTGACCGGTTAGTGTCTCTATCTGACTCTTTTTAAAGCCCAGTTCCTGTGTAATGGAATTTACCCTGTTTTGCTGCTGGTGAAACTCAATATTCTTTTGGTTATACCGGCTGCTTACTTCGCTCAGCTTGTTGGTAAGCTCTACAAAATCCTTATCCGTCTTTTCCAGTATTGCTTTTGCGGCACCTTGTGTTTCTCGCAGTGTAGTAAGCTCGGTATTTATATTCTCTACCTCTGCCTTCAGGGTATCCAGCCGTTGTGCAATTGCCTTGCTTTTTTCGTCGGCACTTTCCAAAAACTTCACAAGGCTGTTAATACTGGCCTGTGCTGCAGAAAACTTAGAGTTTAGCTGATTTACATAGTTGCGCTGTGCATCTATATCGCGGGCTACGCTCGAGCTTTTTAGCTGGTTAATTTTAACCTGGGCATTGCTAACCTGCTGGTGCAGTTTATAGCTACTAAGTTCCAGGGCCTTAATCTCTTCCTGTAATTTTTCAAGATTCTTTGCGCGGCCTATCTTCTTACCTTCGAACAAACCAACTGCACCACCGCTAAGCGAAAAATCTTTACGGATGTAGCGCCCGCTTTTTGACAACACGACTATGTGCTTGCCCTGTGTATCCAGGTTTACAATGTCCAGTCCATTGTTGTCATCTGCCAGGTAAACCTTGTCAAGCAGATAAGCTCCCAGCTTTTTGTATTGGGCATCCATTTCTACCAGTTGGTTTACCGGCTGTAGTCCGGCAATATCCAATGTGGAAGCAGGTTCATATTTTTCAAACTCATCAAGAATGAAAAAATTAGCGCGGCCCATCGATGCCTCATGTAATAATTTAATAGCCATTACCGCTTCCTGTATGTTCTGTACTACATAATAGTTAAGGTAAGGCTCCAGGTAGTTTTCTATGGCAGCGCGGTACTCCTCGGCACAGTAAATAATATCAGAAAGGAGGGGCGCCTCTTTGCTCCATTTGGCGTTCTTTTTCAAAAATTTGATTGACTCCGGAAAGCCTTCCAGGTTTTCTACCAGGCTTTTGGTAAGGTCATACTCATTTTTGCGCGAATCGAGCTTACGAGTTTCCGCAGTAAGTTCCTGGCGCGTTTTTTCAATAGAGGTCTCCAGTTCTGCAATCTCTTTCTTTTTGCTTTCCTCTTCGGCAATCAGCGATTGAAGTTTTGCCTCGCCAATTTCTTTATCAGCCTTCAGTTGCTCAAAATTCTTTTGTAGTTGCTCCAGTTCCTGGCGCTTCTTCTGCACATCTTCATCGCTGTTTAGCAGGTCGCGTTGCAGGCTTTCGTTGCTGCTGCGGTTTACGGCCAGCTTTTTTTCCAGTTCAAATATCTGGCGTTCCTTTTCGGTGTATTGCTTTTGCTCGTTGCTTAAGGTATCCTTTAGATTAGTGTGCTGCCCGCGTATTTCGCCCAGTTCTGTTTCAAGCACAGCCAGTTCGCTCTTACGGGCATCCAGTAGGTGGCCCTCACTTTCATGGTCTATACTTAGTTTATCAATAGATACTTTCAGCTTTTCCACCGAGTCGCTGGCTTCTATTATTTGCTTTTCGGCAGTTTCCTTTTTATCCAGTGCATATTTTATCTGCGAGTTAAGCAGGTTGCGCTCGTTTTCCTTTTCACCAACACCGGCTACTAATGTGTTGAGTTTGCGCTGTACTTCAAACAACACTTTTTCCTTGTCTACATTGTTTAACTTTTCTTTTTCTAAAGTAGCTTCCGCATGGGCAATGGCGGCCTCTAGCTCAAACTTATTGTCTTCTTCCTGTTTTTTAGATTGCTCCAGACTTTTAAAACTCTCCTTGTACGATTGTAAGTTATAGCGGGCAAGCAACAGACTGAGCTGCTTGTATTCTTCTTTTAGTTCGTAGAAACGTTTTGTCTTTTTAGCCTGGCTTTCCAGCGTTTTAAGGTTCCCTTCAATTTCAAACAGCAAATCTTTAACGCGCTCAAGGTCAGCATCGGTGCCTTTTAGCTTATCAATGGTTTCTTTTTTGCGCTTTTTGTATTTGGCTACGCCGGCAGCCTGCTCAAATAGCTTACGGCGGCTGTTATCGCGGTCGTTCAAAATCTCATCCATCATACCCAGCTCAATAATTGCATAGCTGTCGGCGCTAACGCCGGTATCCATAAACAGCGATGTAATATCCTTTAACCGGCAAGGCACATCGTTCAGCCGGTATTCGCTTTCCCCATCACGGAAAAGGCGGCGGGTAATAGTGATAGTTTTATAATCGCTCGAAACCAGGTTTTTGGTATTTTCAAAAGTAAGAGAGACCTCTGCCATGCCGGCAGGCTTGCGGTTACGGGTACCGTTAAATATAAGGTTCTCCATTTTCTCCAATCGCAGGTGACTGGTTTTTTGCTCGCCCAATACCCAACGTATGCTATCAACCACATTTGACTTTCCACATCCGTTAGGCCCTACTACACCTGTAATTTTGTTATTAAAGTGAATGGTGGTTTTTTCGGCAAAACTTTTAAATCCTTTTATTTCCAGCGTTGTTAATTGCATATATTCAGTATTAAAATCGGTAAAAGGTCTTTTCTATTCTTTGGTTCAATTATCGTTATTAGAAAGCAACTTTTCAATTTCCTCCAGCTTTTCAAGCGATACGTTGCTTAGCATTTTGCTAATCTCTATTTTTTTATCGCGTCTTCGTATTTTTTGCAGGGGATGGTCGGCCCTGTCGTCAAGCAGGTCGTCGGGGTTCCATTCAAAAAGATCGTTAGGCGTGCAGTTCAGCACCGTACACAGCCGCTCAATATGATCCAATCGAATGTGATCTACCTTGCTGTTTTTGTATTTGTGCGCAGTAAATGGAACAAAGCCATTTTTCACCAAAAACTTGTAAGGCTGGTCTATTCCCCGCGCTGTAAATATGCGTTGTAGGTTTAATTGAATCATAATCGCTCCGTTGGTTGTTAGATGTTGTCCGGCGGCGAAAAAGCAAACTCTGAGTTGTTTTTAGTGCAATTGTTTCTAACAGTTGTGCATAACTGGTTGTAGTATTGTTTTATGTAGGGAAAATCCGCAATTCTTTTTGTTGAAAAGGCAATTTACGGTAACAATAAAACAAACTGTTTGGAACTTAGAATAGAAAAAACATAAAATGGGAATAGCGTATTTTGCTTTTTTGGGACATAATTATTGTATAAACAGTGTATATATGGACTTAAAGTCCAATATTTAACATTTGTAATTCTGAGTTGTAGCATAGAATATATTGAAAATAATGCAATCCATGTATCTGTTACTTCAAATTAAAAATTGGATTTTGATGGTATTAGATTGATATTAGGAGTTTAGTTGTAATACTACAAAGTTACACTAATGGCAATTGCTGGTATGTGATTGATATATAATCACTAACTGCTTTGCACACATGACTATTGGCTATTATTACTGCTATAAACAAAATTTTTAATTACAATAACTCAATGTTTTATACATAAAATACAAAGTACTTATTCAAGTTTGCAATTTTAATTGCCAAAATAACAATGAGTTTTGTGTGTCAGGGCTTATGGCGCAAAGCATTCAAATCAATCTGAGCCCTTGATTTGGTGCCGGATGGTTTATTGGTAGAATGGCTTTAGCAGACCTTGTTTGTTTGCAAATGGCTCTAATTCCGCGTAAGTAATTAAAATATCCATAATAGCGGTCGCGTAGGTGTCCCCTGCAAACAGCACTTCAATTCCCTCGTCGCTCAAACTAAATTGCAGGTCTTTTAGCTGGCGCAGGTAATGTTGGCGGTCAAAATCAAAGTCCCGAAACCTTTCGGTAAGCTTATGCATCAACAAATCCTCGAGCGATGACAGACGGTCTGGTGTTATAAATTGGCGGAAGTTGATTTGCTGGCCGGTAAGTGCATTATAGTTAAGGGTATTAAACTCTGTCCAGCCGTGAGCCGCACCTTTCTCATAAGTATATGCCGTGGAAAAGATGCTGAT
>DATGWP010000200.1:0-14096 GCA_035299425.1 Chitinophagales bacterium | reverse complement strand
GACCACGCATAGGTAGTAGCACCAGTGGCTGTAAGTGTAGATGTGTTACCGTGGCAAACTGTATTGGTGGTACCCGAAATACCCACCGCCGGGCCGGGGTTAACCGTAACCGTAACCGGCGAAGAAACGCGACTGCAACCGGTATTGGAAACCGTTACATAATATGTACCGCTGCTGGTTACTGTTATAGTTGAGGTATTGGCTCCGCCTGTCCAGCTGTAGCTTAGGCCGCTGCCGGTAGGTGCCGCTAACACTACGCTGTTACCATTGCAGAAAGTAGTAGCACCGTTAGGTGTAATAGTGGCTGTAGGTGCCGGTGAAACTGTAACAGAAGCCGAGGCGGTGGCCGAACAGTTGCCAGTGCCGGTTACTGTTACAATATAGGTGCCTTGTGTAAACACTTTAATAAAATTTGCTGTGCTGCTGTTGCTCCACTGGTAGGTTAAGCCAGAACCGGTATTGGCAAACAGGAGTACGCTATCGCCCTGGCAGAAACTGGTGCTGCCACTTGGCGAAATAGATGCACCCGGCGATGGATTAACCACCACTGTATCTGTAACAGAAGTTGTGCTGCAGCCGTTGGTGCTGGTTACGCGCACGCTGTATATACCACTTGTATTAGCCACATAAGTAGTACCCGTTGAACCGGTATTGCTTCCGTAATTCAACCACTGGTAAGTGGCGTTAGGTGTATTGTTTACGTTTAGCGTAACACTGCCACCCTGGCAGAATGTAAGAGGGCCGTTAGCCGACAGCGTAGCCGTAGGTACCGGGTTAACCGTAATACTTACACCGCTTGACGTTGCACTTGAAATTGAGTTGGCAACCACTACCGTATATGTACCACTTTGGGTAGGCACATAGGTGATGCTGGTAGCACCGTTAATAGGATTGCCGTTTAACCTCCACTGGTAAGTGGCGCTGGCCGAGTAATTGGCAGAAAGATAAGTGCCAGAGCCTAAACAGAATGTAGAGGGCCCGTTAACCGTAATACTGGCCGTAGGGGCCTGTAACTGACCGCCGGTAAACGATGCCCGCGCTGTAAGCGACCAGCGGCGCAGGGTATCCATGCTACGTATATACACGGTATGAAAACCATTGGCCACACCGGTAAGGTCCACATTGGCTACCAGGTTGCTTACGTTTGTTGCATGCGAAAACGGAATATTGGCACCGTTACCAAAACCGGGGTCGGTGTCAATAAAGTATTCCATTTTTATAAGATTACCCGCAGCAGCAAGGCCGGTAGGTGCACTGTATTTTACAAAAGAACCACGGGTGGTTAGCGACCATTTGCCGTTTACATCCCTGGTGCGCACATACAATGTATGGAACCCATTGGCAAGACTACTGATGGGCACATTAAATACCATACCCGAAATGTCCATGGACGGAGTAACCGGCACGTTGGTAGCAAGGCCAAAACCCGGGTCGGTATCTACAAAGTATTCCATTTTGTTGACGTTTGTAGCACCGGCAATACCGGTTGGCGCAGTATACTTTACAAACGAACTGCGCGTAGTAAGCGACCATTTGCCGTTAACATCTCGGCTGCGCACATACAATGTGTGAAAGCCACCCGATAATGCGCTTACCGGCACATTGAATGCGTGGCCTGCAATATCCATGGCAGGTGTAACAGGAACATCGGTAGCCAGGCCAAAACCCGGGTCGGTATCAATAAAGTATTCCACCTTATTAACGTTGCCGGCACCGGCAATACCGGTTGGTGCGGTGTACTTGACAAACGTATAGCGTGTAGTAAGCGACCATTTGCCGCTTATATCGCGCGTACGCACATACAGCGTATGCAGCCCGCCGCCCAACGATGCAATAGGCACGCTAAAGTTCATATTGCTAATGTTAGCCGAAGGCGTAACCGGTACGTTGGTAGCCAGGCCAAAGCCCGGGTCGGTATCAATAAAATATTCTATTTTATTAATGTTGGTAGCCGAGGCTATACCAGTGGGTGCGGTGTATTTTACAAACGAGTGGCGCGCTGTAAGCGACCATTTATTGTTGGCATCGCGCGAGCGCACATACAAGGTATGAAAGCCCGGACTGAGTGCTGTAATGCTGGCGGTAAAACCCAGCGATGAAATATTGGCAGCCGGTGTAATACTAACCGCGGTTCCGAGGCCGAAACCGGGGTCGGTATCGTAGAAGTATTCTATGCGCGTAATGTTTTGTGCCAGTGCACTTTGCATTAAAAGCAACAGAAAACTAAAACACACCACAAGCTGCCTTACCTTTTGCACAAAGGAATTGCTCTGTTCCATAATTTGGTTCTGTTTTAATTTGATAGAATTTGGTTTGTTACAATCCCGCAATAGCGGGATGCTCTTCAAATTAATTATTAGACCTTGTGCTTATGGTTACGTTAATGTTGGTAGTACCGGTAGGCGGCACTGTAAGTTTATAAATGGTAGGCACGTTAGGTATACCAGCCAGGCGGTAAGGGTTCGGGCCGCCAAAGGCACCGCAATCTACACCGCCAAAGCCAGCACCAATAGCAGGGCTGCCGGCTTTAAGCATATACTGACTATCGGTAGTACCGCTGGCCACAAATACGTTGTTTACCATAGTAACGTTTTGCTGGTTACCGTTGGCTGTACCAAACTGGGTAGAACTTCCTATGTTGTTGAAATAAACGCTGTTGTAGGGAAGAAAACTGGTGTTATAAAAAATGTTGTTGTTTATCTGCGCATTGTATAGCTGCACATAACCGTTAATGCAGGTATTATTCTCGAAGGTAATATTGCTAACCGCCGAACTAAGGCTTAATAAACATCCGCTCAGAATATTATTAGAGAGGTTTAAACCTGTAAAAGGGCTGCTTTGCTCAGATATACCCACCATGAAATTATCTAACAAAGTAATATTATCGGCACCTGCATACATATACACGTAACTGCTTATGTAATTGCGGCGCATTAAAATATTGCTGGTAGATAAGTAAAAATTACCGGTGCTGATTCCCTGTACACATGAGCCCGATGAGCCAGGTTCAAAACTGATGTAGCTAAACTGGCTTACCTCGGTGCTGTTTACCTGCAGGCCTGTGTCTTCTGTTAAAAAATATCCATTGCCAATAATTACTATAGGCTTATTTACCGTTAACGTACCATAGCTGGAGGCCGAAGGCTCGATGTGCAGGGTATCACCGGCAAGTGTAGTAACCGCATTCAATGCTGTTTGAGCACTGGTATAGTTTGCATTAACACCGGCAGTGTTGTTTACGCGCCATATTTTTGCGTAAGTATTGGTGGTGCAAAATAAAATTACAGTAAAAAGAAAGGCAGGGGCTAGCTTTTTCATAATAATTGTTTTTTGAGGTTTGATAATAGTTTGAATTAGTGCTGCAAACCTACGCGTGGAGGCATTACCTACTTTACCCAAATCCGCCCAAATCTTACTAAACAACTACTACACCCTGCTTACAAACGCCAGAAAAACACGTTTCCTTACTAATACATAAAACAAAAAAGCCCCGTTTGGTTTTTATACCAACCGGGGCTAATTCGTAAAAAATACCAGTTTAAAGCATTATCCGTTCAGCGCTTTCTCCAAAGCACCTTCGTAAATATGCTGCATAGCGCTGGATACCCCCCATTTCTCTTTATCTACATATATAAGGGCAGAAGTAACTACACCAATGCATGAGAAATCTACATCGTGCTGATTGATAACATTAAGGAACTCATCTTCTTTGCTATCTTTTACAGTAACCACTACGCGGCTTTGCGATTCGCCAAACAGGAATGCATCTTTACGCATATCAGGGTCGGTCTCAATTTCAAAGCCTTTTTTACCGGCCATGGCGCTTTCCAGCAAAGTGATAAACAAACCACCTTCGCTAACATCGTGAGCCGAGGAAACAACCTGCTCGTATATCAGGCTCTTCACAGCGTTCTGCACCTTTACTTCAGTTTCTAAATTGAAGTAAGGGGCTGGTGAATTTTTAACTTCATGGTATCCGGTAAGGTATTCTGATGAAGAAATATCCTCTTTCATTTCGCCTATTACATAGATGCGGTCGCCGCTCTTTTTAAAATCAAGGGTAGTAATCAACTCCTTATCTTCTACCAGGCCTATCATACCAATAGTAGGTGTAGGGTATACCGCACCACCATCGGTGGATTGATTGTAGAACGATACGTTGCCACCGGTAACCGGTGTGCCGAAGGCTTCGCAGGCTTTGCCCATACCTTGTACGGCATTTACAAATTGCCAGTAAACTTCAGGCAGGTAAGGGTTACCAAAGTTAAGGCAGTTGGTTACTGCGCTTGGCTCTCCACCGCTGCATACAATGTTACGTGCAGCCTCTGCCACGGCTATCTGTCCGCCTACCATTGGGTCGGCCCATACGTAGCGTGCGTTGCAATCAACAGTTACAGCTAAGTGCTTATCGCTTTCGTGAATGCGCACCACGGCTGCATCGCTCGGGCGATTGGTAGATGTATTGGCAAGGCCCACCATAGAATCGTACTGCTGGTAAACCCAACGCTTGCTGGCTATGTTTAAGCGGCCTACCATAAACTCGGCTACTTTCTTTAAATCGTCCGGTTCTTCTACCGAAGCGATATCAAATTTATTGTTCTCGGCAAAATATGCAGGCTCTTTGTATTCGCGCTCATACACCGGGGCACCGCCACCAAGCACCAAGCTTTCGGCAGGCACATCGGCTACTAATTCGCTGCCCATGTAATATTGCAAACGGTCACCTTCGGTTACTTCACCTATTACGGCGCAGTGCAGGTCCCATTTTTCAAATACCGCTTCTACTTCTTTTTCTTTTCCTTTTTGCACCACTATAAGCATACGCTCCTGGCTTTCGCTAAGCAGTATCTCCCATGGCTTCATGTTCTGCTGGCGGGTAGGCACTTTATCCAGCCATACCTTCATACCGCTTTTGCCTTTGGCGCTCATTTCTGATGTAGAGCAGGTGATACCTGCTGCACCCATATCCTGCATCCCCACTACGGCACCGGTCTTAATAACTTCTAGCGATGCTTCCAGCAATAGTTTTTCCTGGAAAGGGTCACCTACCTGCACAGCAGGTAAATCATTAATACTTTCTTTGGTAATATCTTTAGAGGCAAACGATGCGCCGTTGATGCCGTCTTTACCTGTGGATGAACCTACAATGTAAACCGGGTTACCTACGCCTTGCGAAATAGCAGACACCGTTTCTCCGGTTTTTACAATACCAACGCTCATAGCGTTAACCAATGGGTTGGTCTGGTAAACATTATCGAAGTAAACTTCGCCCGCTACGGTAGGAACACCAAAGGCATTACCGTAATCGCCAATACCTTTTACAACTCCTTTTAAAAGGTACTTTGTTCTGTCGTTTTTCAAATCGCCAAAGCGAAGTGAGTTAAGCGAGCAGATAGGGCGGGCACCCATGGTAAATATATCGCGGTGTATACCACCCACACCGGTTGCAGCGCCCTGATAGGGCTCCAGCGCCGACGGGTGATTGTGAGATTCTATTTTGAAAGCGCAAGCCAGGCCATCGCCAAGGTCAACCAAACCGGCATTCTCCTCCCCTGCTTCTACCAGCAAGTGCTTGCCTTTGCGAGGTAACGTTTTAAGCCACTTAATAGAGTTTTTGTATGAGCAGTGTTCGCTCCACATTACGCTGTATATGCTCAACTCGTTAAAGTTGGGCGTGCGTCCCAATACCTGTTTAATCTTATCAAATTCTTCTTCGCGTAAGCCAAGTGCTTTCGCCTGTTCTACGGTAGCTAATTCAAGGTGTGCGGCTGCGGCCATAAATCGTTTTTATTTAGGCCGCTAAAATATACTTAATACCGTGCTGTAAAAGAGGTTTAGGAATTCTGTGGAAAAGAATATCCGCGCAGAAATTCGCCTACGTTCAGGCGCTTTTTCCCTTCCATCTGGCATTCTTTAACATCTATAGTTCCATCTATGGCCCTGAAGCGCAGATAGGTCTTTCCGTCGGTTTCTATACTGCCCGGCACAGCGGGTTTGTGGCCGGCACCGCTATTGAGTTCCTTTTCTGCCTTATAAATCTTAAAAACCTTGCCATCCACCGTTGTAAAAGCAGCAGGGTAAGGGCTAAGGCCGCGTATAAAATTGTAGATAGTAGTTACATCGCGGTTCCAGTCAATACGGCAGGTTTCTTTAAAAATTTTAGGGGCATGTTTTATATCGGTAATATGGTCTTGCGGAATCTGTGGATAATCGCCGGCGGCGATGGCATCTACTGTTTTGCGCAGTACACCAGCACCCAATTGCATCAGTTCGGCATATAGCTCGCCTACATTTTCATCGGGGCGAATGGCAATCTTTTCGCTGAAAATTATTTTGCCCGTATCTATCTCATGCTGAATAAAAAAGGTGGTAACGCCGGTTTCTTTTTCGCCGTTAATAATAGCCCAGTTGATAGGCGCCGCGCCGCGGTATTGAGGCAATAAAGATGCGTGCAGATTAATAGTGCCAATAGCCGGCATGCTCCAAACCACCTCTGGCAACATACGGAAAGCCACCACCACAAACAGGTCGGCGTTCAGAGATTTTAATTCTGAAACAAAGCCCTCGTTCTTTAATTTTTCAGGCTGAAGGATGTGCAGGTCCTTCTCTTTGGCAAATTTCTTTACATCACTTTCTACCAGCTGCATACCACGTCCCGCCGGTTTATCGGGCGCAGTAACCACGCCCACCACCTCATGCTCAGAATCTAACAAGGCCCCTAACATAGGCACCGCAAACTCGGGCGTGCCCATAAATACTATTCGTAGTTTTTTCATATACCGGTGCGAACATAAGGATGTTTGGGGGAATGCGGAACAGGGGTTGCGTGCTAAATACAATGCCCCCTGAAAAATGGATTGTTCTTACGGAACTCCGATTATTTATGTATTACATGCGCCGGATTGAAATCCGGCGTTACAATATTATAGGTCCCTACGGGACTGCCAAAAAAAAGAGTATACTAATTCTGAATGTTGGGACCTATAGAGCCCATAGGGCTCGACTCAATATTGTAAGGATGGGCTTCAGCCCGTCCACACACCAACAACTAATCTTGAGAGCCGTAGGCTCGGCTCATATCGGATCTGAAAAAATATACCGCTCGTCATAAGAAACATTAAACTTAGTGAGGAATTCAAGATACTCATCTCTAAATGTTTGTTTCTTGTGATGCTCCTGCTGGTTTTGTATGTATTTATAAACGGCGTCCAACTGCGAATGGCTGTATGAAAAAACGCCATACCCATCTTGCCATTCAAATTTGTGTTTTGTTAGACGATTGTCGTTAATATACTTGGATGATTTAGCCTTTACCGTTTTCATCAATTCTGAAATAGAAACAACTGGCTTAAGTCCTATAAAACAATGAACATGATCTTCTACGCCGTTAACAATAATCGTTTTACAAGTAGTTTCGTTTATAAGATTGCCGATTACGCCAAAGACATCTCGCTGAATATGTTTTTCTAATAGCGCTTCACGAAACTTTACTACAAAAATTGCCTGTATGTAAACCTGATGATAGGTATTGGCCATTGTGGAGTTGTTAATATAGGTCGTTCCTACGGAACTCTAGTTTAATTATCGTTTCCTCGCCGGATTAAAATCCGGCGTTACAATACAGAGCGTCCCTACGGGACTAAAATGCAATTTAAGTATTTGATGGACATTCGCGGTTTACTCAAAATCTTTATACAACAAATACTTCTTACGCATTGCCCGGTATACATCCAATTCCGGCTTCCAGCTCGCCTTTATTTCTGCTTCTGTTTTGCCGGCTATAATTTGTTTGCGTAACTCGGCAGTACCAGCCAGCTTTTCAAAAAAGCCGGTAGTTAAAAAGAACTTAGCCGTATCGGGAAAAGCCTTGTAGGCATTAAGCAAATACGACAAGTTGATACCCGGTTTGGTATAATTTACCCGGCGCAGATCCCAGCCAAAACAAACCTGATTTAAGTGTGGTGGATTCTTAGCCCCCGGTTTGCTTTTGGGTGTAAACGAAAAATTGCGCACTGTAATACCCGGTGCACCTACTACCTGGAAAGGCCAGTCGGTTCCTCGGCCAAGCGATATATCGGTGCCTTCGAAAAAGCAAACCGATGGGTAATTGTAAATGGCAATGTCGTTTGGCAGGTTAGGCGATGGCTTAACGGACAGACTGTACTTCATTCCGTGGTTATAGTTTTGGCAGGTTAGCACCTGCAGTTTGCATTGCGCACCCTTAGCCAGCCATTTTTCACCATTTACCATTTGTGCGTACTCGCCTACGGTAAGGCCATGCACTACGGGTATAGCATCCAGCCCTACAAACGACTGAAACTGCTTTTGCATCACGGGGCCATCAATATACCAGCCATTAGGGTTTGGCCTATCGAGCACCAGCACTTCCTGGCCATTTTCGGCGCAGGCTTCCATCAGGTAATGCAGCGATGAAATAAATGTAAAGAAACGCACACCCACATCCTGTATATCAAAAATCACCACGTCTACATCTTTAAGGTCAGCGGACGAGGGTTTCTTCTTATCGCCATACAGCGAAGCTATTTTTACTTTGGTGCGGGCATCTACACTATCCTTTACATGGTCGCCGGCGTCGGCATCGCCCCTAAAACCGTGTTCCGGGGCAAATACCTTTTTAATGTTTACGCCAAGGCTATTCAGTGTATCTACCAGGTGCACATCGCCCACCATAGAGGTTTGATTTACGAGTAGGGCTACACGTTTATCTTTCAGCAAAGGCAATAATTCGCTCATGCGGTCGGCGCCACACACTATATGGTCATCGCCATGGGCAGGCTTACCGGTTTGCTGGGCGTTGCACGATGCAATAACCAGCATTAAAAAACAAGCGATAAAAACGTTTGACTTTTTCATTGGCTCAAACTTGAGGTTTTAAAACAACACACCGAAACATTTATCCTTAAAACTTGTAAAGGGGTGCGCATGGGCTGTCTGTTTTCAAATACTCACAACGTGCCGTAAATAGCCAAAAAACGCTAACCTTGTATCTGTATTATCTAACTACTCAATACTACATACTCAATACTATTTAGTGAATCCCGAGTTATTCATAGTGCGCAAAATAGCGTTTAGCAGTTCGAAGAGTTTTTCTTCGTTCATTATCCGTATTGCGGTGGCGGCGGTGGCGTTAAGCCTGAGCACCATGATAATTACCACCAGCATGGTAAACGGGTTTCAGAAAGAAATACGCAACAAAGTTTTAAGTTTTTGGTCGCACCTGGAGATTGTGCCCTTCTCGCTCAGCAGTTCCTTGCAGGAAGAAGGAATCTACCGCTACCAGGATTTTTATACAGATAAGAAGATATTACCGGAAGCCAAACACATACAGGTTACGGCGCTAAAAGGTGGCTTGCTTAAAACCAACGATGAATTTGAAGGTATAGTATTGAAAGGCGTGGCTGATGATTTTGCCTGGGACAATATGCTGCCCTATTTAAAGCAAGGGAACAAAATTGATATTGGCAGTGATAAATCGCAACAACAAATTATGGTATCGCAGGCTACTGCTGACCGGTTGCAATTAAAATTGGGCGATAAGGTGATTGTTTCGTTCATGGGCAACTCCGTGCGCAACCGGCCCTTTAAAGTGCAGGGCATTTTCGATACCGGTATGGAGGAATTTGATAAAAAGTATGCCCTGGTAGATATAGGGGTAATACAGGATCTGAATGGCTGGGGTAAAGATACCGTAGGTGGGTTTGAAGTTTTTTTGAAACAGGAAACTCTTTTTAAAAGCCGCAGCCAGTCCTACTTTTTAACCCTGTTTGGCGGCCTGCTAAGCGAAGAAAGGTTTGAAGAACTGCGACGTGACCCTTTGGAAAATATAGGCGAAGAAGTTTACAGCCGCATGAACAACCCTAAGCTTGATGTGCAAACCATTAAAAGCATAAGCCCAGGCATATTCGATTGGCTCGACCTGCAAACCATGAATGAGCTTATCATACTTACGCTGATGATAATTGTTGCCGCTATTAATATGGTAACAGCCTTGCTCATACTAATACTGGAGCGCACGAACATGATAGGAATAATGAAGGCGCTTGGCTCGAGCAATGTGTCTATCCGCCGCATATTTTTGTATTACAGTGCGGCGATAATAGGTGTAGGTTTATTGGCAGGCAATGTGTTTGGTTTAGGAGTCTGCCTCATTCAAAAGTATTTCCATTTAATTACGTTGCCGCAAGAGAGCTACTACCTAACCTACGCACCGGTAGAAATTAGCTGGGGATGGATATTGTCTCTAAATATTGGCACCATAGCATTTACGCTATTGCTGCTGATAATACCATCTATGCTGGTTAGCCGGATTTCGCCGGTAAAGGCGATTAGGTTTGAGTAGGGTGGCCACTCTTTTACAATCCATCCATGTTTTCTTTATTTTCATTGTATGCCAAATACATATACCCAAATTCATTTGCAATTTGTCTTCGCTGTAAAATATCGCGAAGCATGTATTAATGCTGAATGGGAAGATGAATTATACAAATACATTACAGGTATTGTTCAAAACCACGACCATAAGCTACTAGCCATAAATGGAATGCCAGACCATATTCATTTATTGATTGGAATGAGGCCTACCCAGTCAGTGTCAAATTTACTACAAGATATAAAAGGAGATTCCTCAAAATGGATAAAGAGTAACAAGTTAACCAAACATAAGTTTGAATGGCAGGAGGGCTATGGTGCATTTTCTTACGGCGCATCGCAGGTGGATAATGTGATAGATTATATAAAGCAGCAGAAAGAACACCACAGAAAAAGAACCTTTATACAAGAGTATGTAGAGTTTCTTAAACTCTTTAAGATTGAGTATGATGAGCAATATATCTTTAAACCGCTAATCTAGCCGTGGAGGTTGCGTCCCTACGGGACGCAGAAATTTCGCGTATTGCGGATGTTCTACCCATATGGTGTACCTACGGCACACAATACATACTTCTTCATAAATGTAGATTTGGGATTTGGTGCCGTAGGCACCTAATATGGGTAGAAAACAAAAAACAAACGGAATCTGTGCGTCCCGTAGGGACGCGACCTCGGGAATCTCGCAGTTTAAGCCGCCGCCCCTACAATAATACCTACGGCAAACAGCATAGAGAATATAAACGTGCCAATAGCTAATTGCTTAAGCAGGGGATCGAACTCTACCGGGTTATCTATCTTCCATACAGCAGCAAGGTGCTTACGAAAAAGAATGGCTGTGAGTATAAACATGAACTGCATGGTAGATGTAAAATTGAGCACCACATAAGCTACAGCTGCAATAAAACCTGTTATAATTAATGCGGTGTGATACTTCTTCGCATTCTCCCCTCCTATTTTAACTACCAATGAATTTTTACCGGCCTTTGCATCACTCTCGCGGTCGCGCATGTTGTTTAGGTTTAGCACGCCTGATGCAAACGCCCCAATGGTAAACGCCGGCAACAATACGGTAGCATTAAAATTATGCGCCAGTAAGTAATAGCTGCCCCCCACACCTACTATACCAAAAAACAAAAGCACAAACACATCGCCCAGGCCCATGTAGCCATAGGCGCCTTTGCCTACGGTGTATTTAATAGCTGCCGCAATAGCTCCAAGACCCAGTATAAAAAAGAAAATACCATAGCCAATATTCAGGCCCTGTGTGGCCAGGTATATCAAGGTTATACCTGCTATAAGCGATAGTATAACTGTAACTACAATACCTGTTTTAATCTCGGCAAAGGATAACAGCCCTTGCTGCACGGCGCGCTTAGGGCCAATACGCTCATCGTTATCTGTGCCTTTTTCGCTATCACCGTAATCGTTGGCCAGGTTGCTGAGGATTTGCAACAGAAGTGTAGTAACCAATAACAGCACAAATACGACCGGTTTAAACCCTTCGCGGTTTTCTGCAAAAGCTATCGAGCTACCGGTAATTATAGAGGAGAATGCCAGCGGTAAAGTCCGCAAACGAAATGCGTAAAGCCAGCTTTGTACTTTGGTCACTTGCCCGGTTTCAGTTCCTGTTGATAAAAATGACCGGTAAACTGCAGGTAGCCCAATATGAGATGCACCACGCTTTCAATCTTCTTTTTAGGCAGCATTACATCAAAGTTGTTGCGCAACTGCTCTACCACATGCTCTACCAGTTGCTCTTCTTTAATCAACTGGCCCGCGCTGCTATCCCACCGCTCGATAAAAGCATTTAAGATAGTGTAGGCCTCATCTTCCGAAATATGGAAAGTGAGATGCTTATACACATACTTTACTGTGTCGAAGTAGTCGGGCTTATCTAAAACAGGCGGTTCCCATTTATCGAGTATAAGTGGCATAGGGGCAAAATAAAACAAATTGGGCAAAACAGCCTAAAGCGAGCCGTAAATAATTACCATTTTTACCTTGTAATGAAAGAACAGGTATTGCACTCTACCGACCAAATGGGCCGCAGCGTAGAAATTAGCTTCCCCCCGCGCAGGATAGTATCATTGGTACCCTCCCAAACCGAATTATTATTCGATTTAGGCCTCGACGAAGAAATCTGCGGCATTACACGGTTTTGCATTCACCCTGCGGATAAAGTAGCCGGCAAAACCAAAATCGGCGGCACCAAGCAGTTTGATATTGAAAAGATTAAGAGCCTGCAACCCGATTTAATTATTGGCAACAAAGAAGAAAACTACCTGGAGGGAATTACAGAATTGCAGCAACACTTTCCGGTTTGGATGAGCGATATTTTTACGCTGCAGGATAATGCCGCCATGATGCAAGAGGTAGCGCGGATTACAAACCGCGAAAAGGAAGGAGCTAAACTGATAGAACAGATACAATCAGGCTTTAACCAATACAACCCCGCAAGTGCGTTACGAGGCAAAACCGCATCTTACTCCATTTGGCGCAAGCCATATATGGTAGCGGCCAACAACACCTTTATTAATCACCTGTTAGGTGTATTTGGTGTTAGCAATGTATTTGGAAATGAGGAGCGTTACCCCGAAATTGAACCGGAGCTACTCTCCCACCTTAAACCCGATTTTATTTTTCTTTCTTCTGAACCTTACCGGTTTACAGAGAAACATTATGAGGAATTTCAGGCATTCTGTCCCACTTCGAAAGTTTTGCTGGTAGATGGCGAATTGTTTAGCTGGTATGGCAGCCGGTTGAAACATACACCAGCTTATTTTGAGAAACTACAGGCAGAATTGCTACTCTGACTACTTTAATTCCTCTACTTTATTTTCCTGCGGTACTGGCGGTATTATAGGTAAGGGTTCCGGCTTCTGTTTCTTAGGTTTCTTCTCTTTGCGCGTAAACAGCTCCTTCGGCTTATCAAATTCCTTTCGGAAGGCTATACCTACACCGGTACGGTTGGTATTGCGCGAGTTGTAATAATCGTAGTTGGTACGATTAAAGGCCTTGGCGCTCCACCTGCCATCCGGCGTAAGGGCATACTGTATCTGAAAATCGCCCGTAGGTATCACAGACCGGTTACCCGAATTGCCCCCTTGCCCGTTAGGGTCGTATTGTGCTGCGCTACCAAAATCAAGGTTAGTTCCCGCATTAATAGTTAAGCGGTTATTCAGGAGGCGTTGCTGCAGTGCCAGCTGCAATTCGCGTCGCGTATCTACAGCCGGTGTAGATATATCGGCCTTGGTAGTTAATTGGTCGTACTGTCTATAACCAATATTAATATCGAGGTTTTTTAAAGCACTGTTGCCTGAATAATCTAACAGGTTACCTAAATAGTTACTCAACTGCGATGAAAGAAACTCGCTCACCGTGTTGGCTGCTGTAGCCCCTGCATAATTGCCGCTGGTAAGCACATCACCGGTGCTACCCGTAGGTAAAAACCGGTTCATCACGAGTAACCCAAACACCTGCTTGTTCAACTCCGATTCGTTGGTACGCAGCAAACTCAGTGATTGGTCAACATAGCTCTTGATAGCCGGGTCAAGCTCCAGCGCCTGTATAGTAAACCCTATGGTTGGCTTCTCTAATACACCCGACAGGTTCATGTTAAGCCTTACCGGTACCCGGCCCCGCGCTGCTGAGCTGGCTGTAGCTCCCATTTGTTCTAATACCTTAGCATCAAACAAATCGGCCACCGA
>DATGWP010000199.1:0-18495 GCA_035299425.1 Chitinophagales bacterium | reverse complement strand
GCCATACCAGCCACCACCGCCGCCACCGCCATAACCCTGGTTAGATGGGCCGGCCCTGCCCCCCGCAAATTGGGTACCTGCACTGCCCACCGAGTTACAAGCTCCACCACTGCCACCTACTGTTTGCGATCCTCCAATGCCTTTGCACCAGTGTACCTGCTCTGCCGAACCATCCTGCCCTAATGTACCTCCTCCAGCGCCACCATAGGAAGCTAGAGATGCATTACGCGATGCCCCGCCGCCACCGCCACCACCTGCTGTCATTAGTTCAGTGCCCCCGTTTCTTATAGCAGAGCGCCCTCCGCCCTGGCCGCCATACCGGCAATCTGTACCACCGGGGTTACAAGCACTGGCACCGCCTCCATAACTCGATGTGGTAGTGTTATTATACTGAAAAGCGCCTACGCCACCTCCGCCAACAATTACCGTTAAAACCTGCCCACCAGTTACGGCTAATGTGCCCTGAGTATACCCACCGGCACCACCCGACCAGCCAAAAGTCCATCCACCAAAAAAACCACCACCACCTCCGGCTCCCCACATCTTTACAGTAATTGAAGTTACTCCTGCAGGTACAGTGTAACTTTGGTCGGCACCGGTATAGCTAAATACAGTGGTTGCTCCTCCTGTAGTAGATAAAGTACCATTTGCACTGGCATATACCGGTCTGTAACCGGTTCCGGCCAACGTATTAACCTGCACATTACCTGTTTGGTCAACTGTTACGCGCGCAGCGTTGTTGGTATATAAATTTAAAGGATGGTTAGATACCGTACCTACCGACATAGAAGTGTTGCTGGTGTTAAATAAAATACCGTTTACAGTGCCGTTGTTTATACGCAAACCATTGTTAGCTCCGGCGTTTATCTCCAGTTTAGAACCCGGCGTGGTAGCGCCTATACCCACATTAGTCCCATCATCGGTAATTACCGAGTTGCCTACCGCATTACTGGCGGTCCATTTAGTTACCTGGTTGGTAGTGCCCGAACCCGAAAGGCCGCCGCTGCTTAACAGCACCCACGATGTGCCATTCCAAAAATAGATACCGGTAGCCGGTACCCCCACCGAACCCAAATTGTAAACTACCAAACCGGTAGCCGGGTTGTTTACAGGTGTTGTATTATCGGTTAAACCGGTTAAAGTAACACGCGGAAAAAGCAGCCCTTTGTTGGTGGAGGTAATATCCAGCATGGCCGAAGGGTCAGCAGTGCCTGCAGTGGCAGCAATTTTCACACCGTTTTGTGCATGGGCCGGTTGCCAGGCACTAAACAGCAACAGGAATGCTACCTGCACATAAACCAATCCTTTATAATTTTTCTTCATGCTACTTGTATTGATGAACTAAAAAATCCTCCCTCTTTTTTCTTCTAATTAGCAATCCATATTTCCCAGGTTGTATTTATAGCTGTATAGGTAGCTGTGCCAGTGCCGGTGCCCCATAGCAAGCCATTAGGAAAACTACCGCAGGTAGCACCGTTAAATCCAGCCCCAACAGCACCTGAAGAGTTTCCCCAGTTACAAACTTGCTGGGTGTTGTTATATATACCCATGCCGCCCGCATAGCCTATAAACACACGATAACCCGTATGTGTCCCTCCGGTAGATACGCTCAGCTGGTTATCGGCATTAAACAAACGCGCTGTAGAAAAAAACGCGGTAGCCCTGGTTTGCGTACCTGTAGAGCCATCAGTCTGTACTAAAAATTTTGTAAACGGAAAGCTATTACCCACCCAGTTAACAGTGGCCGTACCATTATAGGGGCTTGAGAACACACGCACATATCCCTGGCCATTATTCATGTTACTTTGGTAATACAACTGCTGAGCCCCTGTAGAGCCCGGAAAGTTAAATGTGTAAGTGCCCGTGGGCAGGCCCATGGCATCGGCCTGGGCAGTGCTGGTAAATGTGATACTGCTGGCCGGTGTAAGTACTCCGTTGGCATCGGCATATACTATGCGGTAGCCGGTGCCCGCAAGTGGCGCACTACGGATACTGCCCCTGAAATATGCCGCATAGCCACTGGCCGAACTTGTAACTTCAAAAGCCGAAAGGCCCGAAACCTTATCGCCCACTGCAAAACCCTGGCCCGCACCATTGGCAAATGTAGCATACTGTACATGGCTGGTAGCCAGCACCCGGCTAAAGCCTACATTGGCCGTAAGGTCGCTCATACCTATACGCCAGTTAGCATCACTATTTGTGTAGGTATAAATTGAGTTGCCTGCACTACCCGATACAGCAATGTTGCCTGCTACATCTAGTTTTTGACCGGGTGCAGAATTGCCTATACCTACATTAGTACCGTTATCGGTTACTATAGAGTTTCCCAGCGCGTTGCTGGCGGTCCATTTAGATATCTGATTAGTAGTACCCGAACCCGAAAGGCCGCCGCTGCTTAACAGCACCCACGATGTGCCGTTCCAAAAATAAATACCGGTAGCCGGCACCCCCACTGAACCCAAATTGTATACCACCAAACCGGTAGCCGGGTTGTTTACCGGTGTAGTATTATCTGTTAAGCCGGTAAGCGTAACACGCGGAAAAAGCAAGCCTTTATTACTGGAAGTTATATCCAGCATAGCCGAGGGGTCTGCAGTGCCGGCTGTGGCAGCAATTTTTACTCCGTTTTGGGCATGCGAAAAATAACCCGCGATAAGCAGAACTGTAGTACAAACAACTTTGAAATAATCGTTGATGGAAGTGGAAGCCATAGTATTATTGTGCGAATTCTAAAATAGTTAAAGTAGAGGGTGACATCATATCGTTGCTGTTACGGCTATTTACCTGGGTAAGCACAGCCCCACCGGCCCAGCCAGAGGTATGCCTTATGCTATAAGTAACAGGTGCTGTAGTATTAGGTGCATCCATATAATTCACAAATTGCTGGCGCATTATGTCGTTGTTAGCACCTCCTTCATAAAAGGTAGCTAAAGAACCCGGCTCATTACTATTGGCGCCATGCGAAAGAATGTTTGCGCCGTTGCGGTATATAACAGTACTAACCACATAGCTAAGCGTACCGTTTACTACTGCCATAATTAAAAATTTGCTACTGGCCGATTTGGGTGTGATAGTTATTGATAAACCGGTTATTTCAACCGGGGTAATACTGGTTATATTTTGAATGGCAGTGGGGGTCATGGCAAAGTATGAACCTACCAAAGTAGATGCAAATTTTTGAAGCGAACCATCTGGGAACCTAAGTCCATCGGTACCCGATGTGCCGCCAATGTGCAGTTTAGCAGTAGGGGCAGTGGTGCCTATACCTACATTGCCCGCCGACGAAAGCCAAATTTGTGCATTGTTTACCGGCGAGGTATTGTCTACATCAAAAAGTAAACCGATAGATGATGTGGTCCAATCGGTACCGTTGGACGCGCGTAGTGCTTTTATTCCCAGGCTGGTATTGTTAGTATTAGCTACAAAACCAAAATTAGCAAGATTGAGTATGTTGCCGGCAGTGCCACCCAACGACCCTGCGTTAGTTACAAAAGTAGAACTTAAAGCCGAGCCGGAAAGAGCTGTGCCTACCGTAAGCTTCGCGTTGGGAGAGGCAGTGCCAATACCTACATTAGTGCCGTTATCAGTTATAATAGAGTTCCCCAGTGCGTTGCTCGCGGTCCATTTAGATACCTGGTTAGTAGTACCCGAACCAGAAAGGCCACCACTGCTTAGTAGTACCCACGAGCTGCCATTCCAAAAATAAATGCCCGTAGCGGGCACACCCACCGAGCCTAGGTTATAAACCACCAGGCCGGTTGCAGGGTTGTTTACAGGAGTTGTATTATCGGTTAACCCGGTCAAGGTAACCCGCGGAAACAGTAGCCCCTTGTTAGGAGATGTAATATCGAGCATTGCCGAAGGGTCAGCAGTGCCGGCGGTAGCAGCAATTTTCACTCCATTCTGTGCATTTGCTGTTGTAACAGCAAACAAAATTGCCCATAGTACTGCCCTCATATTTTTAATGTCAAAAATCGCCATAAATGCTAGCTGGGTTTTATGTAAAAGTTAATCTACTGGTTACAATCCAAAACTTCAAAACAGAAAAGTCGCCGGGGGGGTCATAAACAAAAAACGACTCCTGAGCTACAGATACAACATACCAGAATGTGTATACGGTGAAATTAGAAAAATATCTACAAATCCAATCGTTAGTTTTTGATTAATAATAAGGTTGCCTTTTGTAACATCGTTTTATTAATCTGCTTGCATAAAGAGGGCAAAAAACATGCCTTAATAAGGATCATTCCCCGATTGTGCTGTTTACGACAACTTTTGTAGCAATCGGAGACTGGTTTCTTCGGTAATAACCAGTTCACAAAACCAAATGTGCAGTTTACAAAACGGATTTGACCTAACGGCCATACATATTGTTGCTTTTAAAAGCAAACCCATATTAAGCAGCGTAATATCCCTAAAGGAACTATTTGCTCTTCAGTTCTATCCAAACCGGGGCATGGTCGCTGGTTTTTTCCCAACCACGCACGTTGGTATCTACGCCGGCAGCTTTCAGCCGTTTGGCAATATGCGGGCTTAGCAAAAAATGGTCTATGCGCAAACCGGCGTTGCGCCCATAAGCATTTCGGAAATAATCCCAAAAGGTATAAATCGTTTCGTCGGGGTGTAGCGTACGAATAGCATCTGTCCATCCCTGTTCAACTAATGCTTTAAAAGCCTTACGCACTTCTGGCCTGAATAGTGCATCATCTACCCATCGCTCAGGTTTATATACATCCAATTCGGTAGGCATTACATTAAAATCGCCGGCCAGCACTACAGGTATATCTGCTTTCATCAACTCAGCGGCATGTGCTGTCAACCTTTTAAACCAGGCCAGTTTGTAATCAAACTTAGGGCCGGGCGCCGGGTTGCCATTAGGCAGGTAAAGACAACAAATAAGCATTCCATTTACTATGGCCTCTATATAGCGGCTATGCAAATCTTCAGGGTCGCCGGGTAGCGCGCGGCGTACTTCTTTTATTTCGGTGCGAGCAAGTATAGCAACACCATTCCAGCTTTTTTGCCCGTGCCATACTGCATTATACCCGGCATCGGTTATAGCCTGCAAAGGGAACTTCTCCTGCGGGGCTTTCAATTCCTGCAAACACACTATATCGGGCTGTGCCTGCTCAAGCCACTTTAGCAAAACCGGTAAGCGGCCATTCACTCCATTTACATTATAGCTGGCTATTTTCATGTTACGTTTTGTATGGCAGGTTGAACAAAAAAGGTGCCTCTTGTTATGATAACCTAACCGGTGGCTTTAAAAATTCATACACCATTTTTTCTACCGGTAAAGTATAGTTGTGGTTTTCGCACCGCCAGCGCGCAATTTTTTGAATGCCTGCTGATAAAACATTCCCGCGGTTCCATCCTACTTTATGATAAAACTTAAACGATTCAATTTGCTTGTACTGTTTCTCATTTATCCATTCGCTGGTAGAGCCTACATAGTCAAACCCTGCCCATTGCTCCAGCCCCTTTGGAAACTGATACCCGTCTTTTAATAACCCTACAGCTATATCGTTACCGGGATAGGGTTTAAAATAAAAAATGTTCAGGGCAAAATCAGAACTCATCTTCCTCAGCTCTCTGGCTACGCGCAGTGTTTCATTTACGCTCGTTTCTTTCTCACCAGGAAAACCCACAATAATGCTGAAGTTAATGGCAAGGCCATTCTCTACACACTTCTTAGCACTCTCAAATATTTGCTCAATCTTAATATCTTTTTTCATCCAATCAAGCATTTCCTGCGAGCCGGCCTCCAGCCCAATCATCACGCGGTTCAATCCCGATTTTTTGCAAAGCTTATAAATATCATCTCCCAGCCTTACGCCCTGGTCGGCACGCATGGTGCCAAACCAGGTGAACTTTAAATTGCGGTTTATTATTTCGTTGGCTATGCCTATTACACGGTCTTTATAAGTAAAAAATGTTTCGTCCTGAAAATTAAGGTCATCAAATTTATACTTGTGCCAAAGTGTTTCCAGTTCGCGGCCCATTCGTTCGGGTGTAAAACCATACCATCCCCTTTTATACATAAACGGGTCCGCGCAAAACGAGCAGCGAAACCGGCAACCCTGCGATGATATGTAATCCATTTGGCGCCGGCCTTTCAATTTAAAATAGCTTTCTACGGGTATCAAATCATAATTAAACTCCGGAAATAAATTGATGTCGACCGTAGCACGCGGCGCGTTGGCTACTGCTTTATTTTCTTTCTTATAATGTATGCCCTTAATGCCTTCAAAACTCTGTTTACCCTCTATTGCCAGCAGCAATTCGGCAAACGTTATTTCCCCTTGCCCGGTAACTACCACATCCACGCTCGCTTCTTCCAGCGTTTCATCGGGAAAAAGGGAAGGATGCCAGCCGCCCCAGCAAGTAACCAGGTTAGGAAATTTTGCTTTTACACCACGCGTTATATGCAGTGCATCTTTTATAGGTGCACCGGTTAACACGGTAGTGCCGAAACAAACGGCACCCTCACAAGCTTTCAATACTTCACCCAAAGGGTCTTTCGCAAGCCTGCCATCTATTATTATCACCTCATACTTCTTAGGGTCCAGGTACGAACCTATAGCCAGCAATGCCAATGGCATGGTGTAAAAAACAGATACTGGGTTATATAGAACAACCTTGTTACGGGCCATCATTGTTTCGGCTTTTGCCGCTTAGTATTTTATAATAAAGTTAACCGAAGCGTTCTTTGGCCGCGTTTCGGTACCGGTAGAGTTATTGACGGTAATACCTGTGGTATTGCTGTTCATGGTAATAGTGTTTGGGCCCAAACCACCGGTACCTAAGCCGGTGCCATAGCCTCCGGTGTTTCTTACAATATCCGAATTTACCGAAGTATGGTTATGTCCCGGATCGTTTATCGTATGGTTATGCGCTTTCAATGCTTCGCCCTGTAGTGTACCTACATTATCACCTGTGTTGCCACCGGCATTAGTAGCGGTTCTTGATGCAGCATCCGGATCGCGGGTGGTGCCGGCATCTACGCCTCTTAAAAACCTACCGCGCAGGTCGGGTATATTAAATGTATTTACACCGTCTCCATTGCCCCAGGCATTGCCAATAACTGCAAATAGCGATGCATAGGCAGCTCTGCTTATTGCAACTCCATCGCATAGCAACCAACCTGCCGGAGCATTTACGCCACCAAAAGCCATTATAGAACCTACAGGGCCATCGGATGTACTTGCTCCTGTAGGCCCCTGAAGTCCTTGTGCACCGGTAGCACCCTGTGGGCCGGTTGGGCCTGTATCTCCATTATTACCGGTTGGACCCTGCGGACCTGTTAAGCCTATAGGACCTGTAACACCAACCCCCGGATCGCCTTGTGGGCCTGCTGGGCCGGGATTACCTGCTGCACCGGTTGCACCAGCGGGACCAGTTGGCCCCGTAACACCAACACCAGGGTCTCCTTGCGGACCGGTAGCGCCATTTGCCCCTGTTGGGCCGGTTTCACCCGTGGCACCGGTAGGTCCGCCACCTGCACCGGTAGCACCTGTGGGGCCCGTAGGGCCTGCATCTCCGCTGGTGCCGTCGGCTCCTGTGGGGCCGGTAGCCCCTGTAGAACCCGCTGGCGCATTGGCGGCATAAAGTGCAAAGGGTACGCTCAGCATTTGCCAGGCGCCCATATCGGTATAATTAATACCGTTGGCCGGGTCAATTTCTACGCGCAGGTATTTACTGCCATTGCCCCAGTTTACTGTTGCAAAATCGCCCTGCACCAAAGTGCCTCCACCTATAGCTGTGGTAAACAGCCCGAACTGGTTGGTAGTAACATTGCCGGTTTCCTGGTATACCACCGTACCTGTAGAGCTTCCGTTATATATAGTAAACCTTACTGCTATTGCCTGGTTTTGCAGCTCGTTACCAGCCGCATTGCGGGCAACAGCCTGGTAGTTAATTTTCTGAGGAGCCTGTGCATGGGTATTATAGTTCAACACAATGCAACAAAGAAGAAAGACAGGGGGCAATAGGCTCTTAAACATGTTTTTCATTGATGATGGTTTTGGGCATTAATTATTGCTGCAATGTAAAAAAAGAACTGCGATTGGTAAAAATCCTGCCTGTTCAATTCACGTAGTGTTTTGGGCTTGTACTTTAAGTTATTGTAAATAGTTTTTATACCGTACTACTGTAAAATGTGCAAACTCCACAAAACACCACACCCTTTTTGCATCATTCACAATTTCGAAACAGAACATTGACTGAAGGTTAACCGAATGAGAACATGTGCATGATACTAGCACCATACATTTGTAGAAAGCGAAAACCATGGAAAAGCGCAAACTTAAAGTGTCCGTAATATCAGATGTTCATTTGGGCACCTATGGTTGCCATGCCGAAGAGCTGAATACTTACCTGAAAAGCATAGATCCTGAAATACTCATCATCAACGGCGACTTTATCGATATCTGGCAGCTTTCTAAATTTTACTTTCCCGACTCTCACTGGCGCGTAATACAACGTGTTATAAAAATGATGATGCATGGCACGCAAGTGTATTACCTGACCGGCAATCACGATGAATTGCTTCGCAAATTCAGCGGCTTTAGCCTGGATAACCTGCACCTTAAAGATAAGCTGATACTGGATATTGATGGAGAAAGGCATTGGTTTTTTCACGGCGATATATTTGACGTAACCATGCGCCACAGCAAGTGGTTGGCTAAAATTGGCGGCAGCGGCTACGATATGCTGATACTGCTGAACAGGTTTGTAAACCTGGTACTAGAGAAGTTTGGGCGCGAAAAAATATCCCTCTCAAAAAAGGTAAAGAACAGTGTAAAGGCAGCCGTAAAACACATAGGTAACTTTGAAAAAACAGCTGCCGAAATAGCCATAGAAAATGAATACTCGCATGTAATATGCGGACACATACATGAACCGGTAATGAAAAAGTACGTCGGCGCTAAAGGCTCGGTGCAATACCTAAACTCCGGCGACTGGATAGAAAACCTTAGCTGCCTGGAGTATACTACCGATTGGAAACTCGTATACTTCAAAGACCTGCAATTTGAAACAGAGAGAGAGGAGGAGGCCATAATCCGCAAACTATCTCCCGATATTATTGATATGCAAAAGGCATTTGATAAGCATCGTGGCGCCATTAATGCGAAAACAGCGTTTTCTACCGAAATCCGCCTTGCCTGAAAACTAAAAAGCATAACGCTTCAGCGCCTCTTTTATACGGAAGAGGCCGTAAAACTGTCTCCTCACATCAACTGCCTGCCTGTTACGAAATAGCACCCGTCTCTGCTTCGTTTAATCTAAAACAAACCCTCTCATGAAAATCCTTTTTGGAATTCAGGCGACCGGTAACGGCCACATTAGCCGCTCTACCGAAATTTACAAACTGCTTAAGCAACACCCCGATGTAACACAGCTGGATGTACTAATAAGCGGTGGCAAAGCTAAAATGAGTTTGCCCTTTGAAGTAAACTACGAGTATAAGGGGCTAAGCTTTTATTATGGTAAAAAGGGTAAAATATCGGTGCTTAAATCGATAGGCAAAGCCGGCTTTTTATCTATAGCCGTTGCGCTGTGGAAAGTACCATTCAGAGAATATGATCTTGTGATTTCTGATTTTGAACCTATTACACTGTGGGGTGCAAAAATTGCCGGAGTTAAACGTGTAGGTATAGGCAATATGTATTCTATGAGCTCAAAAAAGTTTCCGAAAACAAAGGGCCGCCGCATTACTAATTTGATAGCGAGAATGATGTGCCCCACTAAGAACAAAATTGCCATGCACTTTCAAAAATTTGATGATTTTGTATACTATCCTATTATCCGTAGCGAGATACGTGATGTAATACCGGCAGATAGAAACTTTACACTCGTTTATCTAAACTCATTTAGTGATGCTGAGTTGATGAATTGCTTTGCGCATGATAGTTTTGCAAAGCAGAAGTTTGTCATCTACTCCAAAGAAGCATCACATGCTTTTGTTTATCAAAACTGCGAAGTAAAACCATTGAGCAACGATACCTTTATTCAGGATATTGCTAACTGTTCCGGCGTAATTACAGCGGGCGGTTTTCAAACCATTTCAGAGGCATTATACCTGGGCAAAAAGTTATTTGTAATACCTATTAAAAAGCAGAGTGAACAAATAAGCAATGCACGCATACTTAGCTCCATGGGAGTAAAAACATCAATGGATCTAAACAAGGCGGAAATAGCCGATTGGCTGGAGAACCCCAATACAGTACAGGTAAAATTTGAAGATGACCTGCAGAACATTGTTGATGCTATATTATGTGCTCCACACACACCGCGCAGACAGCGTAAGGCAGCCTAGTACCGGCTTTGCATTGGGCTTTTTAATTCTACATTTGCGAAAAGCACTTTTTTGAGTAAGAAAACATCTTATACTAAACCTGGTAATGACAAGCCAACGCCGGTGTTTGTACCTGCAATGCGCTTACCGCTTATTGCCGCAGCATTTGCCTTTTTATTGTATGTGGGCACTATTGGCCATGGCTATGTATTAGATGATGAAGGCATAATTGTAAACAACGAATACGTACAGCAAGGGATTAAAGGCATCGGCAAGCTGCTGACTACCGAGGTATGGCAAGGCGAAAATGCAAAGCTTGGCTACTACCGTCCACTATCTCTAATCTCCTTTGCTATAGAGCAACAATTGTTTGGCGGCAATCCGCATATAAGCCATTTTATAAACATATTGCTATATGCCGCCACAGCATTCTTTGTCTGCTTATTGCTATTGTCGGTCTTTAAGGATTATAGCCAGTGGTTCCCATTTGCTATCACGCTTTTATTTATTGCCCACCCCTTACACACCGAGGTAGTAGCAAATATTAAAAGCCGCGACGAAATACTTTCTTTTCTAAATCTTGCTGTTGCGCTCTACGCCATTTTAAGGTCAATGCAAGCACCTGAAATTAATTACAAGTGGTTGGCGCTATCAGTGCTATGTTTTTACCTGGCCCTGCTTTCTAAAGAATCGGCTATGGTGGGTATATTATTGGCACCACTGCTATTGTATTACGATAACCACAAAAATAACCGCGCGTTGGTTATAGCCGCATCTATATTTGGGTTTGTACTACTGGCCTTTCAGCTTCAAAAATATGCGGCCATAGGAACATTTGGTGGCATGCAAGGTGCAGACATAGTTAACTATCCCTACGCCGAAAACGGCAGCAAGCTGGCTACCATGTTTCTGATTTTTGCCTGGGGCATAAAACTTATACTGTTTCCATACCCGTTGCATTACAGTTATGCTTATAACCAGATACCTGCTGCAGAGTTTTCTACGGTTGGGGCTATAGTTGGTGTATTGCTTGCAGCTATTGTGCTTTTTGCAGCATACCAGCAATGGAAAGAAAAAACGCCTGTCTTTTTAGCCTTACTTTTTTTCATTTTTTGCCTGGCACCGGCTATGGCATTTGTGTTACTACGCGGAGGTATATTTGCCGAAAGATTTTTGTATGCACCGGTACTTGGTTTCTGCATAGTAGTAGTATGGCTGCTGGCCAAAGCTTTTAAATGGGATATATACAAAGCGCCTGTAAATATTGGTGCATTAAAAAGCAACACGGTTTTTTCGGGTATAATATTAACTCTGCTATTGGCATATTCGGCACAAACCATTGGGCGCAGCAGCAAATGGCACGATAACCTCACACTAATAGCGCACGATGCTAACCACATGCCAGCCAATTGCCAGGCGCATCTACACTACGGCACCTTATTGGTTACGCAGGGTATTTCCTCTACCGATGTGGCCAATAGAAAAAACAAATTTGAACTCGCAGCCCCGGAGCTTACTAAGGCCCTGCAAATAAACCCTCATCTACCCGAGGCCTGGTTTCAATACGCTCAAGCATATCACAAGCTGGCGCAAAATGCCGATTCGGCCATATTACTTTACAACAATGCTATACGCGAAAACGCCGGCTACGCGCTTGCCTACCTGGGCTTAGCCTCGCTTTACGAAAGTACGGGCCAGCAACAGTTCGCTTCATATTATTATAATAAGGCTGTGGCAGCTAATCCTTTGTCGGTCGATGCAAACACTTACAGAAACAACCACCGCGCTAAAACCGGGTTGGATATAAAAGACTATCCTGCGCAAAATATACCGGCAACTGATGACATAACCGTACCGGGCAAAGATGCTGCTTATTATAATACTGTAGGCAAGCAATTTGGCGAACGTGGTGACTTTGCCAATGCATTAAGATACCTTCAAAAATCAGTTGAAATGGCCCCCACGGCAGATGACCCATTGGTAGACCTGGCTGTATGCTATGCTATGATGCGCAACTATACGGAAAGTATTGCTGCATTAGAAAAAGCCCTGCAGCTAAACCCAAATAATGAAACTGCCCTAACCAATATTGCCATTATGTACAGGCATACGGGCGTAAATTATAAGGCCGATATTTATACTCAACGTCTGCAACAATTAAAAGGCACACAATAAAGCTATGTTTAAATACATTATAACAGCACTCGCTATTTCAGTAGGCGTATTATCACATGCCCAACCAGCATTTGATATTCAAGGCCACCGCGGTGCACGGGGCTTATACCCCGAAAACACCATTACCGGCTTTATTGAAGCCATAAAGCTGGGAGTAAACACACTGGAGATGGATGTGGTAATTACCAAAGATGGTAAAGTAGTATTAAGCCACGACCCTACTATTAACTGCGACATTTGCATCTACTGCGGCGATACCAAAGGCAAGAAGGAATACATGATTTACCGCATGGACTACGACCTTATTAAAACTATTGACTGCGGGGGAAAAGGCAACCCCAAGTTCCCTGAGCAAAAAAAGATGTTTGCAGTTAAGCCGCTGCTAACCGATGTAATTGATTCGGTAGAAAGCTATTTAAAACAAAACCATTTGCCGCCGGTGCTTTACAATATCGAAACCAAAAGCACACCTGGCGGTGATGAGGTGGAGCACCCAGCGCCCGATGTGTTTGCCAAAATGTTATATGATGAATTGAAACAGAAAAACGTTTTGAACAAATGCATCATTCAATCTTTCGACCCGCGTACGTTAGAAGCTATACACAAAATGGATGCAAGTACTACAACAGCATTGCTTGTTTTTAATGCCGACAGCTATGCAAAAAATATTAAACGACTGGGTTTTACCCCAACCATCTACAGCCCTAACTATATGCTGGTAAATGATAAGCTGATAAAAAAATGCCACGCACAAAAGGTTAAGATTATACCGTGGACCGTGAACGAAGAAGATAAAATGCTGAAACTAAAACAGCAGGGTGTAGATGGGCTTATAACTGATTACCCGGATAAGGCAATTAAAGTTTTGAGATGAGATTGCTGTTATGTCTTCTTATACTGTTACCTGCTGCTGCTTTAGCACAAAGTGTGGATGCTATTCCCAAACCTGCACAGGTAGAAATTAAATCGGGCTTTTTCAATTTCAGCAAAGGGCTTGGTGTAAAGATGAATGAAGCCGATAATGAGAGCACATTCATTATGCAGTACTTTGCCCATGCCTTATTTAAAAACAAACGATTTGCAGTACCGGTAAGTAAAAACGACAGAAACATAGTATTGAAACTTTTGCCGGCTAAAGCGGACTCAGCTACAGATGCCAGCTATCACATAAGAGTTTCTCCCGATTCCGTTCTAATAGAGGCGCATACCCACCGGGGTTTACATTATGGATGTCAGACAGCTGTACAATTGTTTGTCAACTCCGTATTAACTTACCAGTTGCCTGCTATGGAGATTAACGACAGCCCCAACTATGCATGGCGTGGATTAGAGATAGATGTGTGCCGCCACTTCTTCTCTAAAGAAGTGATTAAGCAATACATAGATTTATTGAGCAGCCTGAAGATGAATGTGTTTCACTGGCACCTGACCGATGATCAGGGCTGGAGAATAGAGATAAAGAAGTACCCCAAACTAACAGAAGCAGGAGCCTGGCGTACCGAAAAAGACGGAACAAAATACGGCGGCTATTATGCACAGGATGATATACGTGAAGTGGTAAACTACGCCAATGAGCGCTATGTAACTATTGTACCTGAGATTGAATTACCCGGCCATTCATCGGCAGCTATTTCTGCTTATCCTGAATTAAGCTGTACACCGGATGAACCCAAAACAGTTCCGAACCGGTGGGGTATCTTCCGCGATATTTACTGCCCCAGTGATTTTACGTTTCAGTTTATACGCGATGTACTGGATGAAGTGTGTGAGCTTTTTCCCGGAAAATATATTCACCTGGGTGGCGATGAAGCACCCAAAACAGCCTGGAAGAAAAGCGAAGTAGCACAGGCATTAATTAAAAAAGAAGGATTGAAAAATGAAGAAGAACTGCAGCATTATGTCTTAAAAAAGATGGAAGACTATCTGGCTACTAAGAACAAAACAGCAATTGGTTGGGGTGAAATTGTGCGCGGCGGGTTAAGCGATAGCGTAATAGTAATGAGCTGGATGGATAAGGGTGCGGGTGTAAAAGCAGTAAAGCAAGGCAACAGGGTGATAATGACACCTCGCTTTTTCTGCTATTTTGATTACCCTGAAAAGATAAGCGATAAAAAAGGCGCTTGGTATATGACTTATTTACCGGTGCGCAAGGTTTACCAATTTAATCCTGCACCGAAAACATTACCGGTAGAAAAACAAGCGCTTATACTTGGCGGGCAGGCCAACGTTTGGACAGAAAAAATAAGCACCGAACAACAACTATATCACCAAACTATGCCAAGGCTTGTTGCTATGGCAGAAGCATTATGGAGCAATCCCCTCAAGAAAGACTACGCAGATTTTAAGAGGCGGTTGAAGGGGAGTGGGGTGTTTGGAAAGTAGCTTAAAATTTAAGGCGCTTTGGATTCTGAAAAGTATTCCAAAAAGTAAGAAGATCAATTCGATTGTTGTGAACCCTGTAATAAAGAGCAATCTGTTTTACCACCAGACATTTATGAATGCCTTTCTGCTTATTAATAATTGGATATAAGGTTGGATGCTTTGTAATAGTGCTTATTGCCTCTTCTGTTTTTCCAATAAATTTGCCAATTACTTCCTCATTCCAATTTTCTTCCAGGTAGGTAATGTTTTGGCTAAAGGATTCTTCAGCTTCCGCCGTCCAAAAAACTTTCATTATTTTTTGATATGCTTTTTGCGTAAGCGCTTCATAACCTTTGCATGTTCTGTAACTTCCCCTTTCTCCGATTGTGCCAATCCGCGCTTAATAGACGCTTTTAATTGAGGATCGATATCTTCCCATGAGTCAACTTCTTCTTCTTCAAGCAAATGCTTAACCTGATGCAACAGAGTTTCATTATCCGTCTTCACTATTTTCTCAATCAGATCGTATTTAGAGATTAGGTCCATAAAGTAAAGATAGCTATTTGTTGTGGCCCCACAAATAACCTAAAACACAAACCTCACTACACTAATTGCAGTTCTTGTAATCCGGTTAGGCCTTTCATTATTTATTAATGGTGCAATGATTCTGACAGCTGATTTAAGCATTCGGAATGAGCGCTTCATTCTGTTGGCAGTAGGGAAAGGTGTAAGCATATTTTTTACACCATATAGGGCCACCGCAAAAAAGTGGCGCATAAGCAAAGTTACATCCCGGGATACGGCCGAGAGGATAGAGATAGGCTCGGCAGCATAGTTGCCCCCGCGTGCTAAATAATCGTAACAGGCTTTCTTTAAATCATCGTTACTCATTACGCCATACAGTGCATCGGCCAATATGTTTACGGTAGCGTTATTCTTATGGCGTGTCTTATAAAATTGCTGCACTGCTTGGTCTAGTCTAAGTTGCGTTTCTCCCGTCGTCCGTCGTCCGTCATCCGTCTTTAATACCCCTATTATTTTTTCGCCTAATGTCTGCACATCGGTTAGCGCTACGGTCATACCCCCACCGGTTAAAGGATGGCGCATATTTAACGAGTCGCCCAGCAACACCGCACCCTTTTTTATTTTCGGTTTCGCCGGAATAAGGTGATTAGGCATTACTTTAAATTTCCCTTCTTCTACTGCTGCTAAAAATGATGGCCTGATTTCTTCCGGCATCTGTGCGCCTATTTTATTGCGCAGAAAAGCCGTTAGCTCTTCGCTTTTCTTAGGGGGTTCATTACCGGGAAAATCTATAAGCACCCGCGTTTCGGTAGACGATACCGGGTAAACCAAACATGGCGAAGGCTCGGCTATTACCACATGCCCGTGATTGGCGTAGGGCAATTTGCAATCGTGCAACAGCATGCCCAGGAAATAACTGCTTATCTTTTTTTCATTCGTCGAAAGCTTTTCGCGAAAGCCGGAGAACATACCATCGCTCACAACCGTAAGCGCCGCATGTATTTGTTTCTCTTCTTTGGTAACAGCATCGGTATAGCGTACACCCGTTACAGTGCTATTCTCCTCCGTAAAATCCAACACACTTCCTTCAATTAGTGTTACCGATGGCAGTGTTCGAATATAGCTGCGGATAGTTTGAACAAACTTACCATTGCGGAAGCCACGGCCGTTCTCTACTTCAGGGTAGTTTACTTTAAAATTTTTCCCATTTAAAAACAAGGCATAACCCGTTACCGGTTGCGCGTCAAAGCCATCCAATAAATGCTCCAGCTGCATCTCGCGAAGTTTCATTACTCCACCGGGTTGCAGCAACTCTCCTACTATGCGGTCTTGTTCGCGCAGGCTTTTTTCTACCACAGCCACACGCACCCCATTGCGGCCCAGGTAGGCTGCCAGCGCTCCGCCGGCAACCCCGGCACCTATAATACAAATATCGTACTGTTCGTAGTTAGTCATTTTCTCTGTTTAAAAAAGCACCGACTCCTCTATCGCCCTATCCGACATCACTTCCACACGATTATACTTTACATCATCCAGCGACTCGGTAATGCGGTTTAACCGTTTCTTGGTTAACACATAGCTTGGATCATCCGGGTTCAGTTTGCTCTTAATCTGCTCCACGTATTTGTTCATCACCTTGTTCACCACTTCCATGCTATTGGTTTCTACCATTAGCTTAGCGGCAAGGCCCTTGCGTATTTTAACCACTTCGGTAAACACATCGGGGTTGTTGTAAATTTTAGCCAACGTAGCCATAGCCATTACCTGCGGTATGGCGCAAAAGCGGAACACATTCGGGTCTTGTATCATGTTCAGGTAAAGGATGCAGTTAGAAACATGCTGCAGGGCATCGGTCACCAGTTCATTAATACAAGCTAACGACTCGGGTGAGTAGGGATTCTTTTGCAGCTCGTCCAGTCGCTCGGTGTATTTTCCCCAAATTTCCTTTGGCCAGAAAGAGCGGCCCAGGTTTAGATCTTCGTAGTAGTCGCGAGAGATGTTTGTCTTCTGCAACAACAAGCCCATGGAGTTGGCCAGTTCAAAGTTCTCCGCCAGTTCGTGTGTTTCAAGGCCCGAGGCGTAAAACAGGTTTGATAAACCAATGCCTACCAGCCCGGCTACGTAGTAGCAGTAATCATCGTAGTCGCTAATAGTTACCACTTTGCGGCTGGCGTAATCGGCCATACCATTGCCCATTTTTTCGCAAATGTTGGTTATCACATCGCGGTATTCGGGCTTTAGCGACTGGTGCACATTTATCACCTTATCGAAATTGGCCAACAAAATGCGGTAGTCGGCAGAGTCGCCCACACCTTCAATTTTCCAGCCCTTCTCATCGCACTTTTTATGGAAATTACGGAGCAGGGGTAGGCGCAGTTCCTCGTCGTAGGTCATATCATCCTCTACCGAATCCAGTCCACGCAGTACCAGGTAGAACACGCACACGGGATCGCGGAGCTCATAAGGCAGCTGCTGGATAACTACCGCAAAGGAACGCGATACCTGGTTAAGGGCCGCGTAGCAAAAGGAGCGGTCGTTAAGTTTGGCGGCCAATACATCTAATGGCTCGCTGTTTGATTTAATAGAGTAGTCGCCGAATTTGATTTTCAGTATAGCCATCAGCTCCGAGGGCTTGTTGGCAGATTTTAAAAGGTCTAGTACCATAACATTTTGCTTTTTTAAAGTGACCAAAACATATGCTGCGTAAAATTCGCAGTACAAGTGTAAACAAAATGCGAAATATTCGCATTTGCAATAGCGAATTTTTCACTTTTATTTGTGGATTAGTTTTCAACAATAAATTTAAGCCATGCCAAGTGTGATGATAAATAGTGTGCGAAATAGCTGGAAACTCAATACAGATGCGGGAAGACAGCGATGGGTATTTGATGGAAATACCGAAGAAACAGAGCACCTGGCGCAGGCTTTTAAGTATGATAAAAAGGAGAACCCTAATAGCGGAGATAGGGTTTACAGGACACAAAAGACAGCCGAATTACCTCTTTTAAACCCTTCGGACGTGCCTTTCCATGATGGTTTAAAAGACAATATTTCGACAAAAGCATTCCACTCGGCTTATAAAGGCATTCACTTTTACAAGCACCTGCAAGCTGATGAAGGGCACTGGCCCGGCGACT
>DATGWP010000198.1:0-24470 GCA_035299425.1 Chitinophagales bacterium | reverse complement strand
AGTTTTTAGCAGTAGGAAACCATGTTTTCAATCCTTTAATCTGCAGAATAGGTTTGGCAGCAAATACCTTGTCTCGGCGTGCCTGCGTGGTAGCGTCAGATACTACCACAGCGTTAATGGCGTCCTGCACCGAGGTATGTTTCTCTATGATAGTTCCATCGGGTTTTTCTTCCATAAAGTCGACCACAGTAGGTAGTTTGCTCAGTCGCTTACCTAGTGGCGGGCGACAAGCCAGCAAACTGCGGGTGTAGGGGTGTTGCGGGTTGCCGAAAATCTCCAGCACGGTGCCCTGCTCTACTATCTTGCCTTTATACATTACCAATACGCGGTCGGCTATCTCGGCTATTACACCCAAATCGTGGGTGATGAACATGATAGAACTGTCAATTTCTTTTTTCAGGTCGGCCATCAGGTCAAGGATGGTAGCCTGCACGGTTACGTCCAATGCTGTTGTTGGCTCATCGGCTATCAGCACGCTTGGGTTGCAGCTCATAGCCATAGCTATCATTACTCGTTGTTTTTGTCCTCCCGATAACTGGTGCGGGTAGGCATCCAGTATGCGCTGCGGGTTAGGCAGCTTTACCTTTTCAAACATCTTCAGCGTAATCTCCTGCGCCTGTTGTTTAGTTACTTTCTGGTGCAGTACAATTGCCTCTACCACCTGGTCGCCGCAGGTAAACACGGGGTTAAGGGAGGTCATAGGCTCCTGAAATATCATCGATATCTCGTTGCCGCGAAACTTGCGCATTTCCTCCTCCGTTATCTTGGTAAGGTCTATTACAGTACCGTCTTTCTGGTGAAAGTTTATCTGGCCACTAGCTATTCGGCCCGGTGGGTTAGGTATCAAGCGCATTACCGATAGCGAGGTAACCGATTTACCTGAGCCCGACTCGCCCACTATACCAATGGTTTCTCCACGGTGGAGGGTAAACGAAATGTCGTTTACTGCCTTTACAATACCATCATCTGTTTTAAACTCGGTTACAAGGTTTTTTACCTCCAGTAGTATTTTTCTTTCGCTCATGTTATTTTATCTGTTTGTGGGTTGTTTTTGCCGGTTGACAGTAGTGCCCACAATAGCGGCTAAAAATATTCTTAAATGGCAACTTTGCAAAGGTATGGGCCGGGTGTTAAAAACCACGCTGTTTATAACTTAAAGCAGGGCATATCTGACTAAAAAATTCCACCCCATAACCATCTCAATTTCTAAATTCGCTTCTCAATATGAGTGACTACCTAATAAAAAACGCCCGTGTAATTAACGAGGGCAAAATTTCATCGCAGGATGTTTTAATCCGCGGACAGCGCATAGAGCGCATAGATTCTAACTTTGATGTAAAATTTAAAGTAGAAGAGATAAACGCCGAAGGGCTGCACCTGATGCCGGGCATTATAGACGATCAGGTCCATTTTCGCGAGCCGGGGCTTACGCATAAGGCCACTATTTACACCGAGGCCCGCGCAGGTGTGGCCGGTGGTGTTACAAGCTTTATGGAAATGCCGAATACTGAACCACCAGCTTGTACAATAGAGTTGCTGGAGCAGAAATATGAAATAGGCAGTAAAACTTCTCTGGCTAACTACTCGTTTTATATGGGTACCAATCATCATAATATTGATGAGCTGATGAAGGTGGACAAAACGAAAATATGCGGCATTAAGATTTTTATGGGCAGCAGTACCGGCGATATGCTGGTAGATGAGCCCGAAGTATTAGAGAAGATTTTCAGCCAGCGCAACGATATACTGATAGCCACTCACTGCGAGGACGACCGCCTGGTGAAAGAGCGCACCGAAATGTATAAAGAGAAGTATGGCGAGAATATCCCATTTGAATGCCATGCCGAGATACGTAACGAAATAGTGTGTCTCAATTCATCAAGCTATGCAGTTGAACTGGCAAAAAAATTCAACTCTCGCCTGCATGTATTCCATTTATCTACTGCCGACGAGTTAAAGCTTTTCCGCAACGATATACCGCTGAAGGAAAAACGCATTACGTCGGAGATATGTGTGCATCACTTATGGTTTGATAAAAGTGACTATGCGCGCTTAGGCAGCAAAATAAAATGCAACCCTGCCATTAAAGAGGCGCACCACAAAAAGGCTTTGTTCGAAGCGTTGCTTGACGACCGTCTAGATGTAATAGCCACCGACCATGCCCCGCATACCATTGAAGAAAAAAGCAACAAATATTTAAAGGCTCCCTCTGGCTTACCACTCATCCAGCATTCATTGAATGTAATGCTTGATTTTCATCAGCAGGGTAAAATATCGCTGGAGCGTATAATTGAAAAAATGTGCCATGCACCGGCAATTTGCTTTGAGGTAAAAGACCGCGGCTACCTTCGCGAAGGTTACTACGCCGATATGGCACTGCTTGACCTGAATAAAGAATACACCGTGAAGGGCGCACCGGCGGCCGATGCCAACGTTTTATATAAATGTGAATGGAGCCCGCTGGAAGGCAAGACATTTAAAGGACAAGTAGTAACCACCTTTGTTAATGGTTTCCCGGTTTACAACAAAGGCACTTTTGATGAGCGCCAGCGCGGTATGAGGTTAGAGTTTGCGAGGTAGGTTATGAATTGCGAATAAAAATAGGTGTCATTGCGAGGAACGAGGCTCTGCGAGTGACGAAGCAATCCCCAAGCTACGAAGTGCACGTTTAGCTTTACTTACCCCTTGTAGGTTTGGGATTGCTTCGTCATCCCGATCAAAGCATCGGGACTCCTCGCAATGACACTCCTATTTTAATTAACGCGGTACAGAATCCGTTGGTGTAGGTTCCGGTTGTGGCGGTGTTACTGCCGGAGTTTCCTGCACCGGTGCATCACCGGTAGGTTGCTCTGCCTCCTCCCCTTTCTTCTTCTTTCCCTTTTTCTTTGGTTGCTCAGCCGGTGTTTCGCCTGCCGGTGCACCAATTATCTGCTCCTCAACCTTAGGAGTTTCCTTGGGTGCTTCTTGAACCGGTGTATCTGTTTTAGGAGCATCCTGCACAGGTGTTTCGGTAGCAGGTGCTTCTTCTTTCTTTTTCTTACCCTTTTTCTTCGGTTCTTCTGCCGGTGCATTGCCACCCGGTGCGCCAATTATCTGTTCTTCAGTTTTAGGGGCATCCTGTTTCGGAGCTTCTTTTACAGGCTCTTGTTTAGGGGCTTCCTGCACAGGTGTTTCCCGCTTAGGCTCGCTGGCTGGCTGCTCTGCCGGCACAGGTTCTTCCTTCTTAGGCTCTTCTTTCGGCTTATTTCTATCAGGCGGCGGACCCGAAAGAATGTTCTGGCCCTTCATCTGCATCTCTTCTATATTCTGCCTTTCTTCCTGGCGCTGCATTTCTTCTTTCTCGGCAGGTGTAATGTTCTGCTCGCCCGGCATACCATTTTCCAGCTCGCTCGAATCGCCAATAAACATAGATGAATCGATAGGCATGGTAAAGCTCGACGTAGCATCTGGCCGCTCGCGGAAAATGCCTTTGGCTTTATCGCTCATGTATTCAACAAAGCCTGTTTTATTCATGCTGCTGCCAAGCGTATACATATAGAAACGTTTACCGGGCCCTGTAACTTTTCTTTTCTCAGGTGCTACGGTTGCTATGCTGTTATTAATATCATCGTATGATGAAAGCACACCCAATGTACCCGGACGGTACTCCAGGTAAATCCAGTCATTGGTACCGGTTTTAAGGTAAATGGTAAAAATGTCGGCACCACCTTTATATTGAAACTCGATATAGCCATCCAGTTTTTTGTTTACCACCTTTTTGCCCACCATAGCCACACCTATTTTACCTACCGAGCGCAGCGATATATCCATAGAGTCGTAAACAAAATTCACATCGCTGAATACAAAGTTATAGTCAAAGCCTTTAGGGCGCTTATTAAATACCGGCACCTTTTCAAACTCTTCCATTAGCTTTTTATCATCTTTTTCATCAGTTAAAAACTGTATGGTCTTGCGCTGCTTCTCGGTTTCGTAGTTTATATCTGCAAGGTCTACATTATCACCCCCCATATAAAACTCAAGGCGCTCCTGTATCTTCGGCTCTATGTTAGCATCTATACCAAACGTAAGGTTGAACTTGTACTTAGAGCTATCCAGGTATACATCGGCAAAGCCGGCAGCTTTGGTTCTAATGATTCCAAAATTGGTAGATAAGTTAAAGTTACCTTCTGCCTTGGCTACACCTTTTTTATCATCGTAACGGATGACATTACCACGGGGTGCATTGTCTTTTATCTTCTTCTCATCGCCATAAGAGTATTCACCGGTAGCCGCCTGTGTAATTATCCCTTTGGTTTGAAACAGCGTTACATCCTTTGCATCTTTCTTAGAGCCCATAAATGTGGCATACATCTCGCGTACATCTTCTGCTGCGTTTAGGTGTATGCCCGCGCTAACCAGGTTGCCGTTGGCGTTCTTCGTTTTGTCATCAAACTTTAATTCAAGCTTCTCAGGGTTTACATCCTGATCTATAAAAAAGTCGGAGGCCTGCACACCGGCATGTTTCAAACCGATATTGGCAAACCCTTTAAACCCAAGAAACTTATTGATAGAAAGTAAATGCACATCGCCATTGAAACCTACATTAGGATATATTACAAATTTTTTCTCCGCATCAATACTTGCGTTAGCATTCAACTGCCAGATATCATGTGCTTTTTTACGCTCCCCTTCTTTCTCTTTCTTACATAGTATATCCTTAAAGTCGATTATCTGCTTAATGTCCTTGGTATTGTATTTATATTCTCCAAAGCCCTTCAGTTCTTCTTTGCTGTAAATATCTACAGTAGCTTTCTCTATCTTGTGATATTTAGTAATAGTATCGGCAATAATGGTTGCGTTTTGCAACTGCTGCATTTTTGCTTCTGCTTCAATAATTACCACACCGCTATCCGGTATTACGCTGGCATCTGCCACCCGTATTTCCGGTACCTTCTCTACACGGATGATAGAGGTGATAAGACTGTAAGTAGCGCGCTTGCCCAAAAAACGAAGTCCCTTTTGGTCGGGGCGGGTAGAGTTAAAATACTCACCAGGGCCCTGTGGCGGTGCCTTAAAGTCAAGTATCTTCTCATCCATAAACCACTTAAACTCGTTGATAGCCGTGTTGTATTGATTGTAGGAGAAATCGGTAGGGATATTCTTCTGGTTAGAAACGAAATCGCCGATACGTGTTTTAAAATCCACTTTGGCATTTACGTTAGGCGTTTTAAACGTCACTTTATCTCCGGTAGATTTGATATTAAGCGCCGCCGTATCTGCCGCCAGGTCCATAGTGTGGAACGCAAAATCTTTCGATTCCAGCGTTGCCTCGTTCCAATCCAACAAACCATTACCGCGCAGGTCTTTTGCTGTTAGTAGCAGGTTTCCCTTAAATGTGGTAAAACCATCGTCATACATTGAGAACGGATGGTCGGCATTCATCATGTTAATGTGCATACTATCTGCCTTAGGACGCCAGAAAATCTGCTCGAAGGTACCAACCACCGCTGGTGTTTTTACCCCTTCAAATGTTTTGGCTATTGTAATGCTATCTGTGGTTCCCAGCATCGAGTCGGGAAACAGGCGGATATCGTGCGATGTAAAATCAGCAGTACTGTGAATAATGCGTCCATCGGCAGCCATACCATCATAGTTCAACTCAAACTTACCCCAGTATTTCCCTTTGCCCTTATACAAATCGTAACCTCCGGGAGGAGTTTCAGCTTTAAAGCCCAGCGAGCCATCGGCTTGCAGGTGCACGCTGTCTTTCATATCCGGAAAAATACCACCGGATACCAATTTACCTTTCCAGTTAATAATATCTACGCTAAAGTTATTCAAACTATCCAGGCGGAAAGGCTCTAACTCGAAGAAGAAGTCTTTACGGTTATAAGCTCCCTTGGCTACCGTAGGGTCATCGTAATACACAAACGATTTTTCGCGGCTGTATAAGCGTGGAAACTGCGGCAATTTGGTGCGGCCCGATTTATTGATAGGTGCGTCTATTTCCAGCAAGCCTTTCAGATTTTCTATACGCGAGCGGATAGGTTTTAATATAGGGTTGCCAAACTCATCCGTTTTGTTGCTATCAGGCACATTAATAATCAGCGTATCTACCTTGGTAAGGTCCACCGTAAACGGCGCATACTGAAACTTATACTTCTCACCAAACATATCCATTCTACCGGCAAGCACCAGCCCGTCAAATTCCATGTTGCGGTCTTTCTGCAGGCTTAGTGCATTGTTTTTAGGCACAAAAAACACAAACGCCGTATCGCTGATAGGCACTTCCTTTACACCCTTCAGGTCTATGTTACTGCTCTTTAAATCTATATAGTCATTACCGGTTTGCGGTGCCGAGCTTATATGAATAATATCGTAATCTATCTTTTTGGCATTGGCCAATACGTAGTTGATGGCTTTATCCTTTATAGTAACCACACCCAACCCTTCGTTGTAAAGTATAAAACCGTTTTCTACCAATGTGTAAAGCAATGATTTCAATTCTCCTTCTTTCAGGTTAGGGTCCAGCGCACGGGCCAGGTCCAGGGCATTGATATCGCGCGAACCACCTTTTTCGTATAGGCGCTTAAGCACCGATAGCGGCTCGTAAGATGCATAGCCCTGTGTACGGCGTATCAGCTCCTTTTGAAAATAATTTACCGACTCATAAATGCCTGGTTTTTTACCCGCACCCGAAAGTATCTTCAGGTTAAGTATAGATGAGTCTAAGTTCCAGAAAATCGCATCGGTTTGAAACTCGTGATTGTGGTACGAGTCAGTAAACCTTGCCTTGCCCATACCGGTTTCGCCGCGCAACAACCGTATTTCACGTTTTTGTATTTTATAAACCACGCTAAGCTGTGGGTGGTAAATAGAATCTGGCCCGAAATAAATAGCTACTTCTGCCCTATCGGCACCCAGTTCCTCTCCTTTCTTGATAGAAACTGTGGCTGCCTTTGCAGATAGTACTTTTGTTTTACCATCGCGGGCATAAAAATTAAGTGTAGCTTTTTCATCAGTAGAACCATAGCCCAACACCTTTACACCATGCAAGCTAAAGCCACCCGTGTAAGATACATTAGGGGCAATTTCTTTAATGGTCATACCTGCATCATACGATTCGAAACGCGGATAGCTTAGGGTGGCACTATCTGCGCTGGATACCATTTTATCCATCAGCTTTCCGCTTAGCGGGGTTTTAAAATACTCGCTGTGCACAAAGCTTACGGTATCTACTGTGTAATTAAAGTTGGAGGTATTCACCTCATACTTCTTAAATGTAGCATATACCTTGGCAGGGTCAAGGCTGGCGCGTGCCCAATCTACACGGCCCGATTTACCTTCCCACTTAGTTTCGATAGGATAATAATCGCCCGAGGTTTGCTTTACCGATAAAGTATCGCCCTTTACACAACCCAATAGCGTAGTGGTGGGTATGCTAACATATGGCCGCAGGCCACCACTTTCAAATTTGTAATCTGTAACAGGACTTACCTTCCACGATTTGGCAGGTGTGCTCAACAACGAGCCATCTTCGAAAAAGCCAATCGAAAAATCCATTGTTTTCAAAAAGCCGGAGTTGTCGCCCTTCTTCTGCATATCAATCACATCGGTCACAAAATCGGCCCAGGCTATAAAGTGCGCATCGGTCTGCTTCGTTTTGGCAGCATTCATCACAGCCTTCAGGTAAGGTATAAAGTGCGTAAACGGGGTCATGTTCCGCTCGGTCATACTATTGGCGTTCATCGCCATTTTTTCAAACCAGGTATCGGGCACTTTGCCTTCTTTCACCATTTTTTCAAAGGCGTTCATGGCATCTACGCTCTGCTCCATTTTATTGGCAGTCATAAACGAATTGAGGTCGCGCATAAACTGCGCTTTGTCCTTATTAAATGTAATAAGCAATTGCTGGGCCTGTACATTCAGGGACATCATAACCACAAGAACCGATAACAGTATTTTTTTCATTAAGCTATTTTAGTCAATGGTAAATTGGGGGTAACAAAAATTAGTTGGTAAAGGTAATGGCCATCCAGCCGTTAGATTCTATAGTATCTTTTAATTGCAGACCGTTCTTTTTCGCTTCGGCAAGTATATCTTTTTCATCGGCCTGCAAAATACCGCTCACCATCAAAATTGCATTAGGCTGCAACAGCGTAGTCCAGTAGGCAATGTTTTTCAGAATCACGTTGCGGTTGATATTGGCTAATATAACTTCAAATTTCTCGCTGAACACGAATGTATCATCCCCTTTAATAGTTTTTATACAAACGCAGTTATTCCTTTCCACATTCTCCAGGCAGTTGTTGTATGCCCACTCCTCGTTATCTATAGCTACTATGTGTGTAGAGCCTAATTTTTCGGCTAGTATAGCCAGCACACCTGTTCCGCTGCCAAAATCGAGCACCGTTTTGCCCTTTATTTCTTCCTTTAGCATACCCTGCACCATACTGGCGGTGGTAGCATGGTGACCCGTACCAAAACTCATTTTGGGCTCTATTATAATCTCGTAATCGGCTTTTATAGGAGGGTGAAAAGGCGCACGGATAGCCACCCGGTCGGCTATCACCACCGGCTCAAAGTTTTTCTCCCACTCTTCATTCCAGTTTTTATCCTCCAGTGGCTGGTGGCCAAACTTCAGGTCCTGCATTTCATTATCATACAATATTTCGCGCACCATTATTTCTGTTACCTTATCGGCAGGCGCATAGGCTTTAAGGCTGTCGTTTGTTTCTTCAAAGCCTTCGAAATGATGGTCGCTTAAAATAGAAATGAGCCAATCGCGCTCCACTTCATCTTTGCTGTAAAATTCGTATACGGTGTAGGGCATGCAACAAATATATTAAAAGCACACAACCCATAAATTGCACTTATTGAACATTGATTAAGGTGGCTATTTCCCATTCTGGGTATAAAAAACCGCTGGCACGAATTATGCAACCCCTCTGGTAATGCGCAGCGTTTCAACGCAGTGCAAAAATCTATATTAACCAAACCGACAAATTATGACAATGAAAATGATTAAGACAGCAGTGGTGTTACTATTATTTACTGTGGTATTTACCACTAATGCACAAGTAAAAGAAATTGGTGGATTTCAGAACCCTGAAAGTGTGGCGGCAACGGGTAAATACTTACTTGTAAGCAACATGGGCGCGCAGCTTGACCCGACAGCAAAGGATGGCGATGGGTTTATCAGCATCTTAACCCGTAAAGGCGATTCGGTGATACAGGAAAAATTTATTACCGGACTGCATTCACCAAAAGGACTTATGGCCGGCCATGGGTACCTGGCAGTAGCTGATATAGATAAGGTGCTGCTTTATAAAATTAAAACCGGTAAGAAAGTATGGGAGGCCAGCCTGACTAAAGAAGGTGTAAACTACGCCAACGATATGGTGATGGTATGTGGCGGAGTGCTGGTAAGCAGTACCGACAATAACACCATTTATAAAGTAAATTATAAAGGTAAGGTAAAGCAGTTGCCAATTAAAGGACAAACGCCTGGCGCCAATGGCCTTGCCAAGGGTTGCGGGAAAATTTACATAGCCAGCTATGGCCGCGGAAGCAGCAATACCGATGGAAGCATTAGTAAGATGGGCAGGTGCAGCAAAAAAGTAAAGGTGCTACAGGCTGGAGGCATGTACGATGGCATTGTGAAGAAAGGACATTGCCTGCTGGTAACTGACTGGGTAAGCCAAAGCGATAATACCGGCAAACTGGTAGCTTATAACCTGTGCAAGAAAAAATCGGTAGATATAAACCTGGGACGCAGCATAAACGGCCCTGCTGATATCTATAAAGATTGTAAAACTAAAACAGTATGGGTACCGGCGATGCGCGAAAACAAAATTATAGGTGTGCCGTATGCTACAATAAAAAAGAGCCTAAAAGATTCTAAAGCACAAGAAGATAAGAAAAAATAAGTAGAAGGATGTATTTACAAAAGCTGTGCAGGTATCCTGTGCAGCTTTTTGTATTTTTAAAAGGTTAATATGATGCAGCCTTTACAATCTCCAAAAAATCCTTCGCATTTAATGATGCCCCACCCACCAGGCCACCATCTACATCGGGGCAGGCAAACAAGGCCTTTGCATTATCGGGCTTGCAGCTGCCGCCATATAGTATAGGCATTTCTGCAGCAACCTTATCGCCAAACTTAGCGGCTATCTCGGCACGTATGAAGGCGTGCATTTCCTGCGCCTGCCCTGGTGTGGCATTTAAACCGGTACCAATGGCCCATACCGGTTCGTAGGCAATTATAATTTCGGCAATGGCTGCCGGCGAAAAATCAAAAAGGGTTTCTTCTAATTGCTGCTTTACATATTGCTGTTGTGTGCCCGCCTCGCGAATAGCCTTTGGCTCGCCACAACAAAACACAGGGGTTACTTCATGCTTGATAGCCAGTTGCAATTTCTCCTTCAGCATCTGGTTGGTTTCGCCAAAATATTCGCGGCGCTCGCTGTGGCCCACCAGCACCAGCTCTATACCCACACTGGCCAGTTGCGCTGCCGATACCTCACCGGTATAAGCCCCACTCTCTTTGTTAGAGCAGTTCTGCGCACCAAATACAATGCGCTCCCCTTCGTACATATCCATCAAATCGCCAATCAGCACCAGCGATGGAAACAACAGCACATCGCACTTATCGCTTCTTAAACCCGCATCTATGGCAGCCAACAATTCTGCCGCCTCTGTTATATCCAAGTTCATTTTCCAGTTACCGGCTACTATCTTCTTTCTCATAATGATGTGTTCTGTTATTTATAAAAAAACGGAATAGCGGAATGATGGAAGTGTCCATCATTCCCTATTCCGTTTTTCCGGATTTATCTCTTCCTATATTTCTCCTCTCGCTCAAACACAGTTTCTAAAATGTGTTTATCTGCAGCCCCTAAAGCCAGGCCCCTGCGCTGCATTACCCGCTCGGCTACTTCAAGGCTTTTATCCAGTGAGAAGGTCAACAACCACCGGTTGCCACCCCAGCTAAACGAGGGTATAAACTTGGGCGGAAAATCGGCCCCGAAAACGTTGGCACTTACACCCACCACGGTACCGGTGTTGAACATAGTATTGATACCGCTCTTGCTGTGGTCGCCCATAATCAGTCCGCAAAAAGTAAGGCCGGTTTCTACCGCTTTGCCTTCTTTATAGTTGAATATTTCTACACCGCCATAATTATTCTTCAGGTTGCTGTTGTTGGTATCGGCCCCCAGGTTGCACCATTCGCCTAATACCGAATTACCCAAAAAGCCATCGTGTGCTTTGTTGCTGTAACCAAATATCACTACGTTATTAAGCTCCCCTCCTGCCTTGCTATGCGGGCCCAGGGTAGTAGCCCCATATACCTTTGCACTCATCTTTAGCGCCGAATGCTCGCATAGGGCTAATGGTCCACGCACAGCACAGTTCTCCATTATTTCGGCATGCTTGCCTATATATATTACACCGGTGTTGGTATTCAGCACGCTGGCTTCTACCACAGCCCCTTCTTCTATAAATAGATTTTCAACCGGACCTATAAGCTTATTGCTATCACTTAGTTTTTGCGACTGGCGGCCCCTGGTCAACAAATCAAAATCTGCCTTTAGTTCAGCACCATTCATTCCAAAAATATCCCACAGGTTATTAACTGCGGTAAACTTTTCGCCATACTCTACCACCGTAAAACCTTTTACAATGGCTTCAAAATTCTCGTAGTTTAAATGCTGTTTTTCGCTTTTGAAGGCAAGCAGGGTATCGCCCTGCACCAGCGATTGCATAGCGCCCAAACGGTTAATTGCACCCACCAATTTGGTATCAGGTAAAACAGCGCCGTTGACATACACTCCTTCAAAGGGCTCGTGCGCTGCGGCAAACTTACCCAGTAGATAATCTTCGGTAAGCGAATACGATTTGCGGTCCATCAGCTTCTCCCACTTCTCGCGGATAGTTAATATACCTAAGCGAATATCAGCCACCGGCCGGGTAAAGGTAAGGGGCAGCAGGTTGGTGCGTATTTTATGGCAATCGAACAATACTAAGTTCATGCGGCTAATCTAAAGGATTATTGGAATGAAGAAAAAGATGATTATAGGTAAATGAATTGTTGAACGGCAACTTTCACCACCCCGTTTCGCCTTCGGCGAACCACCCCTCCTTAAATACCGCTGCGGTAGCAGCGAAGGAGGGGAATAAACAGCCGTAAACAAAAATGCCCCCGCATGGCGGAGGCACTCTCTCTATGATATAACTTACCAGAATTATTCGGCAGTTTTTTCTTCAGTCTTTTTGCTGTAGCGTTTCTTGAATTTATCGATACGGCCTGCAGTATCTACCAGTTTCATTTTACCGGTAAAGAAAGGGTGGCTTTCGCTCGAAATTTCAAGTTTAACTAATGGATAGTCGTTACCGTCTTCCCATTTAGTAGTTTCTTTAGTGTTGGCGGTGCTTTTACCTAACCATGCTTTGTCCAAAGAAATATCTTTGAATACAACTGTTCTGTAGCTTGCCGGGTGAATATCTTTCTTCATGTTCTTAATTTTTGGGACGGCAAATATAGCTTTTTGTTTTTAAAATAAAAATATCTTGTTAATCCTCTGATTGTGAGCGTTTTTTCTCAGCATAATAGGTTTTTGTGGCTTCTTCTATAAAAGCCAGCACCTTATCTCCCCCACTTTTTTTCTCCGATGAGGTCACAAACATGATAGGCAGTTCGTCCCACTCCTTTAGCAACTCATTTTTAAACGCCGCAATATTGCTGCTAACCTCAGCGCCATGCTTATCGGCTTTGGTAAAAATAACCACCAACGGCACGTGGTTTTTGCCCATCCAGCCTATAAAATTCAAATCTACCTTTTGGGGGGGTATACGGGCATCTATCAACTGGCATACATACATCAACTGCTCGCGGTGCAATATGTAGTTACGTATCATATTATCCCATTTATCTCGTAGCTCCTTACTTACCCGGGCAAAACTGTAGCCCGGCAAATCGACAAAATTGATGTTATGGTTAATATCAAAATAGTTGATGGTTTGGGTTTTGCCAGGTGTATTACTCACCTTGCTCAGCTTTTTACGGCCGGTAAGGTAGTTTATGAGCGAGCTTTTGCCCACGTTAGAGCGGCCAATAAAGGCAAACTCCGGCACCTCGGGCTTAGGGCACTTTTCAACCGCCACATAACTTGCAGTGTATTCTGCGTATTTGATTAACATAAGGGCAATAATACGAAGTTAGAAGTTAGAAGTGCGAAGTTGGAAGTAAAATCAACAGACTGCTATATATTCTATACCAAATCCGCATTCCGCATTCTTAACTATATTTGCGGCCAATGGGCCAAACGGTAACACCTTATAACGACGAGCGTAGTAAAAAAGAGCAGGTAGAAGAAATGTTTGACAACATTGCCCACCGCTACGATTTCCTGAACCACTTACTTTCATTAGGTATAGATATAACCTGGCGCAAAAAGGCTGTAAAATATATAGGCACTATTAAGCCCAAAACCATACTGGATGTAGCCAGCGGCACCGGCGATTTTGCCTTTGAGGCACTGGTGCTTAAACCACAAAAGGTTACCGGTTTTGACCTGAGCGAAGGCATGATGAAATACGGCCGCGAAAAAGCCAGAAAGCTAAACGTGGCCGATGTGGTAGAGTTTGTTAAAGGCGATTCGGAAAAAATGCCATTTGAGAGTAATAGTTTTGATGCCATTACAGTGGGCTTTGGGGTGCGCAACTTTGAGCACCTTACCGTAGGGCTGGCCGAAATGCACCGTGTGTTGAAGCCGGGTGGCAAAGTGGCCATACTGGAAGCCAGCATGCCGAAGAACGCAATAAACCGGGCGCTTTTCAGTTTATATTTTGGCAAAATAGTTCCGCTCATTGGCAGGTTATTCTCTAAGGATGCACGGGCCTATAGTTATTTGCCTGAAAGTGTTAAGGTATTTCCTGAAGGTTTGGAGTTCGTGAAAATTTTAGAGAACATTGGCTTTAAGAATGTGAAATGGCAGCCGCTAACGTTTGGGGCCTGTGCGTTTTATACAATGGAGAAATAAACCCCTAAATCTCCGCCACGGCGGAGACTTAATAATACAAATGAAAAAAGCAGGGATAGCTATTATTGTTTTCTTATTGTCACTTGGTGTTAAGGCGCAGTTTAATGTGCACGAGCTGGGGCGTAAGGATATTTACTTTGGTATTGCACTGGGGGTTAACGTGGGAGATTTTAAGCTTATACATAGCAAAAAACAGGCTGTAAACGACTCTATCCGCTACTTTAGAACGAAATTTGGTCCCGGTTTTAACCTGGGTATTATCTGTAATTATCAGTTTCACCGCTATTTCGATTTGCGCTTTATACCTACACTTTCATTCTCGGATAAAGGCATTGAATACGAAGACCTGGACAACACTATTATTAAAAAAACAATCTCGTCTATTTACCTCGACTTTCCGTTGCAACTTCGATTTAAGTCAGACCCTATTAAAGATTTCCGGATATATGTAATTGCGGGTTTGCGTTATGACTTTGACCTTGCCAGTAACGTGAAGGCCCGTAAAGCCGATGACATTATAAAGCTGGGCAAAAACGATGCTGCCGCCGAGTATGGCATCGGGTTTATGATTTACTTCCCGTATTTCATTTTATCGCCCGAGTTGAAAGTAAGTCATGGCTTTATCAACCTGCACTCGCCAACACCAGGCCTTATCTATTCGCGCACTATCGAGCGCATGTATTCGCGCACGTTCACCTTTACACTGAATTTGGAAGGCTAATGCCTCTCTATAATCAAATAAACACCACTGACTTTAATATCGCCCTTTGGCGTATTGAAGAAGACAACGCTTACTTCGAGCCGCATTTTGTAGCGCACCCCGATATTAAAAACGAGAATAAAAAATTGCAGTGGTTTGCCAGCCGGCACCTGGTAAACACCATGCTGGGCACGCCCACCGATATAGAAAAAGATGAAGCCGGTAAACCAGTTTTAAAAACGGGTGCTCAAAATTTATCGTTATCTCATACGCCCATATTTGCGGCTGCCATGCTTAGTCCCAAAAATCCGGTAGGTATTGACCTCGAAATGGTAAACCCAAAAGTAGAGCGCATAGCACACAAGTTTCTGCGCGATGATGAGATAGATGCTATTCATCCGGATGAAAAGCTGGAAAAGCTAATATTATACTGGAGCGCCAAAGAAGCCCTTTATAAATTATACGGCAAAGGTGAAATTACCTTTGCTACTCAACTACTTATTCAACCCTTCCACTTAAAGCTTGCAGGCGAGCTAAATGCCGCTATTGTTGGTATTGAATCGCCTCTCGAAAACCTAACGGTACACTATCAGTTTTTCGAGGACCATGTGCTGACGTATGTTTGCCACCATTAAGCACACTGTAAATTATACTACTTTGGCTTTTGTATTATTTACTCTTCATGCCCCGCCCGGTTATAAAATCTTTCAATAGCTACTTTAGCTACCTGTGCCTTATGCTGCTGGGTGGTGGGTTTTGCCTGTTTTTTGCCTATCACGCCTTTCTCATAAGCATTGCACCGCCTTACTGGCAACTAACTGAGGGTATAGGTTCCATTATTCTTGCTGTGTTTGGGCTTACATGCTTAGCCATAATTCTACGTTTCGACACGCTGTATATCGATGGCGATACTCTCATCATTAAATCCATACTTGGTTATAGCAAACGGACTATACCGCTAAACACAATTATTGGATGGGCAGAGATAGAACATGTTAATAAGACAAAGCTTAACCGCACCCTCACCCTATTTACAGACAGTGGCAAATATCAGCTATCCACCTACATCTACGGTAATTACGACCTGCTAAAAGCTATGCTCACACATGGCGTAAAACGCGATAAGGCCCGCGAAAAAGCTATGCAACGCCGCGGCACATTGGTAGTAGCCTTATGTATATTAGCAATGGGCCTGTTCTTAACAGGCATTGCATTAGCTACATATAATGGGCCTACCCCCCCACCACCGTACCCTATGCTAAACCTCTTAAGCGGCACAATTACCAACCGGGCCGAAATATCGAAAGGCGCAAAAGGTTCGCGGTCGGTGCACATCAAGTTGCTGGAGTATCCTGATTTCGATTTCATAATTACCGGTTATATGTACCGGGCTATGCATGTAGAAAATTATGTAGAAAACGTACAACCACTCGATACACTTGAACTACAGCTTGGCTACGATGAAATGCAGATGAAACTTACACGACAGAAAGAGCCTGATTTCTGGGCAAAGCACTTCGATTATTTCCATATACCTGTTTACGGCCTGCAGGATAAAGCCTACATATATCTTTCACCGACAGATTATACCGATGCTGATAACGACAATACCATTGCCGTAATAGTATTCGCTCTATTAGGTTCTTCTATTGCTGGTATTGCAGTGTATGTTATAGTAAAAACCTTATAGGCATTTTAAAACTACAGGCCTGCCTGGAATGGCTAATATTATTTAACCTATAGCCGCCGCATGGCCGGGAACAGAAGAAATGTTTTCACTCGCATCACCTTGTAACACACGCGCAAGCATAATATTAAAAATATCTACCCGGTCGGTAAAATAAAGAGCCAGGTTCTGGCTATCTGAACGTTTAATTTCTACACCATTGCTAAGCGCATTAAATTGCAAAATAACACCTAAAGAAATATCGAAGCTTTGGTTTCTTCCAATAAAGACCAGGCGTTTGCTTGTAAGATAAAGACTGCCGGTATCCACCACAACCTCCTTTTGGTAAGTAGAAACATTGCGCTTAAAATCTCCATAAGCATACCGTTTAGATAGTTGCGAAGCACGCACCGTGCCGCTGTAACTCTCACTCACAAAGGTGCGCAACTCCCGCCATGCTACATTACTTACCTCTATATAACACTTTTCCCCGGAACTCAAGACAATCCCGACTTGTATGGCCGGTAACGGAAGGTTTTCTAACGCCCAGTACTGCCGCATTCTTTGCACCTGAGTGTTGCTAATATTATTAGGGTCGTAGCGCAGGCCCAGGCTTTGTGCAATCAGTTCAGCTTCTCTTTCCTCATCGGGCGAAAGGCGCTGGTCTGCCGAAATTTTGCTCACATAAGTATTTAAGAAAACTGTGCCTGTTTCTTTTGCGATTTTATCGGCAATATCCTGCGGCAACTTTAGCAGGCTTTGCAGCTTACTCAAAAAATCTCTTTCGGTTTCAGATAAACGCCCATCCCCAATAGCGTCCTGCATGGACTTTTTGTAAATAGCAGCGGCAACCATGTTATGTAAAAAATCGACCGTAGAATCTGACAAACCAAGTAGCAGTTTAAGATAGCTAAGATTTTCCAGTTCCGCTTCACTCAACTGCATATCTTTCATGCAGTGGTTAAGGTAGGTAGCATAAAACTCTTCGGTATTCAGTTGAAAATCTTTGGTAAACTGTATACCGTAGCGGGTTTCTATGTTCCGCACATCGCCTACTGTAATTTGCAATATAGGCGTGGTGGCAAGCAAATTGTTTAACTCGCGCACTGCATTGGCTATAGGGGTAATATTAAATATGGTTTGGGTAATGGTTTTACCCTTTATAGGTACCTCTTTAAATATTTGTTGATTCATACTTCTTATTTTACTTACTAACTATAGCCGCAATTACAAGCAATAAAAAAGCAAACACAAACCTAAGCCAGCCGGGTATGGGTGCTCTAAATTGACTTTGTATTATACCAAACCCCATAGGAAATACCATAAGACCTGATAGCCACAAAAACACACCTGCCAAAAACTGGCCGGTGAGCAAAAGCCCTATACCACCCATCATAAAAAACGCACCCGCAATAAATGCGGCCACATACAGCACCTTGCGAATTACATTTTCGGTTGCAGTTATAGGGGGCCCACCCTTAAAATAATCGGGGCGTATTTTATGTTCAGCAGGGATAATATCGGGGACATAACGCATAATATATATTGTATGTAACCGAATATAGTAGTATGCACCAAATTGAGTATCATTTTTAATCCACATCGACACTTGCCAAAGCAATAGTTAGCTATATTCGCACCTCATTTTACTAAAAACTATGGCAGACAATACAATCATATTCAGTATGCAGGGGGTGGGTAAAACCATTCCGCCGCAAAAGGTGATATTGAAAGATATTTACCTGAGCTTTTTTTACGGGGCCAAAATTGGTATTATAGGTTCTAACGGGTCGGGTAAATCTACCCTGCTTAAAATTATAGCCGGGTTGGATGAGAACTACCAGGGTAAAATTGAAAAGAGCAAAGACTACAGCGTAGGCTACCTGGAGCAGGAGCCAAAGCTGGACGACAGCAAAACGGTGATTGAAATTATACGCGAGGGCAAGAAAGAGATTTTTGCCATGCTGGATGAGTTTAACCGCATTAGCGAGGAGTTTAACGACCCTAACCTGGATGGCGACCGCATGGAGAAATTGCTGGAGCGCCAGGGTGCGCTACAGGACAAGATAGATGCGGCCAATGCATGGGAGATAGACCAGGTGCTTAACCGCGCTATGGATGCCCTGCAGTGCCCTGATCCGGATGCACCGATAAAGAACCTTTCGGGTGGTGAAAAGCGCCGTGTGGCTTTGTGCCGCCTGCTATTGCAGGAGCCGGATGTGCTGTTGCTGGATGAGCCTACCAACCACTTAGATGCCGAATCTGTATTGTGGTTAGAGCATCACCTGGCGCAGTATAAGGGGACCATTATCTGTATTACGCACGATAGGTATTTCCTTGATAACGTAGCGGGCTGGATACTGGAGTTGGATGGCGGCAAGGGTATTCCGTGGAAGGGGAACTACAGCAGCTGGCTGGAGCAGAAGCAACAGCGCATGGAGCAGGAGGAGCGTGCCGAGAGCAAGCGCCAAAAGGTAATGGAGCGCGAGTTGGCGTGGGTGCGGATGGGACAGAAAGCCCGCCAGGCAAAAAGCAAGGCCCGTATAACCAACTACGAGAAAATGCTGGCCGAAGAGGAGAAAGTAACCGAAGATAAACTCGATATATACATACCACCGGGTCCGAGATTAGGAGCGAAGGTGATAGTGGCCAATGATGTAAGCAAAGCTTTTGGCGACCGCTTGCTGTATGAGCATTTGAACTTCAGCCTGCCGCAAGGGGGTATAGTGGGTATAATAGGACCTAACGGTGCGGGTAAAACCACGTTGTTCCGCATGATAATGGGCGAAGAAAAGCCAACCAGCGGAACCTTTGAAGTGGGTGAAACTGTGAAGATTGCCTATGTAGACCAAACACACACCAACATAGACCCTGAGGCTACTGTGTGGGAGGTGATAAGCAAAGGTGGCGAATGGATTGAGCTTGGTAAATTAAAGATGAATAGCCGCGGCTATGTAAGCCGCTTTAACTTTAACGGTGCCGACCAGCAGAAGAAGATTAAAGTACTATCGGGTGGTGAGCGTAACCGCTTACACTTAGCGCTTACCCTGCGCGACGAAGCGAACGTACTACTACTGGATGAGCCTACCAACGATTTGGATATTAATACTATCCGCGCGCTGGAAGAAGCATTGGAAAACTATGCCGGTTGTGCGGTTATTATTTCGCACGATAGATGGTTCCTAGACCGTATATGCACCCATATTCTTGCCTTTGAAGGAGAAGGCCAGGTGTATTGGTTTGAGGGTAGCTTCAGCGATTATGAAGAGAATAAGAAACAGCGCCTGGGTATTACTGACGAAACGCCTAAAAAGTTTAAATACAAAAAACTGATAGCGCAGTAGATACAAGTCTGCAGTTAACAATCGGCACATAATACAAACAGCCACAAGATTTTCTCTTGTGGCTGTTTGTATTATGCATTGTTCTCACTTTAGGGGTGGGGGGCGGCTGTTGTATTTTCAATCTGCATTTTGTAATAAACAAAGCCTCACGCTGCACTATGAGCGTAGCTTTTTCCGTAAAGGGAGATACATAACCACCATTTATGAAGAAACTGTTTACACCCATAGTATTAATAGTTGCGGCGTTGGCGCTGTATAGTTTTAAACCGGGCGAGGGTTACCGCGATGCTTTTAAGGGCGAGGGTAGTATAGATGCGAGTATAAACGGTAAGTCGTTTGTGCTGCGCGAAAACTCGTTTTACCGGGCTACACTGGTTACCAAGCCTAACCCATTTGCAGCCTCTACCGATGCATCTCGCAACCGGGTAGTAACTTCGCTTATGTTTTATGGACAAGATTCGGTGGATGAGAATGGAAGGTTTTTCCAGGAGAATATAGGTATAGAATATACCTTCAGCACGCAGGCTAACGGTGAAATGAGCGATGCCAACGATGTAACCTTTGACCTGCGCTATAACCTGGCCGAATACTATATGTTGCCGGAGGGTAACTTTTTTAAGGTAAGTAAAGTGGAATGGAATGCTGATAAAACCTCCTTTTTACTAAGCGGAAAGTTCGACTGCAATATGCACCGTCGTGGGTACTCCGATGATTTGCAGCCTGTAGTACGCATGAAAGGATACATAAACGATATTAAGGTAGATGTTCCGCCATGGATATCGGCCAGATATAATAAGGCACAAGCCACATCAGGGCAATAGGAAATGCGGATTTGGGAATGCTGAATTGAAAGGCAAATACTAAACATAATTAACAGCCTGCAGTTTATCTGCGGGCTGATTGCATTTTTCCCTCTTGAGCGGGGGGTATCGAGCGAAGCAAGACTGAGTAGTTGGGCGGGTAAACGGGTTGGCGGGTATGGTCAGATATGCTTAATTTGCAGCTCCCAGTATGATTAGCAAACCGACTATAGATAAGATAATGGACGAGGCCCGCGTGGAAGACGTAGTGGGTGAGTTTGTTACGCTTAAAAAGCGGGGTGCAAACCTGCAAGGGTTATGTCCTTTCCATAACGAGAAGACACCATCGTTTAATGTTAGCCCGGCCAAGAATATTTATAAGTGTTTTGGTTGCGGTAAGGCGGGAGGCCCGTTGCAGTTTTTAATAGATTACCAACAGCTAACCTATCCTGATGCACTGCGTTACCTGGCCAAGAAGTATAACATTGAGATAGATGAAACGCAGGTAAGTGATGAGGACAAAAAGAAGGAGCTGGAGAAGCATAATCTGCTGGAGAGCATACACATTGCCAACGCCACGGCGCAGAAGTTCTACACCGATTATATGCTGCATAACGAAAGTGGCAAAATAGGGCTGGCTTACTTTAAGGAGCGGGGATTTCTAAATCACACTATTGAGAAGTTTCAGCTAGGGTTTGCCCCAGATGGATTTGATACGTTTACCAAGCATGCCCTACGAGAAGGTTTTAATATAGAAGTGCTGAAGAAAGCTGGGCTTACTTCACCCAAAGAAGGCAGCACGGCCGATTTCTTCCGTAACCGGGTGATGTTCCCCGTGCATAACATGACCGGTAAGGTGGTGGGTTTTGGCGGGCGCATAATGGTGAAGGATGAGAAGGCGCCAAAGTATGTAAACACGCCCGAGAGCGAAGTATACCTGAAGAGTAAGCTGCTATACGGCGCTTACTATGCCAAGAATGAGATACGTAAAAAAGATGAGTGCTTTTTGGTAGAGGGTTATACGGATGTGATATCGCTGCACCAGGCGGGTATAGAGAATGCAGTGGCCTCATCGGGCACATCGCTTACTGTAGACCAGATAAGGCTGGTAAAGCGTATTACGCCTAATATAACCATGCTGTATGATGGTGATAAGGCCGGTATAAAAGCAGCTTTGCGCGGAACTGACCTGATACTGGAGGAAGGTATGAATGTGCGGGTGGTAATATTGCCCGACCAGGAGGACCCTGACTCTTTTGTGAAGAAGATGGGGGCCGATGGGCTAACGCAGTTTATAAAGGATAACCGAAAGGACCTTATCCTTTTTAAATCGTCATTGTTTGCAGAGGAGGCTAAGAACGACCCCATCCGCAAATCGGAGCTGATACGGGACATAATAGAATCTATTGCCAAGATACCGGACCCTATACACCGGTCGGTATATACCAAGCAGTGCAGCCAGCTGTTTGATATGAGCGAACAGATTTTGATAACCGAGGTTAACAAAAAAAGGCGTAAGAAAGCCGGTGAACAGGAGAAGGAAGACGTAAAGCAGGAGGTAAAGAAACGGGAAGAGCAACAGGACCACGGACAACACCAGGAGCAATACAATGAAGCTACCAGCAACCTGTATATACTGGAGCGCGAAATAATACGGATACTGATAGAATTCGGTGCCTGGAAAATCGGCGATATAGAAAATGAAATAAGTGTAACGCAATACGTGCTGGAAGAACTGGATGGCCTAAACCTGGAGACTTTACAGTATAAGCAGATATATGAGTTTATACAGCATGAGTTTGCGCAGGGAGAGGTGCACGAAGAAAAGTTTTTTACAGGGAACGATGACTTGAATATTTCGCAGCTTGCTATTGGCATATTAGCACAGCCTTACTCGCTGAGCGAAAACTGGTTTAATAAATACAAAATCGTAATTCCGGGCAAGCGCGATATTTTTACAAAGGATATAGCCTCGGCAATTATGCGGTTTAAGCAGTACCGCAATATTGCCGAGTTAAAGAAAATTGAAGCACGCATTAAAGATAGCAAAGATGATGCTGAGCTATTGAAACTAATGAAGCTGCATAAGCTGCTGATAGAGCAGAAAAAGGAGTTTGCCCGCACTGTTGGCAATGTTATCTACAGGCCAACTATTTAAAACAAAACGCCCCGCTTTGCAGCAGGGCGTTTGTTGTATACCTTACGGTTATTATTAATTCAGCTTTTTCAATTGCTCGCTTGCCATCTCATCTGTTGGGTCTACCTCCAAAGCTTTCATAAAGCTTGCTTTAGCCTGATCGGTTTCTTTTTTGCTCCAGTGATAAAAGCCAACATAGTTGTAAGCTTCTACCAGGTTTCTTTTATACTTAGCAGGGTCAGCTGATGCTATCTCGATATATTTTTGGTAGTATGGTAAGCCAGGGAAAGTTTCCGGATTTTGAATCTGGAACTTGGTATTGGTCCATGCTCTCCAGTAGTAACCATCCGGTGAAGTTGGGTTACGGGTGATAAACTCAGCGAATGTGGAATCTGCCCGTAGTGAGTCGTTGGCACTGAAGTAAGCACGGCCTAAGTAGTAAACATCTAAAGAAGCCAACTTACCACAACGCTCTTTCTTTACTAAATACTGTGCAGCTGCTTCGGTGTAGTGCTTAGCCAGGAATAAGGTTTTAGCATATTCGCCTAACAGGTCGCAGTTAGATGAGTCGTTAGCCAGAGCCTGATTAAAGTAATTAAAGGCACCGGTAGTATCGCCCGATTGTGCGGCAATGCGTGCTGAGTAGATATAATCTATATCCTTTACCTTATGGGCCGGGTTATCCCAAAACTTCTTATTTGCCTCAGCAGCCTCTTTGTAGCGCTTTAACTCGAAGTTAGAGAACCCAATAATACGCTGGAAGATATAGTTGTTAGGGTCGTTAGCCAAACCTTTGTTTGACTCTTCGATAGCCTTATCGTACTCTTTGCTCTGGAAATATAGTGAAGCAAGCGTAGTGCGCGCCTGGTTGTCGCCGGGGCTTAAGGCAATATACTTTTCGAAGTTAGGCTTTACTTTATCATACTGCTTAGTTAGGTAATAAGCTTCTGCCAGTTCTTTGTAAACTACAGGGTAGTTCTGATCGATAGAAAGCGCTTTATTAAAAGCCTCGATAGACTGGTCGTACATTCTACCACGAACCGACAAACGGCCTTTCTTAATGTGTGCCAATGCTAATTGCTTATTGACTTCTGAAGCATTTTCGTACTTATTCATCGCCTTGCCACCCATGGTGTTATCGTTAACCGAGTTCTCCAGGTATGCATCGCCAAGCGCAAGCATGATAGTAGTGTTTTTGTTATCGAGGTTGTATGCTGCTTCGAAATTTGAAATAGCCGCAGCTAAATCAATAACGGCAGGACGGAAGTATGCATCACCAATTTCGTAATAGATATTTGCATTCTTCATTTTGCTGGTTTGCAAGGCACGGTCAAAATTTGCCTTGGCACCTATTCTATCTTTGTTTAAAAGAGATACACGTCCATTGGCTACATAACCCAGGGCTGTACGAGTATCGGGGCTATATGCAGCCTGGTAGAATATTTTTGCAGAGTCGGCATCATCGCTCTTCAGATAAGCATTACCTAAATAGTAAGCTACTTCAAATTTGTTGGCAGCAGGGTCTTTCCAAAGCTTGAACAAAATTTGCCTGGCTTTAAAATAGCCTTCATTATCAATTTCGCGTTGCGCATCCTGCAGGGTTTGCGCCGAAAGGATAGCTACGCTTAAAACCAAAAACGCCATTGAAATTACTTTTCTCATTTTTTTCTTAGTTTGATTTTCTGTATGTTATGCTATTTGATATCAAATAAATGCCAACGTTTATTTACTTCCTGTAACTTCACTTTCGTTAACAATAATATCGCGCTCGGGCACCTTAACAGGCATTAAACCGGCCTTTA